>JASLCF010000129.1 GCA_030146155.1 Savagea sp.
GTGAAAGAAAATCACCTTCTCTTGAACTTAGGAGAAGGTGATGTAATTTCACTAACGTCTTTTTATCATTTGATAGGGAATTCAATCATCTATCTATACCTGACTTCCGTTCCGAGCGGACGCATTAAGTAGCGGTATCAGTTCAAATGAATAAGAAACCAATGAATTGTTCTGTAGCTTAAAGTCGTTGACAATCAAATTCAAGGATACTCACTTGTCACTGACTAACAATATTTGAATGCTTATAAATCTTCTAGTCTCGCATTTTTTAAAGATTATTTTTGAAAGCCAGCAACTTTTAAAGACAAGAAATGCAAGTTTATCAATGGTAAACAAAACTATAAAAAACACACCGACTGATTTACTGTTGAAAAAATAACGATTGATCTATTAAAAGTTATTCGACAATACAAGCTGTACCAATCTTTATAAAAAACGAATCAACCTACATTTTTAGTTAAGATCTTTGGAAGTCACCTATTAATAAATACAATTAATATCTAATGGCCGTATATTTTTGTGTAGATAAATTGAATTGATCAGGAAATTTAGCAAGATGGCGATTCCTTGGGGATTTTATCGTTACAGGTGAGCCCCTGGACAGAGAGAAAGCGAAGGAAGCGACTCACCGAATGCCCCTAGGAACGCATCGATTTTGAACTGAAAGTGACGGGTTATTTGGTTACCCCCTATAAAAAGAACTCGTCAAAAAATCAGTTATACTGACTACATAACGAGTCCTACAGCCAACCTCTCTTCATCGACTAAAACTCTTCACCAATCATATTTGACAAAGAACCAAAAAAATCCCCTCTAGCACCAAGCTAAAGGGGATTGAATGATCATCTTATTTTTCTTCAGATACGAATGGTAGTAAACCAACGATACGAGCACGTTTAATTGCTGTAGTTAATTTACGTTGATATTTCGCACTTGTTCCCGTTACACGACGTGGTAAAATTTTACCGCGTTCTGAAACGAATTTTTTGAGTAAGTCTGTGTCTTTATAGTCGATGTAAGTAATGTTATTTGAAGTGAAATAACAAACTTTACGACGACGACGACCTCCGCGACGTGGTGCCATGTTTAGTTCCTCCTCACTGTTCACAATTTATTGCCAAATTAGAATGGTAAATCGTCATCTGTAATTTCAATTGGACCATCATTTGAAGCAAATGGATTGTTTGTAGTATTCGTATAATTTTGCTGATTCTGTTGAGGTTGTTGATTCTGATAATTCGACTGTGTGTTTTGTTGCCCAGTATTGTAATTTTGTCCTTGATTTGAGAACTCGTTACGATTTTGGTTCGCATTTCTTGGTTCTAAAAATTGAACACTATCTGCCACAACTTCTGTCATAAACACGCGTTTTCCATCTTGACCATCAAAACTGCTTGTTTGAATACGACCATCAACGCCTGTTAGACTACCTTTCTTTAAAAAGTTAGCCACGTTTTCTGCCTGTTTCCTCCAAGCTACGCAATTAATGAAATCGGCTTCTCGCTCACCTTGTTGGTTTGTAAACGTTCTGTTCACTGCCAATGTAAAACGAGTCACAGCAATTCCTGATTGCGTATATTTCATCTCTGGATCTTTTGTTAAACGACCGACTAAAACTACACGGTTTATCACTATGAATCCAACCCCTTTCATTTATTCGTTACAAGCAATTAGTTGTCTAAACGAATTGCCATATGTCGTAAAATGCCTTCGTTAATGTTTGCAAGACGTGTGAATTCTTCAATTGCTTCACCTGTTGCATTGAAAGTTACTAATTGGTAGTATCCTTCACGCTCGTCATCCATTTCGTAAGCTAAACGGCGTTTACCCCACTCTTTAGACTCGATGATTTCTGCACCTTTAGAAGTTAACACGCCATCAAAACGTTCGATTAAAGCTTTTCGCGCCTCGTCTTCTACTGACGGACGGATAATGTACATAATTTCATATTTATTCATCATTTGTCACCTCCTCATGGACTTTGGTCTATAATAAAATATAGACAAGGAGTAAGTACTTGTATACTCACATCAATTAATAATAACATACGTTTTATTTTTTTTCAATACTTTTAAGGGTGTGGTTTTTTGATCATTGATACGATTTCAATTGACTTGCAAAAAGTAGCAAAGAAGAGTGTTTTTTACACCTTATTTGCACTTGTTTTTCTACTTTTAGTGGATTCCATCATTCATCAAGAATTTCTTCTATCGATTTCATTCGTCGGAGTAATTCTTACAGTCTTTGGTTATCTCTTACTTATACTCGCCCACGAATTAACTCATTTGATTGGATTCAAATGCTTCGGACAAGTCTCTTTCCGCAAAATGAAAATCGGAGTTGATTTTAAAAAAGGAGTCGCTTATGCAACGATGCCTGAACCCATTACAAATTCGGCTATGCAAAAGTCGCTACTCCTTCCGCTTTGGCTTACTGGAATCCTTCCGGGTTTAATAGGAATTTATCTTCATAGTGGCGTTTTACTTCTCCTAAGTGCCTTACTGATAGGTGGTGCAGCTGGTGATTTAGCAATGTACAAAGAATTACGCCGTTTTCCTAAAGAACAACTTATTTTAGATGATCCCCACGAACCTCAACTCCATGTGCTCAAGTAAGTCAACATAAAAAAAGATACCTTGCCGACTCATTGGCAGGGTATCCTTTTTCATTTCTTTTACAGCATCATACATTAAAACGGAAAAGCATAACATCTCCGTCTTTTACTTCATATTCTTTTCCTTCTAAACGCACTTTACCCGCTTCTTTCGCTGCTGTCATTGAGCCTGTTGAAACTAAGTCATCGTAGGCTACAGTTTCTGCACGAATGAAACCTTTCTCAAAGTCTGTATGAATAATTCCAGCACATTGTGGAGCCTTCATTCCTTTTCTAAACGTCCAGGCACGAACTTCTTGAACCCCTGCTGTGAAATAAGTTGCTAACCCCAACAAGTCATACGTCGCCCGAATCAATTGATCTAAACCTGATTCTTCAATGCCTAATTCTTCTAAGAACATTTCTTTTTCTTCATCTTCTAGTTCTGCCATTTCTTCCTCAATACGCGCACAAACTACAATGACCTCTGCACCATCTTCTTTTGCGAAATCTCTTACTTGTTGGACATATTCATTATTGCTCACATCTGAAATTTCATCTTCAGCCACATTAGCTACGTATAGCATAGGTTTAATAGTCAACAAATGCATACCACGGATAACTTCAAATTCTTCTTTTGTTAGTTCAACTGACCTAGCAGGTAATCCTTCTTCAAATGCTTCTTTTAATTTAGCCAGTACAATTTCTTCTGCCATTGCTTCTTTATCTTTTTGTTTAGCCATCTTAGAGACTCTTTCTAAACGCTTAGAAACACTTTCTAAATCTGCAAGGATTAATTCTAAGTTGATGACTTCAATATCAGATAAAGGATCTACTTTCCCTGAAACATGTGTAATATTTTCATCTGCAAAACAACGAACTACCTGACAGATTGCATCCACTTCACGAATATGAGATAAGAATTTATTCCCTAATCCTTCACCTTTACTAGCCCCCTCTACAATACCTGCGATATCTGTAAATTCAAATGCTGTTGGCACAGTTTTTTTCGGCGTCACTAATTCAGTCAATTTATCTAATCGTTCGTCTGGTACTTCTACAATCCCTACGTTCGGGTCAATTGTACAGAATGGGTAGTTTGCCGCTTCTGCTCCTGCCTTTGTGATTGCATTAAATAATGTTGATTTTCCTACGTTTGGTAGACCTACAATTCCAGCTGTTAAAGCCATTTCGTCCCAACCTTTCTCTTTTCCGATACATTATAACTTCTCTATTATAGAGAGTCATTCATTAATTGTCTATTTACCACTATTCCTCTGCTGATTGGATAACTTTTTTCATCTTTTTAGTGAATTCATTTCTAGGAAGCATCACAGAATGGTCACATCCTAAACATTTGATTCGAATATCCGCTCCCATCCGAATAATCTTCCATTCATTCGTCCCACATGGATGCTGTTTTTTCATTTCAACTACATCATTTAAATTAAATGTTTTTTGACTCACTAGTTTGTTCCTCCTTTTGTTGATAGACGACTAACTTTTGATAAGGGATTTCTATCTGATGACGATCAAAAAGGTCTTTAATATCTTTTCTCATTTTTCTTGCAACAGAAAAATTCATCATCGGCTTTGTCTCTGCTGTAATTCGAAGAACTATTTCTGAAGCCGCTAAGTTTTGAACCCCTACAAATGTAGGGAGCTCCACCAACTCTGGATAACGTTCTTCGTCTAGTGTAGCTAAATAGTCTTCTAAAATCCGTTGCACATGTGCTAAGTCTGTTTCATATGAAACACCTATATCAAGAACTGCCAAAGAATTTCTGACAGAATAATTGACAACCTCGGAAATGATGCCATTCGGCAGGATATGAAGTTCTCCTCCAAATGCTGATATTTTAGTCGTCCGTAAACCGATTTCCTCAACTGTACCGATGGCTTCCCCTATTTTTACGTAGTCTCCTACGGAAAATTGGTCTTCAAACAGAATAAAAAATCCTGTAATAACATCTCTCACTAAGTTTTGTGCACCAAAACCTACCGCTAGCCCAAGAACTCCAGCTCCAGCTAATAGTCCCTTAACACCGATTCCAAACTCATCAAGGATAGCGAGTATCGCCGCAAAATATACAACATAGGATACTGTATTCTCAAGGAGTAAAAGAAGTGTTTTTTCTCGACGTTCAGAACGACGAATAGGTCCTTTATATTTGATTGAGAACATTCTTTTAATGACAACTTTTGATACCTTGACTACAATAATTGAAAAAAGCACGATAAGTAGAACACGAATAGATGTTTTTAATAGTGCATCCCACGTCTCCTGACTAAATATGAATTTTTCTACTGATTTAAGTTCTTCTGTAATTTCGTCACTAATAGTGGGGTCAGTTGCTAAATTCATCTTCTTCACCACGATTCAATTATTTTTTAATTAATTCTAATATTCGTTCTAAATCTTCTAAAGACATATATTCAATTTCTAGTTTCCCTTTATGTTTACCCGTGTCTTTTATTTTCACTTTTGTTCCAAAATACTCTTGTAAAACGTCTTGCTCTTTCTTGATAAATGGATTTAGGGACACTCTCTTATTTTCCTTCTCTTCTTTCAACATTGCATGATTGTTGATTTGATGAATGTACTCTTCCAACTGTCGCACGTTTAGATGGTCAGTCAATACTTTAGTAATGACATCATCCATCCGTTCTTTATTTTGTAAGGATAACAAAGTACGCCCGTGACCAACAGATAACTTCTGATTTAGAATCAGTTCTTGCACATGCTTTGGCAACTGCGTTAATCGCATCATATTCGCTATATAGGGTCTACTCTTACCAAGTCTTTCAGCTAATTGTTGTTGAGTCACCCCTAGCTCTTTAATCATCCTTGCGTAAGCCTCTGCTTCTTCAATCGCATTTAAATCTTCTCGTTGTAAGTTCTCTAAAATTGCATATTCAATCGACTGTTCATCAGTTAATTCTTTCACAATAGCAGTAATTGTAGATTGTCCGAGTAATTGAGTAGCCCTTAAACGACGTTCACCTGCAACCAGTTCATAACCTTTCTTTTTCTTTCTCACAATGATTGGCTGAATGAGTCCTGATTGCTCGATGGATTGGGCTAATTGCTGCAATGCTTCTTCATCAAAGTGATTTCGAGGTTGATAAGGATTCGTGGTAATGTCTACGATGGCTAATTCTTCTACTTTCTGCTGTTCTTCTTGTAAGGTTTCTCCAAATAGTGCGCCTAAACCTTTTCCGAGACCTTTAACCATGTTGAATCACTTCCTTTGCAAGTTGTTCATATTCTTCCGCACCTCTTGATTTTGCATCGTACAAAGAGATCGGTTTTCCATGACTAGGTGCCTCACTTAATCGCACAGCTCTGGATATTACTGTTTCATAGACTTGTTTACCAAAGTACTTTCGGACTTCTTGTGCAACTTGAAGACTTAAATTAGTTCTTCCATCAAACATAGTAAGCAATACACCTTCGATATATAAATCTTTATTAAGATGCTTTTGAACTAGCTTAATCGTACTTAAAAGCTGACTTAAACCTTCCAACGCATAATATTCAGACTGCACAGGAATAATAATCGAGTCAGCTGCCGTTAGAGAATTAATCGTAAGTAAGCCAAGTGATGGTGGACAATCAATAATGATGTAATCATAGTTCTTTATTTCTGAAGAAATGGCATTTTTTAATCTTACTTCCCGAGAAATCGTTGTCACTAATTCTAATTCTGCACCCGCTAAAGAAATAGTAGCAGGAATAATTGATAACCCTTCCACTGCTGTTGTTCTCACAACTTGTTCAAAAGGAACATCTTCAATCATTAAATCATAAATACAATATGACACTTCTTTCTTATTAATTCCTAAACCACTTGTCGCATTTCCTTGTGGATCTGAATCAATAAGCAATACTTTTTTTCCTTCATTCGCTAAGAAAGCACTTAAATTAACTGAAGTCGTTGTTTTTCCGACTCCACCTTTTTGGTTTGCAATTGCAATGACTTTTCCCATCCTACATATTCACTTCCTTTACGTTCTTCTTTTCAGTTTATCAAATTGTAACGGGTATAGTCACAAAAAAACCAGTTTAAAGATTTTTATCTCTAAACTGGTTCGTCTATTTTGTTTTTTTAATCTTCATTGTCACTGTATAGTATTCTTCTTCCTCTTCTTCAAATACCTCTACAGGCAAGCCACTCTTTTTAATTAAATCTGCCGATTGACGAATTGTATTTAAAGCGATTCGCATATCCTTACTGATTGCTTTAATCATAGGTTTCTTGCGTTTAGGCTCAGGTAAATGACTCAATTCGATGATCTTTTCCTCAAGTTGACGGACACTCCAACCCTCTTCAAGCGCTTCTTGAAGTAATTGAATTTGGACAGTTGGTTCTTTTAATTTTAATAAAGCACGCGCATGCCTTTCAGTGATTTCATTTTTTAAAATAGCTTGTTGGATTTCTTCTGGTAACTTTAACAACCTAAGTTTATTCGCTATTGTTGATTGACTTTTTCCAAGTCTTTGAGCAAGTGCTTCTTGTGTTAATTCATGTAAATGCAGTAACTGATAGTAAGCATTAGCCTCCTCGATGGCCGTCAACTGTTCTCTTTGTAAGTTTTCTATGAGGGCAACAGAAGCTGTTTCACGGTCTGACATCTCTTTAATTAAAACTGGAGCTTCTTCCCACTCTAGTAACTCCATCGCTCGATATCTTCTCTCTCCTGCAACAATCTCATAGTTATCTTCACCGATTGGACGAACAACGATTGGTTGAATAATGCCATGTGTACGGATAGTTTGTGCTAGTTCTTCAATTTTCTCATCTACAAATATCGTTCTGGGTTGAAATTGATTTGGACGAATTCGATCTAATCGAATTTGTTGGATACTTTCTTTTTCTATCTCCTCAGGAACTGCTGTCTCTTCTTTAGGTGAACCTCCGAAAAATCGTGAAAATGTATGCTTCAATTTTTCTCACTCCTGTACCTACACGATTATTTTAATGGTGATTTATTAGGTGTACCTGGTTTTCTAGGATATTTTTTAGGGGTGTTTTTGATTTTATCAAACTGATAAATAACACGTTCACTCTCTTCTTCAGGAAGATTAAATACATGGGTTTCCTTTAAAGTAGCCCCTAAAATTTTAAGTGCCCCTAGTGCATCTTGTAATTCGTCTTCTGCTTGAGCGGCTTTCATTGCAATAAATTGGCCATCTTTTTTAACAAGTGGAACACATAATTCTGATAATACAGATAAACGGGCCACAGCACGTGCTGTAACAATATCAAATTGTTCACGATACATTTTATTTTGGCCAAACTCCTCAGCTCGTGCATGAACAAAGTGTACTTTATCAAGATTTAAAGCTTCTGCTAAATGATTTAAAAAAGTAATTCGCTTGTTCAAAGAATCAACTATTGTTACTTCAAGTTCTGGAAAACAAATTTTAAGTGGAATACTTGGAAAACCTGCACCAGCACCCACATCACATAAAGTTTTAGCTGTTGTCAAATCAATGTAAAAAGCAGCACTGATTGAATCAAAAAAATGTTTCAAATACACAGATGGCTCATCTGTAATAGCTGTTAAATTCATTTTTTGATTCCATTCTACTAACATTGTAAAGTAAGTTCTAAACTGCTTAATTTGTAAGTCATTTAAAATAATGCCACGAACTTTCAATTCTTCAATAAATTGTTGTTCATTCATTTTGAGTTATACCCCCATTTATGTAAAAGCTGGTGTAGGTACACCAGCTCGTTAATTAATCTATTTTTGCAATTTTTCCTTGTTCAATATAAACAAGTAAGATTGAAATATCTGCAGGATTCACTCCAGGTATACGAGAAGCTTGTGCAATAGAAAGTGGACGGACTTCTTTTAAAATTGCACGACCTTCTGAGGCAATACTTGAAATGGCATCATAATCGATATCTTCTGGTATTCTCTTACTTTCCATTTTCTTCATTTTCTCAACCTGTTGTAAAGATTTTTTGATATATCCTTCATATTTCGTGAAAATTTCTACTTGTTCCACTACCTCTTCAGTCAACTGTTCTTCAGCAGGCACAATTTGATGTAAGTGCATGTAAAGTACTTCTGGTCTTTTCAATAAATCAATCGCTTTTAAAGGCTCTTTAATTGGAGTACTCTTAGCTTCTTGAAGGATAGCATTCACTTCTTCAGACGGACGGACAGTAATTTCATGTAATCTGTTTAACTCGGCCTTTATTTTTTCTTTTTTAGAAAGGAATTGATGGTAACGCTCTTCTGAAATCATTCCCAATTCATAGCCTTTTTCCGTAAGACGAAGATCTGCATTATCATGTCGTAGCAATAATCGGTATTCGGCTCTTGATGTCAATAAACGGTAAGGTTCAATCGTTCCTTTTGTAATTAAATCATCAATTAGCACACCAATATAAGCTTCCTCTCTCCCTAATACAACATCAGGAGTACCCAGAACGCGACTAGCAGCATTAATTCCTGCCATCAACCCTTGGGCAGCCGCTTCCTCATAACCACTTGTGCCATTTATTTGACCGGCTGTATATAAATTTTTAATTTGTTTGGTTTCTAAAGTTGGCCAAAGTTGAGTAGGTACAATCGAATCATATTCAATTGCATAACCTGCACGCATGATTTCTGCTTGTTCTAGCCCTGGTACACTGGCTACTAATTGTCTTTGAATATGTTCTGGTAAACTAGTTGATAGTCCTTGAACATAAACTTCTTTTGTATTACGTCCCTCTGGTTCTAAAAAGATCTGATGACGATTCTTATCTGCAAACCGGACAATCTTATCTTCAATCGATGGACAATAACGTGGTCCCTTCCCTTGAATCATACCTGAATACATAGGAGCTAAATGTAAGTTTTCATTAATAATTTGATGGGTCTCTGGGGTCGTATAAGTTAGCCAACAAGGTAGTTGATCCAAAATATACTCTGTTGTTTCAAAACTAAACGCACGCGGTTCTTCATCTCCAGGTTGGATTTCCGTTTTACTATAATCGATCGACTGGCTGTTTACTCGTGGTGGCGTACCTGTTTTAAATCGCACGACTTCAAACCCTAAACGTTCTAGACTTTCTGCTAATTTAACAGAAGGCATCTGATTATTCGGGCCACTTGAATAACGCAAGTTTCCAATTACAATTTCTCCACGTAAAAAAGTACCGGTAGTAATGATTACTGTTTTTGCACGGTAGATTGCTCCTAATTGAGTAATCACTCCACGCACTTCATCATTTTCTACAATTAATTCATCTACTACATCTTGACGTAAAGTTAAATTGGCTTGTTCTTCTAGCATATTTTTCATTTCAGATTGATATAATACTTTATCCGCTTGAGCTCTCAGGGCACGCACTGCTGGTCCTTTTCCTGTATTTAACATACGCATTTGAATATGAGTTTTGTCAATCACTTTCCCCATTGCACCGCCTAATGCGTCTATTTCACGCACGACGATTCCTTTTGCTGGTCCCCCTAGTGACGGGTTACATGGCATAAATGCAATCATATCTAAATTCATTGTTAGTACAAGTGTACTTGCACCTCTTTTAGCTGCTGCTAGTGCGGCTTCTACTCCAGCATGACCTGCTCCAACGACGATACAATCATATGTGCCAGCTTCATATTGGCTCATGTTTGTTCATCCTTCCTTATGATAACTTCTCTTTATTTTCCTAAACAAAATTGTGAAAACAGCTCATTAATTAAACTTTCTTGAACCGTATCCCCAATGATTTCACCTAATAATTCCCACGTCTTCGTTAAATCAATTTGAATCATATCCACAGGTACGCCTAGTTCAGCAGCTTCTACAGCATCACCAATTGTTTCATAAGCTTCTTGTAATAAAGCAATATGGCGGGCATTCGATACGTAAGTCATGTCTTCACCTGCGATTGTACCTGTAAAAAACAATTCTGAAATCGCTTGTTCTAATTGTTGAATGCCTTCTTCATTCACTAATGAAGTCGTGACAATTTTCGTAGTCGGCAACTGTCTCTGGACATCCTCAATCTTTAATTGTTGAGGTAAGTCTGTTTTGTTAACAATTACAATTGTTTCAAAACCTTTTACAGCTTCAAATAAATGAAGATCTTCTTCTGTAATACCTTCTGCTCCATTTAAAACGAGTAATATGAGATCCGCTTCTTTCAATACTTGACGTGACCTTTCTACGCCGATTCTTTCAACAATGTCTTCTGTCTCACGTATTCCAGCCGTATCGACTAATTTTAAAGGAATTCCTTTAATGTTGACATACTCTTCTATAATATCACGAGTTGTCCCTGCAATATCAGTGACAATCGCTTTATTTTCTTGAACTAAACTGTTAAGAAGAGATGATTTTCCTACATTTGGTCGCCCTACGATGACTGTAGCTAAGCCTTCTCTTACAATTTTCCCTTGTTTAGCTGTCGATAATAGACCCGCAATCTCTTGTTGAATCCAGTTCCCTTTTTCCACCAACAGCGGAATAGTGACCTCTTCCACATCGTCGTACTCAGGGTAATCAATATTTACCTCTACCTGAGCTAATGTTTCTAATATCGTTTGTCTTAAAATACCGATTAATTTCGATAATTTACCATCCATTTGATGCAAAGCAATATCCATTGCTCGATCCGTTTTCGCTCGAATTAAATCCATCACTGCCTCTGCCTGTGAGAGATCAATGCGTCCATTTAAAAAAGCACGTTTAGTAAATTCACCTGGCTCTGCAAGTCGTGCACCATTTGTAATGGCTAATTCTAATACACGATTCACCGCAGTAATTCCTCCATGACAATTGATTTCTACTACATCTTCACGCGTGAATGTCTTGGGCTCTTTCATAATTGACACCATTACTTCTTCAACAGTATCCCCACTTCTTGGGTCTACTAAATGGCCATAGTGTATCGTATGACTTGCTACTTCAGTTAATTTTTTATCCTGTGGTGATTGAAATAATTGAGAAGCGATTGTAATCGCATGCTCACCACTTAATCGAACAATACCGATGGCTCCTTCACCCATTGGTGTAGAAATTGCTGCAATTGTTTCTCCTTGCACGTCCTTCACCTTCCTATGCTCTCTTTATAGTAAATATAACGTAAGTTCTTCTAGAATGCACTTGTCAGAATCCCGCAATTTTATATCTTGAACATCCAAGAATACAATGAAAAATTGGCTTCATTCTTCATACTGTTTTTCAAGAAATATTCCTTGAACAGATGTTAAGAACGGCGCCAATTTTTTGATTTATTTTTTATTGTAAGGGTTCAATCACTAAGTAGCGATAAGGTTCTTCACCTTCTGAATAAGTGTCAACATCAACTCTTACTGCCAAAGCATGATGCACAATTTTTCTTTCGTAAGAAGGCATAGGGTCAAGTTTTACTTTCCTTTGATTTCTAACAGACTGGTCTGCAAGTCTTTCTGCTAATTGAATTAAAGACTGCTCACGTCTTTCTTTATAATCACCTATATTTAAACGCACTACTTTAAAGCGATTCGCATGTTGATTGACAACTAATTGTAAAAGTTGTTGAATTGCATAAAGCGTTTGTCCACGTTTACCTATTAAGAGAGCTGCATCTTGACTGTCTATTTGTACATAAATATATTTGCCATCTTCTTGAACTTCCACTTGTAAATCCTCAATTTTTAAACCTTTAGCTAATTTAGTTAAGTACTCTGTAGCTAATTGATCTAAAGAAACTTTTTTCTCTTCTTCTAATACCTTATTCTCTAAATCATTCACAACAGGTTCAGATTCTGTATCTACTTCTTCACTAATTAGCGTTTCTTCTTGAATCACTACTTGTGCATCCGCTGGCTCTTCTTCATTGATTTCTTTCACAGTTACAATTACTTCTGCAGGTTTCGCACCAAAACCGAAGAAACCTTTCTTGGGTTGTTGCACAATTTCAATTTCAACTTGTTCTCTTTCAACTTGAAGCTTGCTTAATGCACGAGTAATCGCTTCTTCAACGGTTAATCCTTGTTGTGCAAGTTGCTTCATTATTTTCTTCCCCTTCCTTTTGTTTGTTCCACTACAGGTTCCGCTTTCTGAAATGGTTTATAAATAAAGATATTTGTAATAAACATAATCATATTTCCGATAATCCAATATAAAGAAATTGCTGCTGGTAAGAACATACCAAATCCAATAATCATAAACGGCATGATATACATCATCATCTTCATTTGTGGATTATCCATTGCTGGGCCAGTTTTTAACACAATAAATTGTGTTAAACCTGCTACGACAGCAAGAATGATACTTTTCTCTGCTAATTCAAATCCTAAAAATGTCCCTAAGATAATCTCTGGTGTTGCGTTCATTCGACTGATTGCATGGTATAAACCAATAATAATTGGCATTTGTACTAACGCTGGGAGACAACCAGCTGCCGGATTTACATTATTTTCACTGATTACTTTTTGCATTTCTTCACGATATTTTTGTTGAGTAACAGCATCTTTCGATTTATATTTTACCTTTAATGCATTTAACTTAGGCTGTAAATCTCTCATTTGTTTAGAGCTTTGTGCTTGTTTAATAATTAATGGTAGCAATATAACTCTCACAATAATTGTTACCGCAACAATACTCCACCCATATGTACCTAATAAATCTTTCAACATCGTAATAAACGACACGATTGGCCAGACAATAAATTTGCTCCAAAAGCCTTCTGTATCTTGGTAAATCGGCTCTCTAAAGTCACCACAGCCAGCAAGTACAAGTGATACAGCTGTCAGTAGTAGTAATAAACTAATTTTTTTCTTCACTTTTATTTCCTCCAAACCTCTCAATTTACTTATCATCATCTTACTGTATTGGTTCCCTGTGGTAAACATTTAGCAATCTTTAAAACATGAATGAGACTTTTTTTTGTGGCATTAAAATCGCAAGTGGTCGCTCCATGCCGAGCGATAATCATATAATCTGCATTTTGTTTAAGAAAAGGCTGTAACTCAAATATCCCTTGACGAATGTACCGCTTGATTTGATTTCTTTTTACAGCATTCCCTAATTTCTTACTCACTGATACACCTAATCGAATCTCTTCCTGCTCTTTTTTTTCAAGTACATAAACAACAAATTGACGATTAGCAAAAGACTTTCCTTCTTTAAACATCTTTTGTATATCATCTGTCTTTTTCAATCTTTGGCGCTTTCGCAATTCTTACACCTACTTTTTCCATTCAATCTAAGCAATTAAAGTTAAAAAAAGACCACTGATTGATCAGTGGCCTTAAGCTGAAAGCACTTTTCTTCCTTTGCGACGACGAGCTGCTAAAACTTTACGGCCGTTCTTTGTGCTCATACGTGCACGGAATCCGTGAACTTTACTACGTTTACGTTTATTTGGTTGGAATGTACGTTTCATATCTGAAGACACCTCCTCGTGTCGGTTTTCGAATTCATCCAATCTACTACTACTAGTTTAATTGAATAGTCTAGAGTATTATAGCGGTGTTCGTTTGCAATGTCAAATTGTTTTTTATCTATTTCTTCCATCCCCCTTTTTTTATCCACAACTCGCTACTGAAGAAAGCTTCAAAAGTTATCCACACCTACTATTTATTTTTGTTTAAGATTTGTTCTCTGTATTTTTATACATTTTCTTGTTTTCACGACTTGTCTACAAGTTTTACACAGTAGAAACGCATGTGTATAACTTTCTCTGCAACTTTTCAAGTTTTGTACATAACTTTTATAAAGGTTGTCATATCAAGTTTTTTTTGCTATAATAAATCATATTTGCTGTGAATAAGTTGTCACGGGTAAAGAGTTATCCACGGTTGTTGATAAGGTGTGGATAACTCTTTTAACATCTGATGATGATTTTTATCCACAGGTGTTCGTAGTGTGAATATGTTCTCTTTTAATGAGTTAGGAGGATTTTTTTATGGAGAATTTAAAAAAACTTTGGAAAGATGTTCTACTAGAAATAGAAAGTAGAATTGCTAAACCAAGTTTTGAAACATGGCTGAAACAAACTGAGTTGATTGATATGGATCAAGAAACAGCAACCATTGCTGTCCCAAGTTCTTTTTCACAAGAATGGTTAGAAAAAAACTATGTACATTTAATTTCTGGTATATTGGCCAGTCACACTGGTGCAGATCGGATTGTTCATTTTGTGGTACCAGACAATTGGAAAAAAGATGACATCCACATGCCAAAATCTCGTTTTCAAGAACGAAAAAGCAATGAACAAACAACAAATCCAATGCTAAATGACAAATATACATTTGAAACATTTGTCATTGGTTCTGGCAACCGCTTCGCACATGCTGCATCATTAGCAGTCGCTGAAGCTCCTGCCCAAGCTTACAATCCGCTCTTTATTTATGGTGGCGTTGGACTTGGTAAGACACATTTAATGCACGCTATCGGCCATTACGTTTTAGAACAAAATCCTAATCTAAAAGTGGTATATGTCTCTAGTGAAAAATTTACAAATGAGTTCATTAACTCTATTCGAGATAATCGCGCAGACGATTTTAGAAATCAATATAGAAGCGTGGATGTTTTATTAGTAGATGATATTCAGTTTTTAGAAGGTAAAGAGCAAACGCAAGAAGAATTTTTCCATACATTTAATACGCTACACGAAGAATCAAAACAAATTATTATTTCAAGCGACCGACCTCCAAAAGAAATATCTACGTTAGAAGATCGACTACGCTCTCGTTTTGAATGGGGATTAATCACAGATATCGCGCCACCTGATCTTGAAACTCGAATCGCAATTCTTAGAAAAAAAGCAACATCTGAACAACTAGATATTTCAAACGATGTCATGTTGTATATTGCCAATCAAATTGATTCGAATATTAGAGAATTAGAAGGCGCACTTACTCGTGTCATTGCTTATGCTTCTTTAGTTGGAAAAACAGTCACTCCAGAAGTTGCAGCAGAGGCTCTTAAAGACATTATTCCGAATGCCTTACCAAAAACCGTAACAATTCTAGATATCCAAAAAGTTGTTGGTGATTACTTTGATATACGACTGGAGGATTTTATTTCTAAAAAAAGAACAAGAGCAATTGCATTTCCACGACAAGTCGCTATGTATCTATCTAGAGAATTAACGGAGTCTTCCTTGCCTAAAATAGGAAGTGAATTTGGAGGACGTGATCACTCTACAGTGATTCACGCGCATGAAAAAATTTCATCCTTACTAAAAGAAGATGAGATGTTAGAAAGAGATATTCAAAAAATTAAAGCAAGTTTAGGCAGATAGTGCTGTGGATAACCTTCTTAAACAGGTGCATTTTACACACACTTTATACACATGTGGAAAACCTTGTTGTTTCTCAAATAAATAGACTTATCCACGTATCCACAGGCCCTATTACTACTATTACTATCTTTATTAAATAAATATATATATTATCCGGAGGTTTAAAATGAAATTTACAATCGTAAGAAAAGAACTTATCGAAGGATTAAATCATGTGATCAAGGCTGTTTCAAATAAAGTAACACTACCTATTTTAACTGGAATAAAATTAGAATTAACAACTAAGGGACTTACAATGATTGGTAGTGACTCTGATATTACAATCTGTTCATTCATCCCAGTTGAAAAAGATGGCATCCAATTGATTCAAATAGAAAAAGAAGGTTCGATTGTACTTCAAGGTCGTTATTTCAATGATATTGTTAGAAAACTACCAAAAGATGAATTATCAATTGAAGTCAATGAACAATATAAAACTGTCATCCGTTCAGGTAATTCTGAATTTAATTTAATTGGACAAGATGCAATTGAATACCCAGTATTACCTAGTATGGAAAATGAACAAAGTTTTACAATGTCTTCAACGGTTTTAAAATCAATCATTAAAGAAACTGTCTTTGCTGTTTCACAAAATGAAACGCGCCCAACACTTACAGGAGTTCATTGGGAAATAAAAAATGAAAAACTCTATTGTGTAGCTACTGATAGTCATCGTTTAGCACGTAGAATTACTCAATTAGATCAACTTCCGGAAGTATTTAGTGCAGTTATCCCAGGTAAAAGTTTGCAAGAATTAAATAAAATTATTGATGATGAAGATAAGATAGACATTGTGATGGCTGATCAACAGGTACTCTTTAAAACAGCCGATTTACTCTTTTACTCAAGACTGTTAGAAGGAACCTACCCGGATACTTCTCGTTTAATCCCAACAGATTATCAAACTTCAATTCAAGTAAATGGTAAAGAATTATTACAAGCTATTGATCGAGCAAGCTTATTAGCTAGAGAAGAGCGGAACAATATTGTAAAATTTTCTGCTACTAACGATCAAAGAATACAAGTTTCATCTCATTCACCTGAAATTGGTAATGTAGAAGAAGTATTAGAGGCAATAGAAATCACAGGCGAGGAATTAGAAATTTCGTTCAGTTCAAAATATATGATGGATGCACTTAAAGCAATCGAAGAAGAGCAATTAATTATTCGATTTACTGGTGTGATGCGTCCATTTATTATTCAAGCAGTGGATAGTGAAGAAGTGTTACAATTAATTTTACCTGTAAGAACATTTTAATAAAAAAGATAGTCGTTGAACGACTATCTTTTTTACTTATGAACGATAATTCGGTAAAATAGAAAGTAATGACGAATTTTAGAGAAGAGAGATGATACGGTGGAAAAGCTATGGATTGACACATCATATATTACATTAGGTCAAGCGTTGAAAATGGTAAATTTAATTAGTTCAGGCGGCATGGCAAAATGGTATTTATCTGAGAACATTGTTTATTTAAATGGTGAAGAAGAAAATCGTCGTGGTAAAAAACTATATCATGATGATGTCGTACTACTTCCTTCTTATGGAAAAATTAAGATTCAGTCGAAAGTAAAATAAATGCATATCACACAACTCCATTTAGAAAATTACCGAAACATTCAACAATTGGATCTTGAATTTTCACCAACTATTAATATATTTATTGGAAACAATGCACAGGGTAAAACAAATATCATGGAATCTATTTATGTATTAGCATTTACTAAATCTCATAGAACTTCTAATGATCGAGAATTAATCCGTTGGAACTCAGAATATGGTAAAATAAAAGGGAACATTCATAAAAAATATGGCAAATTACCTTTAGAATTAGCAATTACTAAAAAAGGAAAAAAAGCTAAATTAAATCACATTGAACAATCAAAACTCAGTGCATATATCGGACAACTCAATGTTGTTATGTTTGCACCAGAGGACCTTAATATTGTAAAAGGTGCTCCACAGTTGCGCAGACGATTTTTAGATATGGAAATAGGTCAAATTTCTAGCACCTACTTACATGATTTAGTTCAATTTCAAAAAAATTTAAAACAAAGAAATGCTCTTTTAAAAAATCACCGTGGTCAACCAACAGTCGATGAGGTTTTGTATGACATCTACACTGAACAATACGTAGATGCTGCAATTAAAGTGATTCAAAAAAGGTTTTATTTTATTGAACTGCTTCAACAATGGGCAGCACCCATTCACTCAGGAATTTCAAAAGAGACGGAGAATTTAGAAATACGCTACCTATCTTTAAAAGGGATACATGCTAACATGGAAGAAGAGGAAATGAAATCTATTTTTTTCCAGCGTTTAAAAGAAAACAGAGCAAGAGAAAGAGAAAGAGGATTAACACTAGTGGGTCCTCATCGTGACGATTTACAGTTTATGGTAAATGATTATGACATCCAATTGTATGGCTCACAAGGACAACAGAGAACAACAGCACTTTCTTTGAAATTAGCTGAAATAGAACTTGTGAAACAAGAGGTAGGAGAACCACCTATTCTATTACTTGATGATGTACTTTCAGAACTTGATGATGAAAGACAATCACATTTGATTCAAACGATGCTAGGGCAAGTTCAGACATTCGTTACGACAACGAATATTACAGGTATCTCTGAAGAAATGTTACAACAAGCTTCTATTTATGATGTAGAGGCAGGTACAATCCAGCTGAGAAGATAGGATTGGAAGAAGGGCGGAGTAAAAAATGGAAGAAAAGAATATACAAACTGCTTATGATGCAAATCAAATTCAAGTATTAGAAGGATTAGAAGCTGTACGAAAAAGACCAGGGATGTATATTGGTACAACAAGTGCAAGAGGCTTACATCACCTAGTGTGGGAAATTGTAGACAACAGTATTGACGAAGCGCTTGCAGGTTACTGTGATCATATTGAAGTAACCATCGAAAAAGATAACTGGATTAAAGTAGTGGATAACGGACGCGGAATTCCTGTTGGGATTCAAGAATCAACAGGGAGACCCGCAGTAGAAGTAATTATGACAGTCTTACACGCTGGTGGGAAATTCGGAGGTGGAGGCTATAAAGTCTCCGGTGGACTACACGGTGTTGGTGCCTCTGTAGTGAACGCATTGTCAGAACAAACAGAGGTTTACGTGCATATCGATAATGAAATTCACTTTATAGAATTTCAACGAGGGATTGTTAGTAAAGAATTAGCTGTAATAGGAAAAACAGATAAGACAGGGACGGAGATTCGTTTTAAAGCTGACCCTGACATTTTCACAGAAACCCAAGTTTATGAATATTCAATTCTTGCACACCGTTTGAAAGAACTAGCCTATTTAAATAAAAGCTTGCGTATTACAATTACAGATGAGCGTTTAGAAGAACCTAAAAGTGAAGTGTTTTATTACGAGGGTGGTATACGTTCATATGTTGAGCATATTAATAAAAATAAAGAGCCTATTCATGAAGAACCTATTTACGTTGAAGGAGAAAAAGATGGAATAACAGTTGAAGTTGCGATGCAATACAATGCTGGTTTTGCTGAAAACATATTCTCTTTTGCTAACAATATCAATACGTATGAAGGCGGGACTCATGAATCAGGCTTTAAAACAGCACTTACAAGAGTAATTAATGATTATGCCCGTAAAAATAATTTGTTAAAAGAAGCGGATGCCAACCTGACTGGAGATGACGTACGTGAGGGGCTAACAGCCATTATTTCAGTGAAACACCCAGATCCCCAATTCGAAGGTCAAACTAAAACAAAGTTAGGAAATTCGGAAGTGAGTACGATTACTAATTCATTGTTCTCAGAAGGATTTCAGCGCTTCTTACTTGAAAACCCATCTACTGCTCGTCAAGTCATTGAAAAAAGTTTGATGGCAGCGAGAGCAAGAGTAGCAGCAAAAAATGCCCGTGAAATGACACGTAGAAAATCAGCACTAGAAGTTTCTAGTCTGCCAGGTAAACTAGCGGACTGTTCATCCAGAGACCCAGCTAAAAGTGAATTATATATCGTTGAGGGAGATTCAGCGGGTGGATCAGCTAAGAGTGGAAGAGATAGACATTTCCAAGCCATTTTGCCATTGAGAGGTAAAATTTTAAATGTCGAAAAAGCTCGAATTGATCGAATTCTTGGAAATGCTGAGATTCGTATGATGATTACTGCATTAGGTACTGGTATAGGTGAAGATTTTAATCTATCTAAAGCACGTTACCATAAAATTATCATTATGACTGATGCTGACGTAGATGGCGCTCATATCAGCACATTATTATTGACATTCTTTTATCGTTTTATGAGACCGTTGATTGAAGCGGGATATGTTTATATTGCACAACCACCCCTCTATGGAGTGAAACAAGGTCGCAAAGAATACTATTGTGCTGACGAAGAAGAGTTACAAGAGACACTTGAAAAATTACCACAAAATCCAAAACCAGCTGTCTCTCGTTTTAAAGGTCTAGGGGAAATGAATGCTGAGACACTCTGGGATACAACCATGAACCCAGAACACCGTATTTTATTACAGGTACACCTAGATGATGTGATGGAAGCGAATGAAACATTTGAACAATTGATGGGTGACGAAGTAGAACCACGTAGAAGATTCATTGAAGAAAATGCACTAAATGTCACGAACTTAGATGCTTAACAGGTAGTTTTGAAAGGAGTTAATTCAAATGGCTGATACACCAAAACGTGGTGTTCAAGAAATTAATATAAGTAAAAAAATGAAAACATCTTTCTTAGATTATGCGATGAGTGTCATTGTTTCTCGTGCTTTACCAGACGTGCGTGACGGTTTGAAACCAGTGCATAGAAGAATATTATATGCAATGCATGATTTAGGAATTATTGCTGAACGTTCACATAAGAAGTCAGCACGTATTGTTGGAGATGTAATAGGTAAGTATCACCCTCATGGTGACAGTGCTGTTTATGAGACAATGGTAAGAATGGCACAAGACTTCAACTACAGATATATGTTAGTAGATGGTCAAGGTAATTTTGGTTCGGTAGATGGAGACTCTGCTGCTGCAATGCGTTATACAGAGTCTAAAATGTCGAAAATATCAATGGAATTAATTCGAGATATCAATAAAGATACAGTTGATTTTCAAGAGAACTATGATGGAAATGAAAAAGAACCAACTGTTTTACCAAGTCGTTACCCTAACTTGCTTGTCAATGGGACAAGCGGGATTGCAGTAGGAATGGCAACAAATATCCCACCTCATCAATTAGGTGAGACGATTGATGGTGTTTTAGCACTTGCTGATAATCCATCAATCACTACCGAAGAACTGATGGAAATCATTCCAGGACCTGATTTTCCAACAGGAGGAATTATTTTAGGTAGAAGTGGTATTCGTCGAGCTTATGAAACGGGACGCGGTTCTATTTTGATTCGCGGTAAAGTAGAAATCGAGCAAGAAAAGAACGGAAAAGAAACAATAATTGTAAGAGAATTACCTTATCAAGTAAATAAAGCAAGACTTATTGAAAAGATTGCAGAATTGGTACGTGAAAAGAAAATAGAAGGCATTACTCACTTAGCAGATGAATCAGATCGAACAGGGATGCGTATTGTTATCGAGGTGAGAAGGGATGCAAATGCAAATGTTTTACTGAATAATTTGTATAAACAGACAGCATTGCAATCTAGTTTTGGAATTAATATGCTTGCACTTGTTAATAAACAACCTAAAGTATTGTCTTTAAAAGAGATTCTACATTATTATTTAGAACATCAAAAAGACGTGATTCGTAGACGTACAGCCTTTGAATTAAAAAGAGCAGAAGCGCGTGCGCATATTTTAGAAGGATTGCGTATTGCATTGGATCACATTGATGCCATTATTGCTTTAATACGTGGTTCAAAAACAACTGAAGAAGCTAAACTAGGCTTAATCACTCAATATGAACTTTCTGAACGTCAAGCGCAAGCTATTTTAGATATGCGTTTGCAACGTTTAACAGGCTTAGAAAGAGACAAAATTGAGGGAGAATATCAAGAATTATTAGTATTAATTGCAGAACTACGTGCAATATTAGAAGATGAAGAAAAAGTAATCGCTCTAATTAAAGAAGAATTATTAGAGGTAAAAGAGCGCTTTAATGATCAACGACGTACAGAAATTACAGTCGGCGGTGCAGAAGTGATAGAAGATGAGGATTTAATACCTGAAGAAAATTTGGTGTTAACCTTAACTCATAATGGATATATTAAACGTTTGCCAGCAAACACTTATCGTACTCAACGTCGAGGGGGTAGAGGTGTTCAAGGAATGGGCACTAACGAAGACGACTTTGTTGAGCACTTATTGAATACTTCTACGCATGATACGGTACTTTTCTTTACTTCAAAAGGGCGAGTATTTAAAAAGAAAGGGTATGAAATCCCTGAGTACAGCCGAACAGCAAAAGGTTTACCTATTATTAACTTGTTAGAAGTGGAGTCTGATGAAAAAGTCACTGCTATGATTCCAATTGGTGAATTTGAAGAAGAACAGTATTTATTCTTCACTACCAAACAAGGGATTGTAAAGCGAACTTCTATTATGGAGTATCAAAACATCAGAGCAAGTGGAATACGAGCAATTACATTGCGAGGTGAAGATGAGTTAATAGGTGTACGTTTAACGGATGGTAACCAAGAGATTATTATTGGAACACGCAATGGAATGCTGATTCGATTTGATGAAAAAGACATTCGTATTATGGGGCGTGTAGCAGGTGGAGTAATCGGGATCCGTTTGAAAGAAGACGATTATGTTGTAAGTATGGACCTTATTCAAGAAGATGAAGAAATACTAGTAGTCACTGAGAAAGGTTACGGAAAGCGAACATTAGAAAATGAATACCGTCTACAAAATCGTGGTGGTTTAGGAATTAAAACAGCTCAAATTACAGAAAAGAATGGTCCACTAGTAGCTGTGAAGACGATTGATGGTTCAGAAGATTTGATGATTATTACAGCACAAGGAATTTTAATTCGAATGTCTGTTGAGGATATCTCAATATTTGGTCGTAATACACAAGGGGTTCGATTGATTCGAATTGGAGACGATGAATTTGTAGCAACTGTAGCTAAAATACAACGTGAAGAAACTGAAGAGATAGAAGAATAAGAAAAGGGGTAACTTTTCATTCGCCTAAACGAATGAAAAGTTACCCCTTTTTCGAGTTATGGATAATTTGAACGAGTAAATGAGGTGAAGACAATGGCAAAGATAATTCGTGAACTTTTTGAAGGAAAATATTGGCAGAAGATATCTATGCGAATACAAAGCACCCTATACTAGTAGTAGGAGACAAATTAACTTCTACCACATTCAAATTTTAAAGAAATTCGACGACAAAAAGCGCTTATTGAGGAACGAGAAAATAAAGACGAGCCTATTATGTTGAAGCAAGAAGAACTTGATTATGATAGCTTGAAACAATAGGTACGTGAATTTATAGTTATTTAACAAATCATTAATAAAGACACTTTAAATGACAATCATACATTTATCAATGAGTATGAGGAGACGTTGAAGAAGTACAAAAATGAGATGGTTCGTTTACGCCTTGGTAATCAAATGAATGTTCCTTATTTATGAGACAATTGCTAGTCCTTTTATTAGAAATGTATATTAAAGACGGTTCTAAATTAGAAGGATTAAAGAAAGAAGGGGGCGTTCTTGATTATGTATATCATCAAGCTATTCAAGTGAGCTTGAGTGCTGCAACACTTACTATCCAATTAAATTTTAGTACACCTAAAATATTTCAAACTGCACTTGATGCTTTATTAATGAATATTGGAGAAAGTGAAATATCCTTAGCAGTTACGAATTGATTCTGAATACGTCCCTTTTACAAGAAGAAATGAAAATAACTATTTTGCAACATCATGAAAAGTTGAATGGTTCAGGTTACCCTTATGGAATAAAATATTTAGAGGTTCAAGATATCACAAGAATATTTGAAAGTTATGATGTAGGGATTACAGTAAAATTAACAAATCAAATAATAGTCGTAGTGATTCAAATAAATCCAGAAAACAAATATTCGCCTCAATTTAAGGATATTGAAACGGGTAGAATCATTGATTTATCTAAAACGAAAGAAAGAATTTTAAAAAAGATTTAATCTTTTTTAAAAAAAGTTGACAAACTAAAAAAGCCGTGATAAGATTTAAGAGTTGCTAAAAACGAGTGACAAATGAACATTGAAAACTGAACAGCAAAATGTTGATGAAATAAACCGTTTCGTTTCACTAACCCCGTTAGTGAACGAGACAACAATTTGGACATCTATAACAAGATGCCAGCAAAATTTGAGCTAACTCAAATTTCTCTTTTGAG
>JASLCF010000131.1 GCA_030146155.1 Savagea sp.
TGAATAACATAAAGAACTATCCAGCATTAAAAAAAGTACATATATGATACGAACGTTTATTTAGTAAATGTATTCAAAAAACAGTTCTAAAAACATAATCGCTTTGTTGTAATGAATAAGTGTAAGTTGAAATAATTAGGGTAAACATAAATATGTCTAATTTTCATGAGTGCTTTATAATTGACTCGTAAATAATCATACGATAAGATGAATGTACCTTGAATTCAAGGTAATAATTTCTGGGAGGAATTTCAATGACAAAATGGCAAGTAGATCACACTCATTCAGCAGTAGGATTCACAGTAAAACATATGATGGTTTCTAAAGTAAAGGGACAATTTGAACAATATGATGCAACAATTGAAGCTGACAACTTAGAAGATTTAACAACTGCAAACATTACATTTACCATTGACACGGCTTCTGTCCAAACAAAGTCAGAAGATCGCGATAATCACTTACGTTCGGAAGATTTCTTTGATGCAGCAAACTACCCTCAAATGGTATTCAAATCAACTTCAATTACAGGTGATGGAGAAGATTATGAAATCACAGGCGATTTAACAATTAAAGATGTGACGAAACCTGTTACATTTAAAGTAGAATACAATGGCAAAGCAACCAATCCTTGGGGCGTTGATGTTTATGGATTTGAAGCTTCAACTAAAATTAATCGTGAAGAATTTGGCTT
Source organism: Savagea sp. (assembly GCA_030146155.1). Classification (GTDB taxonomy): domain Bacteria; phylum Bacillota; class Bacilli; order Bacillales_A; family Planococcaceae; genus Savagea. Next base: position 692 of record JASLCF010000131.1, read on the forward strand.
AACGTGGAACTCTACACTAGAAACAGGTGGCGTTCTCGTAAGTAAAGACGTCAAAATCTCGTTAGATTTACAAGTCAACCCTGCTTAATTCAAAAAGCCTCTGTTTTCAAGTGGACGAATATCGTTCTTGAAAACAGAGGCTTTTTAGTGTTAAAAAACTCTTCTTTTATAAAACTGTAAAGTAATCAACCATGAAATACAATAAATGATTAACGTTATACCTATAAAGTACAACATTAATTGAGTTTGACCGAGACTCATTAATTGAACGAAAACATCTTGAAAATACTTTTTGAATAGATGGAAAAACGGCTGTGCCAATGCAAGTGAAAAGGCAAAAACAAACAAGATAATCGTTGATAAATATTTCGAATCAAATGCATACATCACTGGATAACTGAATGCCATAAAAAATAGTGAAAGCGTCACACCAAATATCAATTGGTTCCATGTGAATGGCACATTGAACAAGTATAGGAAGGGTAAGGCAATCAAAACACAAAGTAACCCTTGAAAAATAGTTCCAATATAACGAGCCGCAATAATATCTGAACGCTTATAAGGCAATGAATTTAATAACATATTCGTTGAAACTTGTGAATCATAGATAATCGCATTGAATGGAATATAAATCATTGCAAAAGCAACGAGTAAAACCGCATTGAAATTCATAAAAGCCAAAAATAAAATGGTCGGGATATATAAAAGCATTAACCCCTTTTGCACACTAATATCTCTTTTCATTAAATTAAGCATGCGTAACGCCTCCTTTTGAATAATATAAAATATCTTCAAGTGATGCATTTTCAATTAAGACATGATCGTTTAACACATCTTCCGCTTCTTTTCGCTTGGCAGTCAAGGCTTCAAAACCATGTGCATGTTCATGAACAGAAGTAAAGAGTTGGCGAATGTCAGCATCTAACAAGGCTGTGTCCCCTTTGACGATAGCGTATTCTTCATGTAATGATTCAATCGACTGGTGGAAACGCAAACGCCCACGATCTATAAAAGCGATATAATCTGCAATCCGCTCTAAATCTGTCGTAATGTGCGTTGAAAAGAAAATAGATCGATTTTCATCCACCATCAATTCTTGTAATAAATCGAGTAACTCACGACGTGCCACAGGGTCTAATCCGGCAGTCGGTTCATCCATAATTAATAACTTCGGATCATGGGCAAGCGCTAAAGCAAGTGAGGCTTTCATCTGCATACCTTTCGAAAAATGCTTCATACTTTTTTTCATAGGTAACTCAAATTGGTCAATGTACTTTTCAAAAGTCTGTTCATCCCATGTATCGTAAGCACCACTTACAAAGCTTTTAATTGTTTTTAAATTCATTTTCTCATAATAAATATTCGCATCATAAACAAATCCGATTTGAGATTTGATATCCCTTTCTGCTTCTTGATAGCTCTTGCCAAACAGTTTAACCGTACCTGAATCCGGTTGTAGTAAGTTCATGATCATTTTTATCGTTGTCGACTTCCCTGCCCCGTTCGCTCCTACAAATCCCGTAACAAAGCCTTTTTCAATCGTTAAATTCAAATCATTAATAGCAAATCCTTTAAATTGTTTAGATACATTGTTTAATTCAATCACAGCTGTCATTATCTTCACTCCTCGTATAGTAATTCTAATAATTCCACTAATTCCTTGCGGTCAATCCCCACGTCTTTAGAAGCTTGGATGACATCTATCAATTGTTCTTCTAAAGCTCTTAGTCTTCTCTCCTTCATTAATTCAAGCTGTTGTTCGGCGACATAAGAACCCTTTCCAACAATCGAGTCAATTAAGCCTTCTTTCTCCAGTTCTTCATAAGCACGTTTCGTCGTAATGACGCTGACTTGCAATTCCTTTGCTAAATTGCGCATCGACGGTAATGGTGTTCCCTCTTTCAAATCCCCATTTAAAATCAGTGTCCGAATTTGTTGCGTAATTTGTTCATAAATAGGGTCTTTAGATTGGTTTGAAAGGACAATATGCATGCATAACCCTCTTTTCAATCGTTATAGTGTATATATACGTTATACACATTATATACACACTATTCTTCATGACGCAACTTTTATTTT
>JASLCF010000160.1 GCA_030146155.1 Savagea sp.
TTAAAAATCTCTGCCTGATCCATTAAGCGACTTAAATTTCTTTCGCCAATAGCTCTTTTCAACTCTCCTGAACCCAAATTTGTTGTATAAATATTATTTTTATTTAATCTACTGTCTAAAACTTCAAATAATTTTGTTTTTCCCCATTCACTTGTAGAAGCATTATCAGCTCCGATGTCATCTAAAATTAATAAATCAACTTTTGCGATGCGATTCATCAAGCTAGTTTCCGAAAAATTAGAAGTTTGATTATAACTCGCTTTTATTTTCGTTAGCATTTGCGGTAAGTTAATGAACATAGCCGTATAGCCATTGTTAGCGACATGTTTTGCGGTTGCATATGCCAAGTGCGATTTTCCGATTCCATATGTGCCAGTGAATATAAATGTTTGTTTTGACTCACTTTTCGGATCAAAATGGAGTGCAAATTCATAAACAACGTCTCTTACTCTCTTAAAATCACTATCTATCACTTCAAAATTTTCAAATGCAGCTTGTTTTAAATCATCGTTGACTAGCGATACATTCTTTAAAAATACTTGAGCACGTGTTATTTCTGCTTGTTTTGCTAGCTTTAAATCCTCACATTTACATCCTTTATTAATAATGGCAGTTTTGCCTTTATGAGGTCCTCCTGGCAAAATTATTTCAACCACTTGAACAACTTGATTACATTTACATTTTTTTGTTTCTACTATTTTTTCTTTGGTGATTGTATTCAACATCGGATGTAACTCTTTGATTGATTTCATTTTTTCCCTCCTTTTATTTAAAATCCGTAATCATATTTGACTAACGAATCTTTTTCTTTTTTTATCCTTGTACCTTGATTCAAATACGCTTCAAATTTCTCACTATTGAATAACGTTGAAGGTCGAAGGTATTGCTCCATCTTTGTACCAGTCCATTCATGAACCTTTATATCAATGACTTGTTTAAAATCTTCAAACGCATAACCTTCCGATAAACGTCCATTTATCAATCTCTGACTTCCTTTTGATTCATATTTATATTTTTTTCCTGTTTTTTTATTTAAGTAGGCAATTATTTTTTTGTGTACATTGTTTTCGTTAGACACAATATTAGTATTAGTACTTTGTTTGTTAGTACTTAGTTTGTTAGTACTTAGTAGTGTTCGATTTTCCACTTGTGGTTTTTCCACTTGTGGTTTTTCCACTTGTGGAAAATTGGTAAGTGGTCTCTCATGAACTATGGTCTCCCACTTAAACGTTCCATCACTTCTTTGTTTACGGACTCTTTCGACATAACCTAACATTTTTAGTTCATCGAAACCACTTCTGAATGATGCGATTCCATCAGTTCCATGTTTTTGCAATTCATCAATATAAAAAATCCAGTCGTCAGGTAGTGACAGCATATAAGCCATCATTCCTTTCGCTTTCCAAGATAAACGATTATCCTGAAGTGCGGTATTATCAATCACTGTATAATTTGTCTTCTTTGCAACTCTGACTATATTATTCTTCATATGCTTTCCCACTCTTTCGACAATATTACTGTTTATTTGCCTATTAAATTATTAAAAAATTTAATATCATTATTACTCGCTGTCATGCTTGAAGTCATTTCATCTAGAAAAGTATCAACCTCATCACGCTTGAAAAGATATTTACTACCTACCTTGTAATATTTCAAACCATTTTTAATTAATCGATCCTCAATAGTAGGTTTGCTCAGGTTTAGATATTCAGATAACTCGTTATAAGTCATGAAATACTTTAATCTAGCCAATTCGTCTACTCGTTCATTAATCGCCTTTTCAAGTAAAGTATTTACCGTCCTTTCATCAATTTGAATTTGTAACATTTTTTATCCACCCCCTCTAATTAAACTTAAAGTTTAATGCTGGACAAAAATTTATGCAGGAATACGGATTGTATCAATTTCTACCTCGTATAACTTTGCAAGAGCATAAATTACAAGTCCTTTCGGTTCCATATGCCCACTCTCCCATTTTATTACAGTATAACGTGAGACTCCTAGGCGATCAGCGACATCTTGTTGTGTCATATTCACATTGACACGTAGTGCTTCAAGTGACAATTTCATAATTTTCACCTTCCTTTATTTAATTCTGACTCCATCATAATCAACTTAAAGTTTAATGTCAACACTTAAAGTTTAATTTTGTAACAAACTGCCTTGTATTAAAGGAACTTAAAGTTTATATTAGATTTAGAGAGGTGATACTAAATTGAAATCACAGAGAGAGATATTAGCAGAAAACTTGGAATATTTAATTAAGAACAGAGGTATCGACCAAAAAATATTAGCTGAGCAAATTGGAGTTAGTGATACAACTATTTCAAACTGGGTCAGAGGATTAAAATATCCACGCATAGATAAAATTCAATTAATCGCAGATTATTTTGGGATTAAATATACTGATTTGGTGACCGAAAGAGAACCAATGAATCTTATCAAAACGTCTCAAAAAACAGTGAAAATTCCCATATTAGGAAAAATTAATCATGACAATTCTGTTAGGGAAGACGGTGGTTTTTATACTGGTTCACCATTAGAGGAGAATTACAGAACAACGTTAGACGAAGGTTTGCCTTTTGGAAAACTATTTTACTTAGAAGTAAAAGACGATTCAATGGCGCCTACAATACCTAAAGGAGCAATGGTACTCATCCGTGAGCAACAGGACGTAGACAATGGAGAGATTGCAGCTGTCATTACTAATGACAATGAGGAAGCCACTCTAAAAAGAGTTAAGAAGCAAGGAAAGATTATTATGTTAGTTCCTGATAACAACAAATATGAAATCACCGTAATATCGAACAATGATTCTGCTCAAATTATTGGCAAAGCAATTAAATTCGAACAAGATCTTTAATATTAATCTTGAACAGCAGCCCCTTACTGAAAAGGCTGCTCTTATTTATCAGGGAGGGTGAATTACTTGGCATATATCTATAAAAGAGGAACTAAATGGGCTTATCGAGCCTATGCAGGTAAAGATCCTGTCACTGGGAAGGATAAACAAGCAAGTAAATCAGGCTTCTTAACAAAGAAAGATGCTCAACTTGCAGCTGCTTTATTTGAACGACAATTTCACAGTGGTGAATATATTCAACCTTCGTCAATTACATTCGAAGCTCTTTGCGATGATTGGTTAAAACATTACTTGTCACAAGGTGCAAAAGAAAGCAGTCACAGAGCAAGACGTATTGCTCTTAATCATGTAATCAATGCTTTTGGTCAATCTTTGATTCAAAAAATAAACAAAAAAATGTACCAAGATTTAATTGACGAACTAGCCAACAAATTCAGTACTAACTATATTTCTAGTATCCATTCATCAGCCAATATGGTTTTTACCTACGCTCACGACAATAAACTGATAAAAGATATCCCATCAGAAGGAGTAAAATTACCAAAAAAGAAAAAAACAGTTGCAGACTTAAAAAATGACAATATCAATGAAAAATTCCTTGAAAAAGAAGAATTGGAAGAATTTTTAACAGTGGTTAAGGAAGAGGGGTTAGAAGGAGATTTACTTACGTTTGCCATGCTTGCCTATACTGGTCTCAGAATTGGTGAAATGATTGCTTTACAATGGTCCGATATTGATTTCAACAATAACACTTTGAGAGTGT
>JASLCF010000220.1 GCA_030146155.1 Savagea sp.
ACATCGAAATCTTAGCTTCTAATGGTGTAACTGTTCCACAAAACGGTAAGTTTAACCCAGCAAACGATGTAACACGTTCACAAATGGCTAGCTTCTTAGTTCGTGCACATGATGGTGTGAAACAAGAAGTAGGAGAATTGAAAGTAGAATCTGTAAAGGCGATTAACGCTTCACATGTTACAGTAAAGTTCACGAAGGAACTTAACACTGCTTCTGCAATGGAACTTGGAAACTACGTATTCACTAAAAATGCTGAAAAATATGGTGAAGATTACAAATCACCTACAAGTGAAATCGTTGAAAAGGCACGTGTTTTAGCAGATGGTAAAACAGTAGTTTTTGAATTAAAAGAGCCTCTTAACCAAGGAGATAAATACGGTGTTGATGTTAAAAATGCTGTAAAAGGTAAGGACGGAAAAAATGCAGTAGCGTATGGTGATACTCAAAAAGAATTTAAAGACCAAGCTGCTCCGGTAATTCAAAAAACAGAATATGCCAATGGAAAAGTAACAATTTTCTATGATGAGCCTGTTTCTATAGGGGAACCTGATTTTGGTATTAGTATTGATGGCAAAGAGATTGAGAAAGATAAGATTAAATATAACACTGTATATACAGGTAAAGACAATGCAGTTAAAGACATTCAATATACAGTGACTGTAGATATTAAAGAAAATAAAGACCTAAATACTGAAGGCAATCACGAAGTAATTATTTACAACTTACGTGATGAAGTAAAAAGCACTTCACAAGCGGGTAATAAAGTACAACTTTCTTCAACTAGTTATGAAGTGACTAAACAAGATTCACAAGTTCAAGAATTAAAAGTTTTAGATGTAGTTGGAAAAGACTTTAACTCTTTGGAAGTCAAATTCAATAAAAAGCCTTCTAAAGCGAAAGTAACTGTATATCACGGAAATACAAAATTCTTTGAAAAAGTATTAACTGGAGATGAAGCTAAGAAGGAATTAGAAGTTCACTTACCTTATACAGTCAAATCTAATCGAGATGGAATTACGCCACTATATGCTAAAAATGCAAACTCAACAGATGTTCGTGTAATTGTTGAAGACATCGAAGATGCAAATAAAGTAATTGGTGACAAGTATGAAAAAGGAATTACTTTGAACCGTGATTTAGTTAAACCAACTGCAAAAAAATCTGAAGTAGTCGTGGAATATGAAGTTGATGAAAAAACAGGCCTCTTAACTGAAGATTCTATTCCTACAATTAGAATTCCACTAAACAAAGAGAGCAAACAAATTGAAAACGTTGATTTAATTAATCAAGTAACTGTAACTGATGTAAATGGTATTCAAAGAACAGTGGATAAAGTTGAATTACTTGGACAGGATTTAGTAATTGAACTTGCTAAAGACGAAGGAACTAAGCAAAAGTTTGAAGATCTTTTAAATTTAAAAGTATCTGTTAAAGCTAATTCGTTAACTAGAGATACTGACAAGATTAATGTTGATAGTGAAAAAACTATGTATCCTACTGAAACTTGGTGGAAGGATGGTCACTACACTAATGCACTATTTAATGATGTCATTAATATTACTGCTGTGAAGAAATCTAAGCCTGGACAACCTGGAGATACAAACTTCAAATATGTTGAAGGTGTTGAAGACGTTGACACAGTAGACAACGTTATTATAGTGAAATATAAAGATTCAATGACTGCTTCAGCAGCATTAATTAATAACTATACAATTGACGGTAAAGCATTCCCACAAGGAACAACAATTTCAATGGATGCTACTAGTAAAGTTGTCAAAATCACTTTACCAAAAGGTTCAGTTGAAAAAACTAAAGAAGTTCGCTTACTAATTTCTAAAGAAGTGAAGACATTAAACAATGAAATTATTGTTGGATCAATCACTGATAAAGAAATGTATATGTCAGCAAAAGGAAAAGTAAAAATTACTGACAATGTTGCTCCTTTATTAACTTCAGCGGTTTTTGTTGAAGGAAATAAAGAAAACAATACTACAACAAAATTAGAATTAACATTCAGTGAAGCATTGAAGCCAGAAACATTAACAAACCTTGCAGGATCACTTGTAGTTAAAGCTAATGGTACAAAAGCTGTTGCTATTAAAACTTCTGAAGCAGGGGAAGCTAATGATAATAAAGAAATAACTACAGTTATTCTTACATTAGATGAAGAAATTACAACGACTCAAAAGGCAACAATTACTGTAGATAAAGATAAAAATCAAGTAATCAGAGATACTGAAGGTAATCTATTATCTACTGGAACTGTTGTTGAAGTAAAAGCTAACGATGTTAAAAAAGAAAAATAAGGAAGAATACAGGGTGCCTGGCACTCAAACAATTCAGACACTATTCTGACAATTTGTTAGAGGTTTGATTGGAAAGGGAGAACTAGCCTTCGGGTTGGTTCTTCTTTTTTTGCTTGAAATAAGAACATGTGTTCTGGTATAATAGAGATATCATAAGAAAGAGGTGATGAGATGGTTAAAAGTATTGGGCTTGAAGGACTGAAAGGGTATCCGATTGATATCGAAGCAGATATACGGACAGATAAGGAAGCATGTATCATTATTGGACTGCCTGATATCTCAATGAAAGAGTCTCGTGAACGGATGCTTTCAAATCTTTATGCACTGAATTTTGATTTATCTTTGAAACGGATGACGGTACAGTTATCGCCACCGGATAAGCGTAAAATAGGAATTGGTTATGATTGTGCAATGTTGCTTGCTATTTTAGAGCAATTGATGCCTGGCAAAATCAAGGTCGATGAAGACACTTGTATTTTAGGTGGCTTGAGTTTAAAAGGAGAAGTCGTTAGTTTTCATGGACTTATTCCTGCTCTTCAACAAGCCTTATTAATGAATTTCAAACGAATTATTCTCCCTCCAATTGACACTAGTTTTTTACAAACGGATGCTGCGATTGAGTTAGTCCCCTTACAAAATGTACAGCAACTCATTGCTTACTTTACAGGCAGTGGTTCTCAAACTAAACTTCATTTCGATAAACCCCAACAAGTTCATGAACGTCAGCCGATTGCCCAACAAGAAGAAATACCTATTGATTTTTCAATGGTTAGTGGACACGAGGATGCCAAGCGAGTATTAGAAATTGCAGCAGCTGGTGGTCATCATGTGTTACTTTCTGGTCCGCCTGGATGCGGAAAAAGTATGTTGGCAGATGCTTTTCAAACCATCCAACCTGATTTAACGAATGAGCAAATGTTAGAAACGTATAGTTTATATCATTTAGCACAAGAACAACGATCATTTTCTGTACAGCCTCCTTATCGTGCACCACATCACTCTTCTTCGGCAATTTCCCTCATGGGTGGGGGTACTTTTCCAAAACCAGGTGAAATTTCTCTTGCCCATAACGGTGTGTTGTTCTTAGATGAGTTAGGAGAGTTTTCTAAAAAGACACTTGATATGTTAAGGCAACCTTTAGAACAAGGTGAAATTACGATCAGTCGCGTGCGGCAGTCTGTTACCTATCCTTCCCGTTTTCAATTCATTGCAGCAACAAACCCATGTCCTTGTGGTTATCATGGATCAAATGAACGTTATTGTCAGTGTACGCCAAAGCAAGTGCAACACTACCAACAAAAAGTATCTGGACCTTTACTAGATCGCATTGATTTTTTTCTCCCTCTCCAAAGTGTCGTTTTACACCAACAACAAACAGCGGAAACTTCCCAACGTATTCGAGAACGAGTGACCTATGCAAGTGCCGTTCAATATGAGCGTTATCAAGCTTTAAATGGCAATGTATCCACCCATCTCCTCCGTCAATATACAACAATGGCTCCTTCCCTTTATCAAGAGTTCCAAGCTACTTGTTACAACTATAAATGGAGTAACCGAACGCAAACTAAATT
>JASLCF010000006.1 GCA_030146155.1 Savagea sp.
CAGCATACAAAAAAAGAGAGTAAATAGTAAACTAGAGCCTCGTTCATTGGAGTGGAGGTAAATAAAAGGTTTGATTGTATTCACCTCCATGCAACATTTCAACAGTCAGGGTAAACTCTTTGGCGTCAATGGCATCGATTCTTACCTTGTTAATCCCATGTAATAAGGGAACATGTCCACCATTTAAATGATTCCTCAACAACAAACCGTATTTTTCAATGGTCAGGACTTCTTTTTCTTCAGCATAAAAAATGATTCTTTGTGTACCACGCATTTCATATGTTTGTACTTGCAGATGATTTAATTTCCTGTCTAGATGAAGGACAAACATTTCCCATTTGACGCGTTCATTTAAATGCTCAGTGACTGCTGGAGTCATTAACCATTTGGTAAGAACTAAACTGAATGTTAAAAGTAAACCCGTTACTATTAACGTTATGAGCAGTTCAATAAAAGTAAACCCGTCTTCTTCAGTCATACTTTTCACATTCAACCTCACCTCCATCTGTGGCATAACAAATTTCACGCGTGCCGAACCACTCATAGTGATACAATCTGCCATTACTTTCAAACGTACCCGCTTCAATTCCTTTATATTGTTTCAACTGGCTCGCTCTTACAATCTCTCTTTGAATATCTACTCGATCCTTTTTTGCCACTACTTGTTGTTGCATATGCTGATAAAGAGGAAGTACAGTGCCTAGCAAGAATATAAAAATGAGCAAAGTAACCAAAGCTTCAATAAGAATGAATCCTCTATCATCCTTCATGAAAGACAATGACCTCATTTTCAAATTGAATCACAAATCGAAAAGCTTGTTGTTTAGAATGAAATTGAAAAGTCGTCCCTTTCGATTGCGTATGCACATGAAACTTGCCTTCGCGATTAATTAATAGCCAATAATTATTGGATTGGGGTGAAATGGACAAACCTTCAGGATATGCAAAATGATCTACTTCTATATTGTTAACTAAAATCTTTACCCCCTCCCCTTCTCTTCCAAATGAAATTCTTCTTTCTTTATCATTTGCTTTTGCAGCGATGACTTGTTGATAAATGAGTCGCTCTACCCATTCCTTATCACTGACCGTTACAGTTTGAAGTGTATCTTTCAAATAATAAGGCAATGATAGAGCAGCGAGCACACTCAAAAAAACGAGAACAAGCATCATTTCTACAAAAGTGAAACCTGCCTCTGAATGTTGATCAATTGCCATCCTCACCTTTCTTCTCATCTGCAACCACCAATTCACCTTTAACGATTTCTAGTTTCGTCCCATCTGGACAAGTTGATGAATCCTTTGGTAAAAATTCCTTTTCAATTAAATCATCAATTGACTCTGGAAACTTTAAATACTCTAGTTTATAGGCTTGTATGCTACCGCTAACCATTTTTTGATAAGCATTACATCCCTGTTCATCAACTTTTTTAGAGTACTTAAACACATTCGGAACAGTGATTAATATGAGGACTGCGATAATTAAAAGTACTAACATCATTTCGATTAGGGTAAATCCTTTCTCATTTTTGTACATGCTGCTTCCTCCTTATAATTGATTAATCAGTTCATACATCGGCAAAAGCATACTGAGATAAGTAGCAATCACACCTACGCCGAGTACAACAAAAGCCACGGGTTGAATCAATGAAAATAAGATTTCAGTACGGTCAATCATTTGTTCAAGCAACACCTCACTATAAATGACTAACTCTTCTCCAAGTAAACTTCTTTTAGCTCCATGTTCAGCAAAACTAGATAAACTAGCTAATAAAAAAGGATGGCGGTCTAAACAATCGATTAAAGATTCCCCCTGACTCAATGCTTCATACATTTCTTGACTGATCAGTTGCACGTAAGGATTATATTCTTCTTTCGTTAGGTAAATTAATGCATCCTGAAGATCTACATTCGCTCTTAATAACCGACCAAACTCTAAAGAAAAGGAATACGTAGCATAATGTTGAATTCCTTTTAAAAGTAGCGGGTTTTTCAAGAAAAAATGATGGTCTGAAATTCCTTGCTTCACAACTTTCCGGTAAAGATAAATACCGAATACTGCGCTGATGAGTACAAAAGCTAACACTAAATCAGGGCTAACCGTCAAAAAATAAGTGATCAGATGAGCAAACCAACTGTCAGAGGACTCTTGATTTTGAAAGACTGTTGCCATACGAGGCAAGAAAAACAACCGGTAGCCAAAAATAATAGAAACAAAGCAAACGAATAAAACAAAGGGGTAAGTGATTAACTTTTTAAGAAGAGTTGTCAATCTCATTCTTTCCACAGTCATTTGATGCATTTGCTCTAAAGCTGTATGAATATCACTTGTTAATCCAGCCGTCACAATGGGTGCAATATTCACTTTGGTTAGGCGTAATTCTTGGAATAATTCGAGAGGTGTACCTCCTCCTAAGAGAATGGCATGAATACGTTCAGTTAAATCAGAGGTGGATTGAATATGGTGAGGTAGGATTAAAAACAAAGCATCATCTAATGCATAGCCTTCTTTCACGAGATGATGTAATCTTTTTAAAAATAAAGGTTCATTTTGTATACGTAACTTTCTTTCTTGTCTTTTAGAGATAAATGGTTGGAAAAGTTGATGAACTCTCTGGATTGTCTTCACCTTTTTCACCTACTTCCACACTATCCATTTGTTGAAAGTAATGGTTCAATTGATGAGCAACAGCAATCGAAAATTCAGCTTCTCGTTGACCTTCATGCGTAGCAATCAAACGTTGTGAAAAAATACCACTTAATGTTTGCTTCAACTCTTCTTTCCTAACCCCTAAGTCTAATAAACGGTAAATCACTCCCTCATTGTCCTTGGCATGTACTGTCGTGAGTACGAGATGGCCTGTCAACGCAGCTCTTATCGCTGTCAGTGCAGTGGCGGAATCCCTAATTTCACCAATCATAATGACATCTGGAGAATGTCTCAAAATAGCTTTCAAACCAGCATCATACGTAAACCCCGTTTTCTCATTGACTTGAACTTGCAGTAGATAGTTGACGGGATGTTCAACGGGGTCTTCTAAACTAATCACGTGACGATCTAAAACATTGACACAATAAGTAATCATTGAATAAAGACTCGTCGTTTTCCCAGAGCCTGTAGGTCCTGTAATGACAACTAATCCTTGTTTTTGAACTAACAATTTTTCGGTTTGTTGCTTCCATTCGGATTGAGTAAATAATTGATCTAAAGACATCACATCGTCTTTCTTTTGGAGTCGAATCACTACACTTTCTTCATGCATAGATGGCATCGTAGAAACTCGAAAAGAATAACTTTTGCCATCCAGCTCTTTTTGAAAAGACCCACTTTGTGCTTTTCTGTGTTCTGTGACATCCAGTTTTGCTAAAAACTTATAATGACTAATCATTCGTTTACCCATTGCTTTTGGAATTGTCCTTCTTTTCTGTAAGTGACCATCCTTTTGGTTATAAATCGTATACTCAGTTAAACTAGGATAAAAATGAATATCTGAAGCTTCCAACTGAATGGCTTCTTGAATTAATTCTGAACTCGCTTGCTCGATGATTAACGTCTGTTCATTCATAGCATCCCTCCTTGTCATTAGTATAATGAACAAGGGACACAAGGAGACCAATAGACACAATTCAGCGATTAGCTTTCGTTTTCAGTCGGATATTTGGATTTTGAGTTTGGATTCATTCAACATGAACGTAAACTTATTATTTTCTTTTTGACAAAACAATGACAGCTCACAAAAACATTTCCCACTTTGAGTTTACATCTTGACTAGTTATCCTTTATAATAGAAACGAGCTTATTGTATAGTTTTACATAAGGAGGGACAAAGCATATGGATAACATGTTCAAACTTTTAGGTTTTTGGACTGGAATTTTCACAGTAATGTTCTACATCGGTGACGTAATGGCACCTGTAGTCATTTTCGGTGCAAGCACATTCTTCTTCTTAATGCTCGGATATATGAAACTTACAGAACGTATGTATGTTTACCTTTTCGGTGCATACTTAATGGTGTTCATGGTAGGATTTAGCTACTATGCAACTTTCTTACACGTTCCAGGCAAGTCTTAAGAAGAACAAAAAAAACAGTTCGCTATGAGCGGACTGTTTTTTTATTTCTCTAAAAGCCATGTAAAAAGGGATTATCATCCTGTTCTAAACCTGGAGAGGTAAGTGGGCCATGCCCCGGGTACAAAATCGTATCCTCTTCCATCGTTAAAATATGGCGATGGATGGATTCTAATAATTGTGGCATACTTCCTTCGATTAAATCTGTGCGACCAATACTTTGTCTGAAAATGACGTCCCCGACGAAAGCAATTCGTTGTTCTTTTAAATGAAAAGTAATGCTACCTGGGGAATGACCTGGCGTATGATAGATATCAAATGAAAAAGGTCCAATGGTTAAAGTTGTATCTGCAGGTCCTAAAACCACATCTGCTGGTCTGACCATCACATTTGGGAAGTCCGCATACTTGCCAGAACCATTGAGATTTGGCTCTTTCAACCACTTCTTCTCTCGTTCGTGTACATATACTGGAATAGAAAATTCATCTCTCACTTCATCTACTGCTCCGATATGGTCAAAATGAGTATGCGTGAGCAAAATCGCAAGGGGTTGTAACTTTTCACGATGGATCCAATTGATTACTCTCCTTGCTTCGTCACCTGGATCAATAATGACACATTGTTTCGTTTCTTCTTCATATAATAAATAGCAATTCGTTTGAATAGGCCCTAATGGCATCGTATGAATTTTCAATGCAAACACCTCCAAACAGTATCGTACTTAATTCGTTCACAGTTTTCAATCATAAGGTTCAAAATGCACTCGACAAACCTTTCAGTTATTAGTACAATAGGATAAGAATATTGCTATTAGGCATTCATTTTTTCGAACTGAAAGGAGTGTCGTGATTCATGAACATTTTAGTCGCAATTTTTGGTTTAGTTGCTATCTTTTCCGTTTTCGGAACGTTTGATGCACTTAAACAACGTAACTACCTTGGAGTTGTTTTCAACGTAGCAAGTCTCGTTGTCTTTGGTGGATTCTCGATTTTAACAATCGTGTTCCAAGGATACCCAGCAACTTTAAACTAATCCAGATTCTCTAAACCTCGTAGATGGCTACGAGGTTTTTTGATACAAAAAAAGTATTGTCTTATTCAACAATACTTTTTTCTTGTTTCAGCCATTCGAATTGTTTGCCACCAAGTTGTATCTTTTCAAATTGCTCCCCGCGTAAGCAAGCCCCTTCTTGATTACAAATCAACTCCGATTGATAAGGCCAATTGGCGTATTCTGCAACCACTTCACCGTTCTTTTTATGTAGTAATAGCCATTCATTCGTTAAGTCATCTAGCGAAGAAGGAGAAACTGCTACCAATTCAAGCCACTCTTCTTCATTTAAAAAAGTGAATGGTAATTGTACATACATGCCATAATTTGAGACTAAACTGGATGACCATTCTTCCTGATGCTCCTGTCGCGACCACTTATGAACAAATTGATCCCCTTCTATTACTGTCAGAATCTGCGACGTTTGATATTGTGAGATAAATAATGCAGACGTTTCTAAGTCAACCGTTTCATCTGCCAACCAGTTGTATTGTTTCAAACGTCCTCTTGCAATGTCTTCTTCTACCGGGTCAACAAAAAATAAATCATTAGAAGGCCCCCATTGTAAAAATGGATGCGGGGCATGAATATATTTCTTTTCATGCTCCCGAAGAAGTAATACAAAACTATCGTAGCTCCAATCTGGTTGAAAAGTGCTCACAAACACTTGATTGGGCTCAGCGATTGACCAATTTAATACGACATCTTGCCCCTCGTAAGGTATTCTCCAAATGAATTGACCTCGTTCATCTAAAAGTATCCATTCGCCCGTTGCTTGAGTAGAGGCCAGTTGGATAATCATTTGCTGAGTAGAAGGATGAACATGGACATCTACGATAGGCGTTGGAGCGGTATAGATGGTTTCGAATGTCCCCGTTTGAATATTTCCTTTTCTTAATTCAAATTGTCCTTCATATGCCACACTAAATAAAATATGGAAGCGGTCTACAAATAAATAGACTTGTTGCAATTCTTCACTCGCACTTAAAGCAATTGGAATCATTTCGGGTTCCTTATCCTGTTTAGGGTCTGCTGCTGAACTAGGCGAATCAGATGGACTACAACTGACTAACACGAATGATAAAACACTAATCATCCAAACGATGTATTTCTTATCAATCATTGTCCACCCTCCTCTTTTTCAGCAAAAGACATCTCCTCTTAATTACAGAAAAGATGTCTTTGTCTTTTTACATTCCTTTTATTAAGGCTGATTCGTTCGCTCTTTCATGACAGGTTCGTCTGAGTAAGTAGGAAGTCGATCTTTAAAGCGAAGTAAATCGCCATTGATAACCGCTTCAGAATAATCTAATTCTTCTGCTACACGTTCAAAGTGCGCTTCACATGCTGAACGGTCCACTTCTTCTCCTGTCTCTACGTCGTAACATACATCTTGTGCAAATACGACTTCTGGTGTCACAAAACGACCATCTCTAAAGATGACAAACTCCTCGTGATCTTTTGAGAAGATATCTTGGCCAAATTGTAAATCGCCACGCGTATCAATTCCTAATAGATGTAAAATAGTTGGTCTCAAATCCATTTGACCAGATAACTCTTCACGAATCTCACCTTCATTTGACCCTGGAATATGGATAAATAAAGGTACTTTTTGCAGCACCGCATTATCATACGGTGTAATTTCTTTATCTAAATACATACCCATCGCTCGATTATGGTTTTCTGAAATACCATAATGGTCTCCGTACATCACAATAATCGAATCTTCATAAATTCCTTTTTCTTTCAACTCTTCAAAGAACACTTTAATTGCTTCATCCATGTAGCGAACTGTTTGGAAGTATTGGTTTAACGTTTTTGAATTTGAAGTATAAGCAGGAATAAATTTATCTTCTTCATCTAAATCAAACGGATGATGATTGGTTAAGGTAATCATTCTTGTTGCAAAAGGTTGTGGTAAAGTCGTCATCAATTCTGCAGACTGTTCTAAAAACGGAATATCTTTCATTCCCCATCCAACCGCTTGCCCTTCTTCCACTTCATAACTTTGAATATCATAAAACTCATTAATTCCTAAGTTCTTATACATAATATCTCTATTCCAGAAACTACGATTATTCGGGTGCATCACGTTTGTAAAGTACCCATTTTCTCCAAGTCTTTCAGACAATGAATTGAATGTGTTTCCACTATGCGTGAAAAATACAGCACTTCCATTTCGAGGATAAATTGAGTTTTCCACAATAAATTCTGAATCTGACGTTTTTCCTAACCCTGTTTGATGATAGAAATTAGGGAAATAAAATGTATCTTTATCTTGAGATAATTCATTTAAAAACGGCGTAATTTCATGACCATCCATCGTATTATTCATCACAAAACTTTGTAACGATTCTAAGGTCACAACGATTAGATTTTTACCTTTTGCTTTACCGAACATTTCTGGGTTTGGTTCTGCAAAGTTTGCATTGACATAGTTGTCGATTTCTATTAATTCATCTCCATCTGCTAACACGCGCTGTGCATGAGATTTTGATTGAATGAACACATCGTACAAGTGATAATTGTATGCTCCGATATTTTTGACGAGTAATTCACGGTCAAAACTACGAGAGAGTAATTGCGGTCTTTCTGCTTCAGCTAAACCTAAGTTGAACATTAATAAAGCAGCACTTGCTACAAAATACAACTTACGTCCAACCGTATTTTTGACAGTCGTTACGGACACCTCATGCCCTTTATTCAACCACTTCATTGCAATGATGATAATGACCACATCAGTAAAGAAGAATAAATCAGTCAGATGCATATTGGCAAATGTGGAAGAGGACAAATCCTTAAAATTACTTGTCTGAAATAACAAAGGTAACGTAATAAAATCACTAAAGAATCGATAGAAAACAGCATTAGCAAACATAATGATCGAGGTGACAATACTTACTCCAAGAATGTACCGTTTTTTTGCTTTTTCTGATTTCATAAATAAGGTCAACCCATAAACAAATAATAAAAAGCTCAGTGGGTTTAAAAACAATATAAATTGTTGAACAACATTATCAATTTTCAAATTAAAGCTCGTTAAATAACTAAAATAAGTAGTCAACCAAGTGGCTACAATAGCAATGATGAGCAAGGAATGTTTTTTCCAATTGATCTTTTTCATTCCATTCTCCCCTTTAAAATTATTTTGGCATACTCTATAGACGGATGAAACGTTAAAAAGTTTCAACAATCTTTACATTCGTTTTACATTGTACAACACTCTATATCACTTTTCTAACGATTGTAAACGTCCTCGTAAGATTGCCGTTGCGCGAATGTAATCCTTTTGTTCTAACATCCCACTGTCATACAGGTCTTTAATCTCACTCTGCATTAATAGACAATCAGCCGTTTGATCTCCAATATAAATAAACGTATTGTATTTTTTTAATAATTGTTGTACATCATATACTGTTTCTAAGGGTTGTTTTGATTCCATTGATCACATCTCCAAATTTTTTTATCAGTAATAATAAGAGGTACCGGAATATCATGTGCGTCAAAAGGCACCTTTTCTATTAATTGTTGGTCAAATGCAAGTGAAAGTGTCTGCCCCTTAAACCCAACTAAAAATCGGTCGTAATACCCGCCACCAAATCCAATACGATAACCTGACTTTCCATATACAACACCAGGCACGATGAGTAGATCAATTTGGTCAGGGTGTATCCATTGTTCGGGATCCTCTTTAGGCTCTCTTAAATCAATATATACTGTTTCTAAAGTATCAAAGTTTTCAATTCGGTAAAAATCCATCCTTCTGTCTTTGATATGACAACGAGGAACGACGACTTCTTTTCCTAATGACCAACAAGTTTCGATCAGTTGAAGTGTGTCCACTTCTGGAAAACGTGAAATCGTAATTCCAATCGTTTTGGCTTCTTGAAATAAAGGTAGCTCAACCAATTTTTGATGAATGATTGCTGACTGTTTTGCGTATTGTTGTTCTGAAAGTTGTTGTAAAGAACCGATCATTTGTTTACGAAGATCTTTTTTCATAAAAATGGCCCCTTTCAATGAAAAAACCAAAACCTTGAGCGTGGTTTTGGTCTAAACAATTATTTCGTTTCACGATGAAGTGTCGATTTATTATCACGTGAGCAATATTTTTTCATTTCGATACGCTCCGGATTATTACGTTTGTTCTTCTTCGTAATGTAATTACGCTCACCACATTCTGTGCAAGCTAGAGTAACGTTTACGCGCATGTTTAGTCCCTCCCACTCAAATAGATTTAAATTAACAAATGTTGAGCTACATTTATACGACTTATAAATTATAACATAATAACTCACTTTGTCTATCCATTCGTTCAAAATCATATAAAATTCTTTTTGTTATGCATAGTATACCTTACATAGTGATCATTAAAAATAGATACACACTCATTTAATGATGTTAGTCACTTGCTATAGATCACGACAGAAATCGATACTCAGCTTTTTTATGACCGAGAATGCTTGAGAGGCTACTACCTAAAAATGATGTCCCTATTATCTCTTTTTTAAAAGACTAACTCTGGTCAATCAACAGCCTATCTTGTAACGTATGCGTAAAATGTTTGTGGGGATAAATAAAAAATCCATCACACAATT
>JASLCF010000034.1 GCA_030146155.1 Savagea sp.
TCACCTTCTCTTGAACTGAGGAGAAGGTGATGGATTTTACTAACGTTATTTTTTGTGACATAGAAAAAAAGTGAGATTCTCTATAGGATGAAGATCCTCGAAAACCACATTCAGGATGGGATTCTTGGCTACCCCCTTTCAAAAGAACTCGTCAAAACGCATGAAATCAAAGGTTAAAACCTTGATTCCATGCGTTTTCTATTTTATTGTTTTTTTATTCCATTTTGACTGATGTCCTAGCTTCTATTCTATTTCGTTAGACAGAAATTGAAATTAATTTATCTTCTAAAAATTCCGCCATTCCATAATGACCGCCTTCTTTTCCAATGCCCGATTGTTTGACACCCCCGAAAGGTGTTTCAGGGAGGGAAGGGAATACATCGTTCACACCGACCATGCCGTATTCTAGTTGCTCTGAGACGTAAAAGGCAGTGGACGTACTTTCAGTAAAGACATAAGCAGCTAGCCCATAGTCAGTATCGTTTGCCAAAGCTATCACATCATCTATAGAAGAGAAAGCTTGTAACGGCAGCAAAGGTCCAAAGGTTTCCTCTTTCATCACTTGCATGTCGTTAGTGACACCTGTGAGGACGGTAGGGGCAAAGAAATGACCCTCTAAATGTTCAAGTCGTTGCCCACCTGTTATCATCTTCGCTCCTTTAGTGACAGCATCACTCAACTGTTGTTCTACTTTCGTGACGGCTAGCTCATTGATTAAAGGTCCAATTGTCACTTGTTCATCGAGTCCATTTCCGACTTTTAGCTGAGCCACAACATCAAGTAACTGTTTAGAAAAAGGTTCCAGAATCGCTTCGTGTACATAAATGCGATTCGCACAGATACAAGTTTGTCCATTATTTCTAAACTTAGAAGCGACTGTTAGCCGAGCTGCTTTTTCTAAATCAGCATCTTCACAAACAAGAATAGGGGCATGCCCACCCAGTTCAAGAGAAAGCTTTTTAACTTGATCAGCACTTTCACGCATTAAATACTTCCCTACAGCAGTAGAGCCTGTAAATGTAATCATGCGGACTTCTTTAGAGGTGAGTAGGACTTGTCCAATCGCTTGTGCATCACCCGTCACTAAATTGAGGACACCGTTTGGACAACCGACTTCTTCAAAAATTTTAACGATTTCAATGGCGGATAAGGGAGTTTCTGGTGCTGGCTTTAAAACGACTGTACAACCTGCAGCCAGTGCTGGTCCAATTTTACGAGTAATCATGGAAGAAGGGAAGTTCCAGGGTGTTATTGCACCAACGACACCTATTGGTTCAGGTACAACGAGTAATTTTTTACCTTTAACGGATGAAGGAATCCATTCGCCATAGGCACGACTTGCTTCTTCTGCATACCATTGTAAGAATTGTGCAGCGCCAATTACTTCACCTCTTGCTTCTAAAAAAGGTTTACCTTGTTCAAGCGTAAGGACACGAGCTAAGTGATCTGCCCGTTCTTGCATAAGTTGTGCTGCTTGTGCAAGGAGTTGTCCACGCTCCCGGCCTGTTTGCTGTTTCCATTTGGAAAAGGCTCGTGTTGCAGCGGCTACTGCAAGTTTCGTCTCGTGTTCGCCACCTACTTGTACAGATGTAATGACCTCTCCAGTGGCTGGATTATAAATTTCTTGATAGGGGGTAGGCTTATTTTCTAACCATTCACCATCAATAAATAGACTTGTTGTATGCATGTTTTTCACTCCAATTCATTCATCAAAAGTACCCCTTAGCGAAGATAGGCTAAGGGGGAGAAACAATTAGTTGTCTTTCCAAGCAGGCAACATATGGCTGAGTGGTTTATCTTCTCTATAACCAAGTGCATATTCTGCTTGCATAATGGTATGAATTTCTCTTGTTCCTTCATAAATCACAGGGGCTTTCGAATTTCTCAAGAACCGTTCCACAGGGTATTCGTCTGAGAAGCCATATGCACCGTGAATTTGAACCGCGTCGTCAGCTGCTTGATTTGCAAAATCCGTTGCTTGCCATTTCGCAAGAGAAGTTTCACGTGTGTTGCGTTTGCCTTGATTTTTCAATTCTCCAGCACGGAATACAAGTAAACGACTCATTTGTAAACCTGCTTCCATTTTTGCAATCATTTGTTGAACAAGTTGGTGACGTCCGATTTCTTTACCAAATGTTTTGCGTTCGTGACAGTAGGATACGCTAGCTTCTAAAGCAGCCATAATTTGACCGACTGCTCCTGCGGCGACTGTAAATCGACCATTATCCAATGCACTCATTGCAATTTTAAATCCTTCACCTTCTTGGCCAAGTAAGTTTTCTTTAGGGACTTTGACATCTTCAAAGAATAATTCTCCTGTGTTGCCAGCTCGGATGCCCATTTTTCCTTTAATGGCTTGTGAAGAAAAACCTTCCCAATGCCTTTCTACGATGAAAGCGGAAATACCATGGTGTTTCTTTTCACGATCTGTATAAGCAAAAACGATAAAGTTATCTGCATAATCACAAAGAGAAATCCATGTTTTAGAGCCGTTTAAAATATAGTAATCTCCGTCTTTTACAGCGGATGAATTCATTGCAGCGACATCAGAACCTGCTCCAGGCTCAGTTAAACCAAATGCTCCGACTTGTTCACCTTTTGCTTGTGGAACCAGGTATTTTTGTTTTTGTTCTTCATTGGCCCATTGCATGAGCGTCATGCTATTTAAGCCGGTGTGAACGGAAACTGCTGTACGGAAAGCCG
>JASLCF010000035.1 GCA_030146155.1 Savagea sp.
AAACCATGTATTCGCGAGACAATATTCGGAGGTGGATTACGATTAGCAAAGACATGTATGTCAATGACGGTATTCGTGCGCGTGAAGTAAGACTAATTGATCACCAAGGTGAGCAATTAGGAATTAAATCAAGAAACGAAGCACTTGATATTGCAGCACAAGCCAATTTAGACCTCGTTCTCGTCGCGCCTCAAGCGAAACCCCCAGTAGCTCGTGTCATGGACTATGGAAAGTTCAAGTTCGAACAACAGAAGAAAGAACGAGAATTACGTCGAAATCAAAAAGTCATTAATGTTAAAGAAGTACGCTTAAGTCCTTCAATTGATGACCACGATTTTCAAACAAAACTTCGTAATGGAAGAAAGTTTTTAGAAGCAGGCGACAAAGTAAAAGCATCGATTCGCTTCCGCGGACGTGCAATTACGCATAAAGAGTTAGGTCAAGAAGTATTAGACCGCTTCGCTGAAGAATGTAAAGACTTATCAACTGTTGAAGTAAAGCCTAAGATGGAAGGCCGAAGCATGTTTTTAATGCTTGCTCCATTAGTAGAGAAAAAGTAATACAATAGAATGTTGTAGGAGGAATCATCATGCCTAAAATGAAAACACACCGCGGAACTGCGAAACGTTTTAAGAAAACAGGAACAGGTAAAGTAAAGCGTACTCGTGCGTATACAAGTCACCTTTTTGCCAACAAATCAACGAAACAAAAACGTCACTTACGTAAAGCGACACTTGTTTCATCTGGCGACTACAAACGTATCCGCGAAATGATTACGTACATGTAATAATCCGCTCATTAGAAGCGAGAACCCAAATCGAAAGACATAGTAGGAGGTCATCATTATGCCACGCGTTAAAGGTGGAAAGGTTTCACGCCAACGTCGAAACAAAGTATTGAAATTAGCTAAAGGTTACTACGGTTCAAAACATACATTATACAAAACAGCAAACGAACAGGTTATGCGTTCATTAAACTATGCGTACCGTGACCGTCGTCAAACAAAACGTAATTTCCGTAAATTATGGATTACACGTATTAATGCTGCAGCTCGTATGAATGATATTTCATACTCAAACTTAATGCACGGTTTAAAACTTGCAAATATCGACGTTAACCGTAAGATGTTAGCAGATTTAGCTGTCAACGATGCACAAGCATTTACTCAACTAACAGAAGTTGCTAAAGAAGCAATCGCTAAATAATTAATAAAAACTGTCATTTTATCTTGAAGATAATGGCAGTTTTTTTATGGGGTTGAACAGAGTGATATGGATTGTAGGATATTATTTGCTAGTTAATTTGTTTACATTTACTTTGATGGGAATTGATAAACAAAGAGCAAAAAAGAAAGTCTATCGTATTTCAGAAAAAACGTTTATACTATGGAGTATACTAGGAGCAGGACTAGGTGTGAAACTAGCTACGTATTATTTTCGTCATAAAACAACAAAGAAGAAATTTACGGTTTTACCAATCCTTTTCTTATTGATACATATTCTTTTTTGGATTTATGTTTTTTTCATGCAATGAAAGGAGTAATCAAATGCAATTACAAAAACTATTTGAAATGCAACGTCAATTAGATGATTATATTATGAAAGATCGAGTAGAACCTTCAGATCTTTTTGAAAAGAAAGCACTAGCTCTTCTTGTTGAATTAGCAGAGCTAGCGAATGAAACGCGTTGTTTTAAATTTTGGAGCAATAAAGGACCCTCTGAAAAAGCAATTATATTAGAGGAATATGTGGATTCGATTCACTTCATTCTTTCTCTTGGAATCATTGTTGAATTAGATGATTTAGCAGATTGGCCACAAAGCGATCAACTTCGTAGAAATCTTTCATTGACAGATTTATTTATTGAAACGAATGCTGCCATTCAAGGGTTTATCTATAAAAAAACAGAACATAATTACCTTAAGATTTGGGAACATTATGATGCACTTGCTAAGAAACTTCATTTTACAAACGAAGAGATTATGCAAGCTTATTTAGACAAAAATCAAGAAAATTATAACAGACAAAACACAGGATATTAAGAAGAGAGGGACTGTGCATGAACGAATGGAATAAAGAACAGTTTGGCGAGCGATTAAAGGCATTGCGACAAGAACGCAATCTTTCAATGCTTGCATTTGGGGAAGCAATTGGTACATCGGCAAGTCGTATAAAGGATTGGGAACAAGGAAAAAATGCGCCAAGTGCAGCTTGGATTGCAAAGATTTCAGATCGTTTTAATGTTTCAACAGATGAACTTATTATCGGGAGCGTTCCTGAGAAAAAAGAAGCAATAGATGAACGTGCAATGCTGATCAAATTCGAGAAATTAAGAGAGACGATGCAACCCAAAGGTGCCGTATCTTTACCATTCGAGTATGAAGAACAAACCACTTTTTTTAATTCCAATAAGGATATTTATAAAGGGACAAAGGGACGTCGATTGATGGAATTTGAATTGATGAAAATGATTCTCCAATTGCCGCGCAAAGATTTACATGAAATGTATGAATTAGCAAAAATAAAGTACAGTCACCTCAAATAAAGGAGATTGTCAAACCTTTCCTTGAATCAGGAAAGGTTTTTTTTGTGTATATTCATAGGGAGTACGGTATGATGAAACAAAAGGAGGAATACATATGAAAGCATTTGTTCATAGTCAAACGAACTATTCAATTCAAACGATTCCTAAACCATCCTGTGGTGAAGGAGAGGTATTACTTCGTATGCAAGCAGCTGGTTTAAATCGAAGAGATTTATATATTAAAGAACGCCGTGGGATGAACAATCAGCCGTTGGTTTTAGGTTCAGATGGGGTAGGAATCATCGAAGAAGTCGGTCCTAATGTGTCTAAGTGGAAGATTGGAGACCAAGTGATTATTAACCCGGCACTTCGTTGGTTCGAGCAATCCATCATTCCACCAAATGATTTTGATATTTTAGGTATGCCTGACAACGGAACGATGGCTGAGTATCTAGTTATTTCTTCTGAACAAATTGAACCCGCATTACCCGAATTAACAATTGAAGAAAATGCTTCAATCGCATTAGCAGGAATGACCGGTTATCGAGCATTGATTACGAAAGGTCAGCTTGAGAAGAATCAAACCGTATTTATTGCGGGTGGGAGTAGTGGTGTAGCTACATTTATGATTCAAATTGCGAAAGCGATCGGTGCAGAAGTGATTACAACATCAAGAAGTAAGAAAAAACGTGAACAGTTAAGTCAATTAGGTGCTGATTGTGTCTTACACACAGAAGAAGATTGGAAACAAGCACTATCGGAGAAGAAAGTAGACCTTGTCATTGACAGTATAGGCGGCGAAATCTTTTCTAAAGCATTGGCTGTATTAAAGCCAGGGGGGCGTCTTGTTTCGTTTGGAGCAACGACAGAGGATGAAGTTCAACTGAATGTTAGAAATTTCTTTTATGCTCAACAGCAAATAATTGGTTCGACAATGGGCTGTCGTGAAGAGTTGAGAGATTTACTAAGTCTTATGCAAAAATATAACATTCAACCTGTTATTGATTCAATCTATGCGCTAGAGGAAGCCAGTCAAGCCTTTCAAACCCTTGAAAAAAGTCAACAATTTGGAAAGATAGTTCTGTCGATGAATTGACAAAAGAAACCTTCCCAGAGGGAGGTTTCTTTTCGTATAATGAATGAAGAATATAAAAGTTAATCAGAGGGGGAAAACAGAATGACTAACCAAGTACGTTCAGATTTAGACATTGCATTATCATCTGAGATGCAACCCATACAAGCTATTGCCGAAAAATTAAATATTCCTTCAGAAGCATTAGAGCAATACGGGAAATATAAAGCGAAAGTTAACGTCAATGCACTTCCAGCTTCAACTGCTGATGGAAAAGTAGTGCTCGTGACTGCGATTAGTCCAACACCAGCAGGGGAAGGGAAATCAACAGTGACTGTAGGATTAGCTGATGCACTTCGTCGCTTAGGAAAGAATGCTGTCGTCGCTATCCGTGAACCTTCATTAGGGCCAGTAATGGGGATAAAAGGTGGAGCAGCAGGTGGTGGCTATGCACAAGTATTACCGATGGAAGATATTAATTTACATTTTACAGGTGACCTTCACGCCATCACTACTGCGAATAATGCACTTGCTGCATTCATCGATAATCACATTCACCGTGGAAATGAACTTCAAATTGATCCTAGAAGAATTACTTGGAAGCGTGCATTAGATATGAATGATCGTTCTCTAAGAAATGTCACAATCGGATTGGGTGGCCCATTACAAGGCGTTCCAAGAGAAGATCATTTTGAAATAACCGTTGCTTCTGAAATCATGGCCATCTTTTGCTTAGCAACTGATTTAGAAGACTTAACAAAAAGATTAGGCAATATAACGATCGGCTACACATATGACAAACAACCTGTCTATGTCAAAGACTTGAAAGCAGAAGGAGCATTAACCCTACTATTAAAAGAAGCCCTTCAGCCTAACTTAGTTCAGACGATTGAAGGAACACCAGCCTTTATCCATGGAGGTCCATTTGCAAATATTGCACATGGATGTAATTCAATAATCGCTACTAAAACAGCTATGCAACTAGGAGAAGTGGTTGTTACTGAGGCAGGATTTGGTTCTGATTTAGGTGCTGAAAAATTTATGAATATTAAAGCGAGAATAGCAGATATTCAACCGAGTGCTGTTGTTGTCGTTGCAACGATTCGCGCATTAAAGATGCACGGAGGCGTATTAAAAGATGAGTTGAAAGCTTCCAACGTTCAAGCAGTAGAAAAAGGAATCGTTAACTTGGAAAAACATATTGAAACGATTCGTTCATTCGGAGTAGAACCTGTTGTTGCTTTAAATCATTTTATTACCGACTCAGATGAAGAGATGGCATTTGTATTAGAATGGTGTCAACAACGAGGGGTAGAAGTAGCCTTTACAGATGTATGGGCTAAAGGTGGAGAAGGCGGATTAGCATTAGGAGAAGCCGTCCTACGCGTCTTAGAAGAAGACAACGAATTCCATGTGTTATATGATGTGAACCAATCGGTAGAAGACAAAGCATTGACAATTGTTCAACAAGTTTATGGTGGAGCAACCGTCCAATTTACAGAAGAAGCAAAAAAGAATCTTGCCTTAATTGAAGCAAATGGTTGGGATAAATTACCTATCTGTATGGCAAAAACGCAGTATTCGTTTACGGACGATCCCAAAAAATTAGGAAGACCTTCAGATTTCACGATCACTATTCGAGAAGTCGTTCCTAAAATTGGTGCAGGTTTCTTAGTTTGTTTGACAGGCGATATTATGACAATGCCTGGTTTACCTAAAGAGCCTCAAGCCCTTAAAATGGGAGTAGATGCTGAAGGTCGAGCAATAGGGTTAATGTAACTAGAAAAAGAGCAGTAAGAGGGTGATTTTACCCTTTTACTGCTCTTTTAGATTAAAGCTTTGTATCGTCAATGCTGTTTAACCATTCTTGAATAGCATCAACTGTTGATTCAACAGTGCCATCTTCAAATGGTGATTTTAAATTTGCCGCTGCAACTAATTGAGTGAAAGATTTTGACCCGCCTAATGTACATAGGTGGACGTAATCTTTCCATGCATCTTCAAAATCTTCTCTTGAACGTTTCCAAAATTGGAACGCACAGATTTGAGCCAAAGTATAATCAATGTAATAGAATGGTGATTCATAAATATGACCTTGACGTTGCCAAATTGCTCCTTGTTCTAAATAAGGAATTCCATCGTAATCTCTCATTGGCAGATAGATTGCTTCGAGGTCTTTCCATGCTTGGTTGCGTTCTGCAGGTGTCATTTCAGGATTTTCGTAAACAATATGCTGGAATTCATCTACAGCAACACCATACGGTAGGAAGAGTAATGCACTACTTAAATGAGCGAATTTGTACTTATCTGTTTGTTCTTTGAAAAAGTACTCCATCCAAGGCCATGTAAAGAATTCCATACTCATTGAATGAATCTCCGCTGCTTCATGTGTTGGCCAAACGTATTCTGGGATGCCGATATTACGACTAGAATAAACTTGGAAAGCATGCCCCGCTTCATGTGTAAGTACGTCAATGTCTCCCGAAGTGCCATTGAAATTAGAAAAAATAAATGGAGATTGATAGTCATCAATGAAAGTACAATAGCCACCAGATTCTTTGCCTTTTTTTGCTTCTAAATCCATTAATTCTTTTTCAGTCATAAAGTTGAAAAATTCTTTTGTTTCTTCAGATAATTCACTGTACATTTTACGTCCTTGTTCTACAATCCATTGTGGGTCTCCTTGAGGAGTTGCATTTCCTGTAAGGAAGTCCAACGCTTGGTCATAAAACTTGAAGTCCTCTATGCCAATTCGTTTAGCTTGACGAGCATATAATTCATTCGCAATTGGAACAATATGGTCACGTACTTGTTTTCTAAAATTAGCAACCATATCCGCGTTGTAGTCTACTCTGTTCATGCGAACATATCCGAGTTCTACGAAGTTTTTGAATCCTAATTTAACTGCAATTTGATGACGGAGTTGAACTAATTCATGGTAAATTGAATCGAATTCTTCTTGATTTTGTTCATAGAAAGAATAATTTTTCTCCATCACTTCTTTTCGAACATTGCGGTCTTTAGATTCAGCATAAGGACCGAGCTGAGCTAAAGTTAAAGTTTTTCCATCGTATTCTATTTGTGCGGAAGCAATTAGTTTTGCATACTGCGACGTTAATTTATTTTCTTCTTGCAAAAGAGGCATTACTTCTTCAGAAAATGATTGTGTAGAAAGTTGTGCTAAATCAAAAAGTAAGCTTCCCCATTTTTCTTCCAATTGTTCTTTAAAAGGTGTTTCGGCTAATGCTTTTGTATACGTCGTATAAAGACTTTGGAACACAGGACTTACTTCATCAAAGAATTCACGCTCTGCTTGATAAAATTTGTCATTCGTATCTACAGATGAACGAATATAAGCTAAGTTTGCTTGTGTCGCATACGTATTGGAAATCGTATTAATCGTTTGCATCGCTTGAGTTGCTTCTTCAAATGAAGATGCCGATTTAAAAGCTTCGACTGCCGCCGTATACTCTTTTTCAATTTCCT
Organism: Savagea sp.; assembly: GCA_030146155.1. Classification (GTDB taxonomy): domain Bacteria; phylum Bacillota; class Bacilli; order Bacillales_A; family Planococcaceae; genus Savagea. Next base: position 7,082 of record JASLCF010000035.1, read on the forward strand.
CCATATTAGGTCTTGTGTAAACGTAATCTTTAAATGTTAACATACAATTCCTCCTTCATTACTTTCAATTGTATTGTCATGCAAAAGTTAGAAAAAAACAAGTAGGAATATTCAAAATTTTTCTATGAAAATGATATAGTAGAATAAAACCGATGTTGAATGGAGTGAGTTCAATGGATTCAATGCAAGGACTATCAGAACCACAGGTTAAAGAACGACAACAACGAGATGGAAAAAATGAATTAATAGAACAAAAGAAAGAATCTTTACTTAAAAAAATAGTCATTCAATTGTCAGATGTTCTCATGCTTATACTCATTGCTGCTGCAGTGATTTCATTTATGATAGATGAGCGAGCAGACGCATATATCATTGCCTTAGTCATCATTTTAAATGTAGCTATTAGTATCATTCAAGAGTATAAGGCAGACGATGCGCTCGCCGCATTAAAAAATATGACAATCCCCACTGTCTTTGTCAAAAGAGAAGGGGAGTTAGTGGAAATCAATACTACTGATCTAGTTGTAGGAGATCTAGTGAGGTTAGAAACAGGGAAGATCATTCCTGCAGATTTAGAAATCCTTATTGGCCAAGACCTGCAGATTGACGAAGCTGCAATGACTGGAGAATCTGTACCTGTCCACAAAGAGGTAGGAGAAAAAGTGGCAATGTCTACGGTGATTACAGGCGGCAATGGTTTCGGTAGAGTGACTGCTATCGGTATGGATACTGAAATCGGTAAAATTGCGGCATTACTTGGTTCATCCGAAACAGCTAAAACACCTCTCCAAGAAAGCCTTAATCAACTAGGTAAAACATTAGGTTTGATGACGATTGTTATTAGTATAGTTGTATTTTTAATGGGTTACTTTCAGGGGCGAGATCCCTTACAAATGTTTATGTTAGCGATTAGTTTAGCAGTAGCTGCTATCCCTGAAGGCTTGCCAGCAGTGGTTACGATTGTTCTTGCTCTTGGTGTGACTCGAATGGTCAAACAACATGTCATCGTTAGAAAACTACCAGCCGTTGAAACGTTGGGCTCGGTGGATGTGATTTGTTCGGATAAAACAGGCACACTCACACAAAATAAAATGAAAGTGTTAGAAGTGATGACAGATCTCCGTCTACAAGGAATTGAAGAAGCAAATCAAGCTTCTCTCGTTCGTTTAAAAGAGATTTTTTCACATTGTCATCATGTTGATGTTACTAGAGAGGGCCTCATTGGGGAGCCTACAGAGGTGGGGTTAGTTCAGTTTTCGATAGCCCAACATGCATTAGAACAGCGTCTACCTATAAGCGATGAAATTCCTTTTGATTCTACTCGAAAAATGATGACCACTATTCATGAAACAGAGGATGGCTGGGTGAGTTATACAAAAGGAGCAATCGATCGTGTGCTTGCAAAGTGTACGCACCTTGAAAAAGATGGACAGATTGAAATGTTAACTGAAGAAAAGCGTGAACAAATCCTTGCGTTAGCGAACGAAGCAGCACATCGAGCACTTCGTGTACTTGCAGGAGCTTACCAAAACGCTAAAATACAAGAAGAACAAAACTTAATATTTGTAGGGTTTGCTGCGATGATGGATCCACCGAGAGAAGAAGTGAAAGATGCTTTAAAATTAACGAAGCGGGCGGGGATTCGAACAGTCATGATTACAGGGGATGACGCAACCACTGCTTTTGCAATTGCTCAACAATTAGGCCTCACTACCAATCAAAAAGCAGTGATGACAGGTCAAGAAATTGAGAACTATTCTAAAGAACAATTGCAAGAAAAAGTAAAAGAGGTGACTATTTTTGCAAGAGTGTCGCCCATTCATAAAGTTCAAATTGTTCAGGCTTTAAAAGCAAATGGTTGGACGGTTTCAATGACAGGAGATGGGGTAAATGATGCGCCGAGTTTGAAAGAGGCTCATGTGGGTGTAGCGATGGGAATAACAGGTACGGATGTAGCCAAAGGGGCAGCAGATATTATTTTAACAGATGATAACTTTTCTTCGATTGTACAGGCTGTAAGACAAGGACGTACCATTTTTAATAATATCAAAAAGACAGTCATTTTTTTACTGTCGAGCAATCTTGGCGAAGTTTTAGCTATATTTATGGGACTTTTATTAGGATGGCCTACTCTTCTGCGTCCAGTGCATATTTTGTGGGTAAACCTAGTGACAGATACACTTCCTGCTTTAGCATTAGGGGTAGATGATGAAGAAGAAGGAGTAATGGATGAGAAACCACGAAAACAAAGCGAGCATATCCTTCATGGAAATATCTTAACGCTTATTTTCAATGGTTTATGGATTGGAGGTATTACATTACTCGCGTTTATTCTCGGAGCATTTATAGTAGATGGGGAATGGTTACATGGCGAACATTTAACGCCAGCTGCGCTAATGGTTGCACAGACTATGGCTTTCTTAACCCTTAGTTTTTCGCAGTTAGTCAATGCGTTTAATTTACGCTCACAAACAACTTCAATTTTTTCGAGTCACCTTTGGAGTAATCGAATGCTCAACTACTCGTTAATCATTGGACTTGTATTACAGATTGCTTTGATTTCAATTGGACCATTAGCAAATGTATTTCATTTGGTAGCATTAGGAGTGAATGAATGGCTCGTAGTCATTGTATTGAGTTTATCTCCAATTCTCCTCAATGAAATGTTGAAAATAAAACGACGTAATCAAAAAAATCATGTACAATGAATGAGAAATTAAAAGGAGGACATTATGAAAGATTTATTATTTTCAACAGAGCAATTACATGACCCTACAGGGATTATAGAAGGTGAACGGTATGAAGTTCATTATCGTGTATCCTTTGATGAAGAGGATGAACTCTTTAGAGAAGAACCTTTAGGTGTTCGTGCCTTATTCAAAATTCAAGAGGGACAGATTGAAATGCTATCTCATTTTATTTATGAGCCTTCAGATGAATCTATACTAGCATTTGAATTAGATGAAGAGGAATGTATTCAATTGCTGGAGACCTTTCAAAGCAATCAAAATGCGTGATAAATTGAAAGAGTTAGGCGATAATGTAATAGAGAAACGTTCTCAATGAACAAAAGTATTGGAGTGGAAAGATAAAATGAACAAAGAGATTGTAGATGTAACAATTATCGGAGCGGGTCCTACAGGTTTGTTTTCAGCATTCTATGCTGGCTTACGTGAGATGTCAGTTAAAATAATCGATAGTTTACCACAAGTAGGTGGACAGTTGATTGAATTATACCCAGATAAATATATTTATGATGTGGGTGGTTTTCCGAAAATAAAAGCGGAGGATTTAGTGAATAATTTAGCTGAACAAGCAAAGTTTGCGAATCCTGAAATTTTATTAGAAGAAACAGTGTTAACTTATGAAAAGAAAGAAGACCATTTTGTCATCCATACAAATCGAGGTCAACATTTGACACGTACGATTTTAATAACAGCAGGCATAGGTTCTTTCCAACCTAGAAAGATTGGTTTAGAAGAAGAAGCTCATTTTGAAGCAGGCTCAACGCTTCACTATGGCATTAAAGATTTAACTGTATTTGAAGGCAAAGAAGTCCTCGTTTGTGGTGGAGGAGACTCTGCTGTGGACTGGGCGATGATGCTAGAGAATGTTGCGAAAAAAGTAACACTTGTTCACAGACGCGAGAAATTTACTGCACATGATGCTAACGTCAATCAACTTCTAGCTTCATCAGTAGAAGTCAAAACATCCCGTGCTATTAAAGCGATTAAAGGGCTTGAAGGAAAAGTAGATACGGTAGTCTTAGCAAATAAAGAAGGCGAAGAAGAACATGTGAATTTAGATCATGTTGTAGTCAACTACGGAAACATCTCTAATCTAGGTACGCTAAAAGAGTGGGGCTTAGAAATGGAACGCAATAGTATTATTGTAGATCGTCATCAACAAACAAACGTTGAAGGTATTTTTGCAGCGGGTGATGTGACTACATTCGATGGAAAAGTAAAATTAATAGCTGTCGGTTTAGGAGAAGCTCCTGTTGCGATTAGTCATGCGAAAGCGTACATTGATCCGAAGGCAAGAGTTCAACCGAAGCACAGTACTACCATTTTTAAAGATGAATAATAAAAGTAAACACTTCGAAATCACATCGGAGTGTTTATTTTTATATTCTTTTTTTAGTAAATAGAGAGAAATCGACTATAAAAAAAGGAGTGATGCATGGTGACATCACTCCTTTTACTTTACCATCTTTTATTTCGTATCTTTATTTTCTTTATCGTAAGCAATCACATCTAACATTTCAGTAGTAGTGACGAAATGATAGTCCTCATCTTTTAAATATTGGATAACTGCGTCTAGCCCGTCTGCAGTTGTTTTATGGATGTCATGCATTAAAATAATAGAACGATCATGTACTTGTTTTTTTACTTCTTCGAGTAGGCGTGCTTCACTTCTATATTTCCAGTCATTGGTATCTACTTCCCACATAATCACTGGGATTCCTTTTAATTGATCGACAACAGTTTGGTTAAAGCCACCATATGGAGGACGGAAGACAGTTGGTTTTTGACCTGTGGTTTGTTCAATAATATCAACGGTAGAATTGATCTCTTGTGCTACTTTATCTGCACTAATACGTGTAAGTAAAGGGTGACTCCATGAATGGTTACCAAGTTCATGTCCTTCATCACGAATTCTTACGGCTAAGTCAGGGTATTCTTTTACACGACTTCCTAACATAAAGAAAGTCCCTTTTGCTTTATATTTTTCTAATGTTTCTAATACGACTGGCGTACCGTATGGGTCCGGGCCGTCATCAAATGTTAAGGCTACTAATTTTTTTGTTGGGTCTACTCTAACTACTTTATATTCTTCTGTTAAAAAGTCATTTAAATCCATCATCGAAATCGTTAATGCATCAGCAGCATTAAAAGTATCATCAGGATTAAAATAAAGTGTTAACCCTTCATCAGTAATTGTGAATTGTTGATAAAAATCCCAATCTTTATCAGCTAAAAATCCTTTTTCTGTTGTGGTTAATTTATCAGCATTATCTGTGTCGTTAAGTAATGCATTCTCGACTAAATCGTTCAAAGCTTTTAAGTTTTCAGGCGTTTGTTCAACCACTTCATTAAATGTCAGACGTTTTTTCGTCTCACTATTAAAACGTAACACTTGCCATCTCATTGTATGGGATGGATTTTCTGAACGATTAATTTCAGGTTGAGAAGTCATAACGAAAGTCATTAAGCCATCTTTATTGATCAGCGTTTGTGTATCAATGGTTAATTGACCACTTGCGTCTTTTTGTTTCAAACGACTGTTTACCACTTCATCTACATAGGCTTGTTTTTCTTTCTTGACGAAACTAAGTGCTTCTTTGTTGAATTGATCAGGGTCTTCTTTTAATTGCGGATATGTGATTGTAAATGGATAGCGGTCGCTTTTAAATGACTGAGTAACCATCTCAACTCCTTGATTGTCTTCAGAAAGAACAGATGTGGTCTCTACTTCTAATTTTGAAGCGTCAACGTTTTTTTCGGCGAAAGGACCCATTTCATTTGCGTAAGCATAATACGCACCAAAACCGCCGCCACCTATTAGTAAGAGGATGAGTAGGATAATTGCGATAATTTTTCCTGTTTTTTTCTTTGGGGGTTGGTAATTAAATGACTGACTTTGCATAATTTCGTCTCCTTTTATGTATTGTATTCTTCGTGTACATAGACGGTTCTTATATTGAAAAAGTTTTTGTTTTTTATAAATTACTCACTTCTTTCTTTATAGACAAAAAAAACTATGATACAATGACTCTCATTAGTATATTGTACTTTTAATAAAAGAGATATACAACTATAGAGATGAAGGATGGATTAATGATGAGTAAAGAGTATCGTGTGTTACTTTTTTATAAATATGTTGAAGTGGAAGATCCAGAAGCGTTTGCTGCTGACCATTTAGCATTTTGTAAAAGCATTGGTTTGAAAGGTAGAATTCTAGTTGGTAAAGAAGGAATCAACGGAACTTGTTCAGGAACAGTTGAACAGACAGAAGCCTATATGAATGAATTAACTTCAGATGAGCGCTTTAAAGATACGGTTTTCAAAATTGATGAAGAAGACCAACATGCATTCAAAAAAATGCACGTTCGTGCAAGAGAACAAATTGTTAATTTAAGTTTAGAAGATGATATTAACCCTAATGAATTAACAGGTCGTTATCTTGAACCGACAGAGTTTTTTGCTAAAATGCAAGAAGAAGATACAATCGTAATCGATGCACGTAATGACTATGAGTATGATGTCGGTCACTTCCGGGGTGCAGTTCGCCCAGATATTCGTACGTTCAGAGAATTACCACAATGGATTAAAGAAAATCGTGAAATGTTTGAAGGAAAGCAAGTGCTAGCCTATTGTACTGGAGGAATTCGTTGTGAGAAATTCACAGGCTGGATGTTGCGTGAAGGATTTGACAATGTGAACCATTTACACGGAGGGATTGTCACTTACGGTAAAGATCCAGAAGTGCAAGGTCAACTGTGGGATGGGCAATGTTATGTATTTGATGAGCGCTTAGTCGTTCCTGTAAATCGTGTGAACCCAACTGTTGTAGGAAAAGACCATTACGATGGTACCCCTTGCGAACGTTATGTGAATTGTGCAGATCCTGATTGTAATGAACAAATTTTATGTTCAGAAGAAAATGAACACTTGTACTTAAGAGGATGTACGGATGCATGTCGTAAGAGTCCACGCAACCGCTATGTAGAAGAACATGGTTTAACAACGGAACAAGTTGAAGAAAGACTTCGTCAATTAGAAGAACACCTTGCTGCAGTAGCAGGTTAATGATAATAAACTGTTTAGGATTGACTTCTTAGACAGTTTTTTTGTGTAATGGATTGAAAAATAGTCAAATAAGCTTATACTTAACATAAGATATTTGGAATGATGGAGGAAAATGTTGGATGGAATGGAAAAATATTTATAGAGGTTTACTGATGGGAATCAGTGATTTGATCCCAGGTGTAAGTGGCGGGACAATTGCATTCTTATTAGGTATTTACGACCGATTATTGGATTCAATTAGTCAATTTTTTAGTAAAAAATGGAAAGAACAACTTGCGTTTTTAGTCCCCTTAGGGATTGGAATCGGTGCTGCTTTACTTTTATTTAGTAAAGTAATCAATTATTTACTTAAGAAGCATGAAGCACCTACTATGTATTTCTTTTTAGGGTTAATCATTGGTGTGATTCCTTTTATTGCTAAACAAGCACAGATGAAGACTTCTTTTAAATTAGGTCACTATCTGGTCACACTTATCTTTACCATTGCCTTAGGATCTACTGCATTTTTAGTTGTGAAGGATACTTCTGTTATTGAGCAATTAACAGCAAAATCATCCTTGTATTTATTTTTCTCTGGCTGGTTAGGAAGTATGGCGATGTTGCTACCTGGAATCAGCGGTTCATTTATATTACTTTTATTAGGTTCATACCATACCGCTACAAATGCTTTAAGTACTCTAAATTTACCAATCATCCTTGTCATTGGTTCAGGTGTAATGATTGGTTTTATTACAAGTAGTAAAGCAATTAGTTATATTTTAAAACATTATCGCACACTTACATTTGCGATAATTCTAGGCCTCATTTTTGGTTCTGTATTTGTTATTTATCCTGGTATTCCTGAAAGCGGAACTCCTCTTGTGATGAGTGTCATTGCATTTATTACGGGACTAATTGTTGCCAATATCTTTAATGAAGTTGGGGAAAGCAAGTAATCATGGAAGATTACGCTTTGATTACAATTTTAAAAAGCATGCATGAAGGAATATAAAATTCCTCCATGCATGCTTTTTTGTTTATCGTTTTATTTACGTTCTTCTGCCATTGCACCTTCAACCGTTAAGCCCATTGCTTGTGCAACACCTTCTCCGTAAGCGGGATCCGCATGGAAACAATTGCGAATATGGCGATGTTTAATGAAGTCTGGAGAGTCGCCCATATTACGTGCTGTATTTTCAAAAAGTAGTTGTTGTTGTTCTTCACTCATGAGATTAAATAACTTTCCAGGTTGTGTGTAATAATCTGAATCATCTTCACGGAAATCATAAATGTCAGCATCTCCTGAAAGGGCTAGTGAAGGGTCCTTATAATGAGGTTGACCATCCCATTGGTTAAAGCTATTTGGATGATAAGAAGTTGTACCTCCTAAATTGCCGTCTGTACGCATTGCACCGTCTCTATGGAAAGATTGGAACGGACAAATAGGTGCATTGACAGGAATTTGATGGTGGTTCACTCCTAGACGATAGCGTTGTGCATCTCCATAGGAGAATAATCGAGCTTGCAACATTTTATCAGGAGAAAAACTAATCCCAGGTACAACAGCAGCCGGCGTGAAAGCAGCTTGCTCTAGTTCAGCAAAGTTATTATCCACATTGCGGTTTAATTCGAATTCACCAACTTCAATGAGAGGGAAATCTCCTTTATACCAAACTTTTGTTAAGTCAAATGGATTGTAAGGCATTGCTTTAGCTTGTTCTTCTGTCATGACTTGAATATACATTTTCCATTTAGGGAAATTACCTTGTTCAATTGAATCGTATAAATCTCTAATATGAGATTCACGGTCTTTCCCAATTAATTGTTCAGCTTCTTGATCAGATAAGTTTTCAATGCCTTGCATTGTGTGGAAGTGGAATTTAACCCAATGACGCACACCTTCAGCATTAATTAAGCTATATGTATGGCTACCAAATCCATGCATATGGCGGAATGATTTTGGAATTCCACGATCACTCATTGTAATTGTAATTTGGTGTAGTGCTTCCGGTAAGCTTGTCCAAAAATCCCAGTTATTTGTCGCACTACGCATGCCTGTACGTGGGTCACGTTTAATCGCATGATTTAAGTCAGGGAAATGCATAGCATCTCTAAAGAAGAAAACAGGTGTGTTATTACCAACTAAATCCCAATTTCCTTCTTCTGTATAGAATTTAAGTGCAAATCCACGAATATCTCGTTCTGCATCTGCTGCACCACGTTCACCAGCCACTGTAGAGAAACGGGAGAACATCGGTGTTTGTTTTCCAACTTCTGAAAAAATAGAAGCTTTCGTATATTGCGTGATATCATTCGTTACTGTAAACGTTCCGTGAGCTCCACCACCTTTTGCGTGCATACGTCGCTCTGGAATAACCTCACGGTGGAAGTGTGCTAGCTTTTCAATTAACCAAACATCTTGTAAAAGTAAAGGTCCTCTTGGTCCAGCTGACATCGAATTTTCGTTATCGACTACAGGAGCACCTGCGGCAGTAGTTAAATTTCTTTGAGAATTTTCATCTTTTTTTATCATTTAATAAGTTCCTCCATCTCTATCATTTCGTCCTACAGAATGATATTATCATCTTCAAATTAGATTTTCAAGTATTTTGATTATAATCATTCTAATTTAATAAATAGTCTAATCAAAAAAATAGTCAAAATTTGACAGGCTTAATTTTGACTCGCTATGATAGAAAGAAATAGTCCTAGGGAAGAAAGTGAAAGAAGTTTGAACTGTGTCTAAAATATTACAGCTATTCATTGAAGAGGTGCTTTGTTCTCAGTATTGTAACAAGATAGTTACACATTGTTCACGAATCAATAACAAATCTTCGATACAATAAAGATAAGGTGAAAGCAATAAACGTACATATTTGAGAGAGGAGTTGTTTGTATTGGAAGAAGTGCTACTTGCACGAATACAGTTTGCTTCAACGACATTGTTCCACTTTATTTTCGTACCCCTATCTATCGGGCTAGCGTTTATGATTGCGTTGATGCAAACCATGTATGTCGTAAAGAAAAAAGATATTTATTTGAGAATGACAAAGTTTTGGGGGATTTTCTTCCTAATTAACTTTGCTGTTGGTGTGGTAACTGGTATTATTCAAGAATTTCAATTTGGTATGAACTGGTCAGAGTATTCTCGTTTCGTAGGTGATATTTTTGGTGCACCTCTGGCAATTGAAGCGTTATTGGCGTTCTTTTTGGAATCAACATTTATTGGTATCTGGATATTCGGATGGAATAAAGTATCTAAGAAAGTTCACCTTTTCTCGATTTGGATGGTTTCATTTGGAACAGCGTTATCAGCATTTTGGATTTTAGCAGCAAACTCATTTATGCAAAACCCTGTAGGTTATGTGTTGCAAAATGGTCGTGCAGAAATGAATGATATTGCAGCTGTATTGATGAACGAAAAATTATGGGTCGCTTTTCCTCATACAATATTTGCAAGTTTTGCAACAGGCGCATTTTTCAT
>JASLCF010000087.1 GCA_030146155.1 Savagea sp.
GCAACACCTGACGAGGAGGCAAAACTGACTGCCCTCAGGAAAGCAAACGTCTGAAACGCAAAGCGAATTCATCGACGGCACTTCATTCAAAAATACTATAAGGATTGCCGTCCGCCCTGCTGAACGCATATGCCGAAACGGAAAGCAACTTCATAGCAGACACTCTCATTTTTCACAACATAAAAAAAGCCCACCACACACCTCAAAAAACTAAACAAAAAAAGAACCCCTTTGAACAACAACGCGTCCAAAAAGGCTCTCACACCAAACCAATTACAAATCATCAAACCCATCTAAATCAATACCATCATTCGTCTTCGCCGTCTGCTCATCCGAAAAAGTAGTAAACTCATCCACAATCGGCTCTGGATTCTCAGACACCTCATAAAGTGCAGACAACCCCATATAAAACAACACACGATTCGTACGATACTCAATAAAAGCTTGACGCTCAGGAAACTGAGCAATCTCCGCTCGTGCATCCTCATCAAAACGATTATGAACAAGCGACTGAATCTCAGCCTTATCCAACTTACTCTCCGTTAAAGACACTCGGAACAACTCACCTAAAAACTTCAATTGAGCCAAACGATCCTTATGAATACGCCCAATTAATTGACTCGTTCTACGCATTTCTCCACGCAACGCATACTCATAAAATTGCACAAACTGCGAATGATACTGCATCCCTTTGAATAAAGCTAAACTAGCTAAACTCATTAAAATCATTTCTTGTGTCGCTTCTTCCTCTAAACCTTGCACTAATTCCTCAAAATAACGCGCACGATTCTCCAACAAAGGTTCCTCTAACGCCAATACTTTACGCTGCTGATCAACAGACGTCACATTCGACAAAATATAAGACAACCCTTGATGATGCTCACTATTTTGATCATACATCGTCGCAAAAATAGAAGTCACTGAAGGATCAGACGCATAATTCGCAACTGTATTAGAAAGCTTATCTTGCATCGCATTATGCAACATTAATCGCCCAACTGCTTCTAAAAATGCCTCTTGCTCATCAAATAAATCAAATGAACGTGCATCTTCTCCCATATCCACTTCAGCAGCAATCCAGAAGTTTGCACGAATTTCCTCACGCAATTCATAAAAGAAAGAGTATTTCAAATCATTCCAGTTTAAAATCCCACTGGCTTCACCGCCAAACATCTTCGTCGCACGGTTAGGGAATACGGGGCTAATAATTGTAGATTTTTGGATAGACATCCTATACCTCCTCAAAAAATAATCTTCTCTTATTACATCATAAAAACCATAAAAAAGAAAGGAATCAAAAGGCACATCCTCAAAAAAGAACTACATCAGTTTCTAAAAATTAGGATACTTTTAGTTCATTTTACAAAAAGGTATTGAACTTTTAACGCAAATCGCTTATTATTAGTTCATATTTACGACAAATAAACGACAGTTCGCTAGACAAAGAGAAAGCGGTTACTTATCTGTCAAGGGGAGGAACATATGGGAAGTGAAAAGAAACAAATGAACGTTTGGTGGGCACTTACACCGATTGTAGTCATGATTGGTGTGATGATGGTGACCATCATCGTTCTTGATAAAGATCCACAAGTACCATTAATTGTGGGAACGGTTGCAGCAGGTTTAGTAGCTTTCAAACATGGCTTCACATGGGCTGAAATTGAAGAAATGATGTACAAGGGAATCAAAATGGCATTGCCAGCTATCGTCATTATCATGCTTGTTGGGTTAACGATTGGGGCATGGATTGGCGGCGGAATTATTGCCTCAATGATTTTTTATGGCTTAAAAATCATTAGTCCAACATTCTTTTTAGTGACAATTACAATCATCTGTGCCATTGTTGCGACGATGACAGGGACAAGTTGGGGAACGATGGGAACCGTTGGTGTCGCAGGAATGGGTATTGGTATGAGTATGGGGATTCCAGCTGCCATGGTTGCGGGTGCTGTCATTTCTGGAGCTTATTTCGGAGATAAAATGTCACCGCTTTCAGACACAACAAATTTAGCTGCAGGATTAACTGGGACGGACTTATTCGAGCATATCAAAAACATGTTTTATACGACAATTCCTGGCTTACTCATTGCGTTAACGGTTTATGCAATCATGGGCTTCCAATTTAAAACGGATGCGATTGTCAGTGAAGACATCACTTCAATTATGAACACATTGCAAGATAATTTTGTGATTTCACCTTGGCTCTTATTAGTTCCATTGACTGTTATCGTACTGGTAGTTCGTAAAGTTCCAGCGATTCCAGCGATTTTAGTTGGGGTTTTCCTAGGATGGTTAGCACATATCTTCGTTCAAGGGGGAGATGTAGCAACAGCTGTCGGCGTTTTACATGACGGTTATGTCATTAAATCAGGCAACGCGATGGTTGATGAACTCTTTAACCGAGGTGGACTTTCTGATATGATGTACACAGTATCAATGACACTAGTAGCAATGACATTTGGCGGAATTTTAGAATTCACTGGCACATTACAAGTATTAGTAGATAAAATTTTAAGATTTGCACGTTCAACAGGTTCTTTAGTTACAGCAACGATCGGTACGGCTTTCTTTACGAATATGACGTGTTCAGAACAGTATATCTCAGTTGTTGTCCCTGCACGTATGTTTGCAGGAGCCTATGAACAAAGAGGACTGCAATCGAAAAACTTATCTCGTGCGTTAGAAGATGGAGGAACATTGACATCTGTCTTTATTCCATGGAATACATGTGGGGTATTTATTTACGGAACATTAGGCGTGATGGCATTTGATTATGCACCTTACGCAATTTTAAACTACACGGTTCCAATTATTTCAATCATCTTTGCTTACACAGGATTCACAATGGCCAAATTAACAAAAGAACAAATGGCTGCTATTCAACAAGCTAAACAACAAGAGGTGTAATCATGGAAGTGATTCGTAAAGGTGTTTTTTCTCGAATCGATCAAGCATACGAAATTCGTGTGCTTGACGATTCTTTTTTTGGACAAGTCGTACAATTGCAAAAAAAAGTGATTGAACGATTAGAAGATCCCTCGGTTTTACAAGCTTTAACGACAGAGGAATACGAGCATATTTTTTCAGAAGAAGGACTGATCATTGGCTGTTTTGTGAAAGAGCAATTGATTGCGATTCGTGCAATGATTTTCCCACCGCCAGAAGAGGAGTATTTAGGCGAACATGCTCGTATATCTGTTGATGAAAGGCATTTAATCATGTATCAAGAAATCTCATTTGT
>JASLCF010000091.1 GCA_030146155.1 Savagea sp.
TCCGCTACATCCTGCTTGAGTCGATGCCTACACTTCAAGCAAAGTATTGTCTTATAAATGTTGTGAAGATTTCATTCGTTAGTGTAGTCCGAAAAGATAATAATTATTATTAATACTTTAAAAGAAACATCCATAAGCACTAACATCATTTCCATACTTATCTAAAGTATACCCATCATTTTATTTCGCAAGTGGAAATTACAATCTTATCTCAACAAACATTTTTAAATTAAAAAATTTATTTTTTATTCAAATCAATCCTTTGAGAAGGTCGTGAGGGTATTCTTTTCAATAGGTTGGCTAGTTCATTACGTCGATAGATACCCACTCTCCATTAAAAGGATGAGTGGGTAAATAAAATGAACATGACATAGGAAATCCTTTGTCATGTTTTATCAGCATCAAATTTATATCTGATGAAACTTATATTACCTGAAGAACGTTTCAATAGGAATACGATGATGGCTTGTTTAACTGATGATTAAGGAGAGGATACCATTGGGTCATTTACAAAAAATGCATGTGAAAGATGAGAGAAGGAAAATGACTCATCATATTTTCAAACTATTTATGGGGATTGGTTTGTTGGTGTTTGCATTGCTTGGGTATGGGATATACTGGGCGTTTTTTGATATGGATAGACTACCAACTGGGGAGTATCTGACTGAAGAAACATCTCCGGATGGAAAATATACGCTAAAAGCATATATCACCAATGGAGGGGCAACAACCTCTTATGCGGTTCGTGGTGAGTTAGTCTTTAACCATAAAAACCATCAAATGAAAAATATTTATTGGAATACTAAAGAGGAATCTACCACTATTATTTGGACGGATCATGATACGGTAGTCATTAATGGGCATGCATTGGATGTACCAAATGACACATTTGATTTTAGAAATCAGTGATTTGGTTGAATTGTCTATTTGAAAATATTTCAATTGAAAAATAATGAACGAAAAACGTCTTCTTCAGGTATAATTAGAGATATCTTGTTCGGAGGTGGATATTTTGTCCTTGATACAACAAATAAAATTGATTTTATTTTCGAAATCATTCTTGGTGTTACTGTTCATTATCAACTTAGCAGGTACGATCTATGGTTATATTTGGTATGGTTGGCAGTTAGCCATTACAAAGCCAATCTTTTTAATTTTTGTTCCAGATAGTCCGACGGCTAGTCTTTTTTTTACAATAGCAATTGGGGGATGGTTAGTCGGTAAAAACTTTAAATTTGTCGAAGCATTGGCTTTTATTACATTGATCAAATATGGGGTTTGGGCCGTGATGATGAATTTATTAACATTGGCAGAGGTCGGTTCAATTGGTCCACTTGGATGGATGCTCGTTTTCTCTCATGGTGCAATGGCAGTACAAGCACTACTTTATGGCAACTTTTATCGTTTCTCAACCGTCCATATAGTTGTTGCTGCGGTTTGGACGTTACATAATGATGTCATTGATTATGTTTTTGGTCAGATGCCTATTTATTATGACATTATGCAATACAGTGCTTATATAGGCTATTTTACTTTCTGGTTATCGATGCTTTGTATTGCTTTGGCTGTACTGAATATGAAGCGCCGAGAACTTGCATAATAGTTGAATTTGGTCATGAAAACGTTTAAAATGAGAGCAGATAGAAAATAGAGTAGTCATAGAAAATCAACCGATAAATTGGCTATTCGAGAGGTGGAGGGGTTTGTAAGATGTTTTGGATTTACTTTATCGCGATAATGATTGTGCCTATTTATGCACAAATGAAAGTCAAATCAACTTATAACAAGTATTCTAAAGTACGTTCAACTTCAGGCATGACAGGTGCCCAAGTAGCTCGACGAATTTTAGATGAAAATGGTTTATATGATGTGAAAGTAGTGCGACACGAAGGTTTTTTATCGGATCACTACAATCCGTTAACAAAAATAGTAGCTTTATCTCCTGACAACTATGATCATGCTTCTGTTGCAGGAACAGCTGTAGCAGCTCATGAAGTGGGGCATGCGATTCAAGATGCTGAAAGTTATGCGTTTTTACGTTTTAGACACCGTATGGTTCCCGCAGTGAATTTCACAAGCAATGCTTCATGGTTATTTATTTTAGGCGGCTTGTTTTTCTCTAGTATGCCTTCCTTATTATGGATTGGTATCGTGATGATGTCTGTTGGTGTTATCTTCCAATTGGTGACATTACCTGTTGAGTTTAACGCTTCAAGCCGAGCGATGGATCAAGTGGTTCAACTTGGAATTATCGGTACAGAAGAAGAGCCACATGCCAAAAAAGTATTAAGTGCAGCGGCAATGACTTATGTAGCGGCAGCAGCAGTTGCGGTACTTGAGTTATTACGTCTTGTATTGATTGCAACAAACCGTGATTAATGCACACAGGCCTGTCCCTCATTGGGCGGGCTTTTTTTGTGGAAGAAAGGAAGGGTAGAATGAATCGAACAATGAAAGAAATGCAAGAAGTTGTCGATGAACATATTGGTCAATTCAAAGAAGGGTACTTTCCTCCTTTTGAATTACTTGCTCGGATGAGTGAGGAGCTAGGGGAATTATCAAGAGAAGTGCAACATGTTTATGGAATGAAGAAGAAAAAATCGACGGAAGCTGAAGCCTCATTAGAAGAGGAATTGGGTGACTTATTCTTTGTCATGATTTGTTTTGCGAATGCTGAAGGAATCGATATGGATGAGAGCCTACGTCGTGTGATGGATAAATTTAAGACAAGAGATAAGAATCGTTGGACAAAAAAGGAGGAGCTCAATGATTAAAGTAGCAATTGCAGGTATTCGTGGAAAAATGGGGCAAACAGCACTTGAAGCTTTGACAAAGAGACAAGGAATTGAAGTAGTTGCAGCCTACGATTACAAATATAGTGGGTTAAAAATAAAAAAAGATGACATTCAAGATCAAGTCGGTATACCGATTTATGATCAGCTGGACACTTTAGTACAAGAAACTTCACCTGATGTATTTTTTGACGTGACTCGACCAGACGCAGTGTTTGAGAATGTCAACCAAGCAATGGATTTGGGCTTACATATTGTCGTAGGTACGAGTGGCTTAACAGAATCTGCGCTCGATTTATTACGTGCAAAACAAGAACAGAAGGGTGTTTCAGTTGTATTAGCTCCAAATTTTTCAATCGGTGCCGTACTGATGATGAAGTTTGCAGGAATGGCAGCGAATTATTTAGAAGATGTTGAAATCATTGAGATGCATCACAATGAAAAAGTAGATGCACCTAGTGGAACAGCTATGAAAACAGCACAATTGATTCAGCAACAGCGTACGCCACATCATCAGGGAGCGGTCGGTGAAGAAGAGCAATTACACGGGGCACGTGGAGCAGATATTGATGGAATGAAAATACACAGCGTACGTTTACAAGGCTTACTTGCCCATCAAAAAGTGTTATTTGGTAGCACTGGAGAGTTATTGACGATTCAACATGATTCATTCAGTCGTGACAGTTTTAAAAAAGGCATTGTATTGGCTGTAGAATATGCTGCGAATCAAAAACCTCAGTTTATTTACGGCCTGGAAAACGTATTGTAAGAAAAGAGGAAGTCTATGAGAAAATTACAAGTAGGTGTCATTTGCTATCCATCATTAGGTGGATCAGGTGTCATTGCGACAGAACTTGCGAAAAAATTGGCAGCACGTGGGCATACGATGCATTTTATTACGTCACAGAAGCCATTTCGTTTAGAACATGAGACAGAACACTTAAAATTTCACGAGGCAAGAATTGACGGCTACGCTGTTTTTCAATTTCCGCCCTATGACATCGCTTTAGCGAATAAAATTGCTCATACGATTGTTGAAGAGAAACTTGATTTGTTACATGTACATTACGCTGTACCTCACGCTATTTCAGCAGCTCTTGGTAAGGATATGGCTAAGTCCTCGATTCCTATTATTACAACATTACACGGCACAGATGTCACCGTATTAGGTGAAAATAAAACATTAAAAGACACGGTCCGCTATGGGATTGAAAAGTCAACTGTTGCGACAGCCGTTTCACATGCATTAAAAGAGGATACGTATCGCATGATTCGCCCACAGCAAGAAATTCGTACGATTTATAATTTTATAGATGAACAAACTTATCAGCAAGACGCCGTATTTCGTGAAAAATATAGAGAACAATTTGGTTTAACGGCGGACATGGACGCATTGATTCATGTGTCGAATTTTAGAGCTGTGAAACGAATTGATTATATTCTCAGAAGTTTTGCAGAAATTGTGAAACAGGGGCAGCGTCAATTATTTTTAGTTGGAGAAGGACCCGAGTTAGAAAATATGCAGGAATTGGCTTGTGAATTAGGCATTCAACAGTCGGTTCACTTCTTAGGTCGTCGAAATGATGTCAATGCTTTACTCAATATGAGTGATGTGATGTTGCACTTATCAGACAAAGAAGCTTTTGGTTTAGCTATTCTAGAAGGTTTTGCTACAGGTTGTCCTGTAGTGGGTACTGCAATTGGAGGCATCCCTGAAATTGTAGAAGAAGGGAAAAATGGCTTCCTCGTTGAATTAGATGAACCACTCGCTGTAGCTGCAGCTGTAGAGCAGATTTTGCATCCAACGTGTCGTCAAGCGTTTAGACAACATGCTTTAGAAACTGCCACTCGTTTTAGAAGTGAGCAAATTGTGGATCAATATGAAGCGCTGTATCAAGAGGTGTGCCATGAAGATTGAAATGAAATGGTTAAGTCGAGCCGCTCTTGCAGTATATGATCAGTTAGTTGAGGCAGGATACGCTGCCTACTTTGTGGGTGGTGCTATTCGTGATGCCTTGATGGGGTTAACTCCTTCCGATGTAGACTTGACAACTAGTGCGACACCCGATGAAGTGGAGGCTTTATTTAAGCAGACGATTGACTTAGGAAAAGAGCACGGTACAATCATCGTACGAATGTTAGGTGAATCAATTGAAGTGACGACGTTTCGAACGGAATCCATGTATGTGAATCATCGACGTCCTGAACAGGTCGCATTTGTGACATCATTAGTAGAGGATTTACAACGCCGTGATTTTACGATGAATGCGATTGCTAGTGATCGATATGGGCAATTAACAGATCCCTTTAAAGGAGTCGAGGCGATTCGCCAACAACAAATCATCGCAGTCGGAGAAGCTTCTGAACGTTTTCATGAAGATGCGTTGCGTATGATGCGTGCGATTCGATTTATGAGTACGACGGGCTTTACGATTGAGACCAATACATTAGAAGCAATTCGAGAGCATGCCGCATTGTTACAATATATTGCAGTGGAACGGATTAAAGTGGAGTGGGATAAGCTATGGTTAGGAAAAAATCCCAACGCTGCTCTTCGTGTGTGTTTTGACGCTGGACTTCATCGTTTTATTCCTTCACTAGCTGGCGTCCCTAGCTTTGAAGTACCTATACAATGGGTAGGCGAAGCACTGGATGGCTATGCTTGGATGATTGAGCGATGTGATTTGAATAGTGATGAGGTGAGCTTAGCGTGGAAAATGTCTCGGAAAGAAAAAGAAGCCTTAAAACAACGTCAATCCGCTGTGAAAGCTATGCGAGAAGAACAACCAGAACATTGGATGACTTATTGTTACTCAGATGCAGTGATTCGATTTGCTCATGCAGTCGTGCATGGTGAATGGTTAGATCAACAAACACTGACTGAGAGGAGACAACAACTACCGATTCAAGGGAAGCAAGATTTGATGATCGATGGCAAACAACTGCTTGCATGGACGGGTGAAAAACCTGGAAAATGGTTAGGTGATTGTTTACATGCGATGGAGTATGGTGTAGTTGTTGGAGAAATAGAACATACAGCACAAGCTTTAAAAGAATGGGGGATGCGTTATGTCAACGAAAGAGTACGTGTTGAAAAGACTGATTAAAGCAGAAGGTCAACCTGTTTCAGGTCAAGAGCTGGCCGATACGTTATCGTTATCTCGAGCTGCCATTTGGAAGGCAATTGCTGAATTGAAAGAAGAAGGTTATGCAATTGAATCTGTGAGAAAAAGAGGCTATCAACTACTCGGCACTCCTGAACAGCTCAATCAAGCAGCGATTCAACAACGACTGTCAACATCTGCATATGGTCAGCACGTCCATCTTGTTCAGTCTTGTTCATCTACACAAACATTGGCAAAGCAGTTAGTGGACGAGGGAGCAATGGATGGCACAATAGTGGTAACGGAACATCAAACGAATGGAAAAGGTCGGTTAAATAGAGCATGGGAATCCAATAATAACGCAGGAATTTGGATGAGCATGATTACACGTCCATCGATTTTACTCCATCAAGCTCCTCAAATTACGCTAGTCGCAGCAGTCGCTATCGTACAAGCTGTTCGTGAATTAACGGAGGTTGAACTTACGATTAAATGGCCGAATGATTTATTAATCGAAGGCAAAAAAGTCACAGGTATCCTCACTGAACTCATTGCAGACCCTGATCGAGTGAAAGCGATTATTGTAGGGATGGGTATTAATGTAAATCAAACAGAACAAGATTTTTCAAAAGAAGTTCGAACAATCGCAACATCATTAGCGATTGCAACAGGTGAACGATTTAACCGTAACCATCTCATTGCGGAAATTGCTAATCAATTTGAAAAGTATATGCACATCTACGAATCGATTGGATTTGGCCCTATTAAAACCTTATGGGAAGCTTCTTCACATACGATGGGTAAACAAATTACTGCAAGACTGGTGAATGAAACCTTACAGGGTGAAGCGATTGGCATTGACGACGAAGGTTTGCTGTTATTAAAGTTAGCAGACGGTTCCATTCGACGTTTATATTCTGCGGATATTTTGCTGTAAATGACAAATAGAGCTTACGAACAGAAAGGATATCCCTTTTTATTTGTAAGCTCTATTTTGTTTAGTGTAGTAAGTTAGCTTAATAGAGTTGTCTGACATTCGGTTGGATAGAACGAATAGCCGTCATAAAAGCTTCTTGGTCTTTAGGTGAAATTTGAACGGCTCGATCACCTTTTAACAATAATTCTAAACGATGTCTAGAAAGTGCTGCTCCTAACATGGGCGTAGTTACTTTTGCGACTGCTACCACATCTTTCACTGGAATGACTTGTTTAATGGGACCGAAATAAATAATTAATTGCTGATGTTCAATTTTATAACGCGTATTAAACCACAGCAATAGTAAAAAAACAATCATAATTGAACCGATGATGACATCTGTTGTTTTCCATTCACCTGTCAAAGATTGATAGGGGAGTCTTGCGAATACGACGAATAAACCAGCAACAAGGATAAACATCCAAATATCTTTACGTGATGAAAACTTCATTTTGAACCTCCTGTGAATATCTTGGCTTAAGTTTAACATAAAAATCACCTTTTGAAGCAAAGAGATTGCATGCAACAAAACGTCATGTTAATATACGGTATAGGGTATAAAATAAAGGAGGATTTTACATGTCAAATATCGATTTACTACTCACATTAACTGCACACGAGCGTGATGCAAACAACGTAACAATTGCTTTCACTATGGGTTGGAAAGCAGCGCAACAAGGCCACGATGTAGAACTTATTCTTTTATCAGACGCTGTACACTTAGCGGCAAAAGGTTATGCAGAAACGATTGATATCGGTTCACCATTTAAACCTGTTGGTGAATTATTGCCTGCATTTTTAGCAGCAGGAGCAAAATTAAAAGTATGCTCTAACTGTATGGAGCATAATGGTGTTGCAGCAGACCAATTAGTTGAGGGTGCGGAAATTGTAACGGCTGACTATGTGGTTGAAGCGGTTATGAAAGCGAAAAAATCACTACAATTAAACTAAAAGAACGTTTGAATAAAAAGGTACGGCGAGGATGAACACTCGCCGTTTTTTTTGTTGTCTCATTGACGTTGGTCTAGCGGAACTGTAAAATGAAAACAAGAGTGAAAC
The DNA here is from genome assembly GCA_030146155.1 of Savagea sp. Taxonomy (GTDB): domain Bacteria; phylum Bacillota; class Bacilli; order Bacillales_A; family Planococcaceae; genus Savagea. The sequence goes on from JASLCF010000091.1 coordinate 7,932, forward strand.
CGGCAAATTTCACATAGGAGTTGGAAATTATGAAAACAGCAATTTTTGGACAACATGAGGAAGGGACAATCCGCCAGTTTAATAACTGTCTGTCAACAGGACGAGTAGCAGGTGGTGTGTTATGTGCGGATGGTCATTATGGGTACAGTCAACCTGTTGGAGGGGTCATTGCTTACGATCAACAAGTTGCACCGAGTGGGGTAGGTTATGATATTGCTTGTGGAAATAAGGCAGTACGTACCAATTTAAAATGGCGTGACATCCATCAGCAAGTTCCTCAAATTATGGACGACATTGCCAAACGTATTTCTTTTGGTATCGGTCGAAAAAATAAAAAAAGAGTAGACCATGCTTTATTTGATCATGCCTTGTGGGACGTGTATCGCACATTTGGGCAACATGAACATGATACGTTGAAGAAATTAGCCTATGAGCAATTGGGTACAGTTGGTGCAGGGAATCATTTTGTCGATTTGTTCGTTGAAGAGGCAACGGGTGATGTATGGGTAGCCAATCATTTTGGTAGTCGTGGTTTTGGACATAAAACGGCAAGTGGTTTTTTAAATATTGCAGCAGGCCGTTCTTTTTTAGATCGTGCTCCTGGCGAGTCGATGGAACAGTTACCGACTTTATTTAACTTAGAAGATGAGATGGGTCAATTATATATGCAAGCGATGGAGTTAGCGGGTATTTATGCATATGCTGGCCGTGATATTGTTTTGGATGAAGTGTTGTCGATTTTAGGAGCAAGCGCAACGCATACAGTTCATAATCATCATAACTATGCTTGGAAAGAGATACATGACGGAAAAGAATATATCGTAGTACGAAAAGGCGCAACTCCTTCAGCACCAGGGCAACAAGGATTTATTGGTGGGAGTATGGGCGATTATTCCGTCATTGTTGAAGGAAAAGATAATGAGGCCAATGCAAATGCTTGGTATTCTACGGTGCACGGTGCAGGTCGAATTATGAGTCGGACAGAAGCGGCAGGGAAAATGAATTATAAAACACGTACTCGTCGTGGGGGTAAAGTGACTCCTCAACAGATGGAAGAGGCTATTCGCGCATTTGGTGTTGAATTACGTGGTGGTGGGACAGATGAATCTCCCTTTGTGTATCGTAAATTAAGAGATGTGATTGCAGAGCATGAAGATACATTGACTGTCCTTCACGAACTAAAACCAGTAGGTGTTGCGATGGCTGGTGCGAATGAGTTTGATCCTTATAAAGATTAAAAGAGAATATTAAATTCTCTTTTTTTTGTTGACATTTTTAAAAACACTGTTATTGTATTAATTAACTAATTAAAGACATGGTCTTTAATTATTCTTTAAAGAATGGGGGAACTATAATGGGGTTAGAGGTTAGTGTTTTATCACAAGTATTGCGAATGTTGTTTTTTACTTTTGTTGTAATCAGTGGTTTGTTACTCGTCGGAACAATTATCCGCTCTAAAGTTAAGTTGATGCAGAAGTTATTTTTGCCTGCATCGGTCATTGGAGGATTTGTTGGATTACTATTAGGACCGATAGTTTTGAAAGGGTTTGCAATTTTACCGATTCCAAAAGATTGGTTAACCTTAGCATCTTTACTGCCAGGTATTCTCATTGTACCTGTAGTGGCTGCAGTACCATTAGGACTTGCGATAGGTGGAGGAAAAAAAGGTGAGAAATCAAATACCTCAAAAACGGTCTCAATCATGCTTTTTATTTTGATCATTGTAGGAGCGTTACAAAGTATTTATAGTCTGACAGTTGTTGGTTTATTCAAGAAGATATTTGGCTTTGACTTCTACCCAACTTTTGGTACTGAGTTATCTGCTGGGTTTTCAGGTGGACATGGAACTGCTGGGGTTGTGGGAAGTATGTTGCAATCAATGAATCAACCTTATTGGGAAATTGCACAAGGGGTTACGACAACAACAGCAACTGTAGGACTGATTGGCGGAATACTTGTAGGAATATTAATGATTAATATTGCTGCTAGGAAAGGGTATACCACATTTTTACAATCAGGGGCAAACATGCCGAAAGAGATGATAACTGGTGTTCAAAAAGACATTTCACTTCAAGCAAACGCTGGAAAAGAATCGACTAATTCTTCTTCTATTGACTCACTTGCTTTACATTTAGCATTAATTTTAGGAGTTAGTGGACTTTCTTTTGCTTTAACATTTATTTTTAAAAAATATCAAATTCTTATACTGAATATGATCCCAGAATGGGCATATGCCATTATCTTAATGTATATAGTTTGGGGAATTATGGTTAAACTGAATCTATCGTGGGTAGTAGATGAAAAGACAAAGAGTAAGATTACCTCAACATTTGCTGATTATGCAATTGTAGCAGCAATAATGAGTTTACCGATACAAGCAGTTCTTGCCTACTTAGTTCCGTTAATAGTGATTATGGTAGGTGGACTTCTGGTGACAGTTGCTGCAGCTTATTTCTTTTCAAAAAGATTTTTCAAAGATCATTGGTTTGAAAGAAGTATGCCTATATTAGGAACCAATACAGGTGTCTTTTTAACAGGTTTACTTCTTTTAAAAATGGTGGATCCTGATATGAAATCCCCTGTATTAAGAGATTATTCTCTTTCATATTCTTTTAATAGTGTGATTGGATTTGTAATGTTCCCACTTTCGTTCGGGTTATTGATTAATCAAGGTTTATTAGCAGGAATTGGTTTGCAATTTGGTTTATTAATTGTTGCATTGCTTCTCCTATTACTTACAAATAAAAAGAAAAGGATGATTTAATATGAACGAATGGCTTGAGAATTATTTAGAACAAAAAAAAGAGTATTTGACGACAGCAAGTGATTTTATTTGGGACCATCCTGAAATTAGGTTTGAAGAAATTGAATCAAGCCGAAAGATAATTGAGCTTTTGAAAGAGAATGGCTTTGAAGTAGAAGAGAATCTAGCTGGAATTGCTACTGCTTTTTCGGGTACTTTTGGAACAGGTGGCCCTGTTATTGCATTTTTAGGTGAGTATGATGCTTTAGCAGACTTAAGCCAAACAGCAGATTTAGCTAAAAAAGAGCCATTAATTGAAGGTGGATATGGTCATGGGTGTGGACATAACTTATTAGGGATAGGTGCATTAGGTGCTGCATTAGCATTAAAAGCTTATTTAGAAGAACATCAAATTCCTGGCACTGTGCGTTATTATGGATGCCCTGCTGAAGAAGGTGGATCTGGTAAAACTTTTATGGCAAGAGAAGGTGCATTTGAAGACGTAGACCTTGCCTTAACTTGGCACCCTAGCCCAGTTACAGGAGTATGGACATTTAGTACTCTGGCTAATATCCAAGCTTATTTCCGATTTAAAGGAAAAAGTGCACATGCAGCAGCAGCACCTCATTTGGGTAGAAGTGCATTAGATGCAGTTGAGCTCATGAATGTAGGCGTTAACTATTTAAGAGAACACATGATAGATGGGGCTAGAATCCATTATGCAATCACAGACACTGGCGGTGCTTCACCAAATGTTGTTCAAGCGAATGCAGAGGTATTGCATTTGATTCGTGCTCCACATATTGATGATGTAAAAGCCTTATATGAACGCGTTAAAAAAATTGCAGAAGGTGCTGCGTTGATGACTGAAACAGAAGTTGAAATTGTTTTCGATAAAGCTTGTTCAAACTTTATTCCACTATCAACAGTCAACGAAGTACTTCAAGAAGCACTGCAAGAAGTAACTCCAATTCAATATACTAATGAAGAATTGTCATTTGCAAAGGAAATTCAGCAGACATTATCAAAAGAAGAATTATCTACAGATAGTTTAGGGTTGGGGAAATTAAACATTCCAACAGATCAGCCACTTTTCGGTCATCCTTTGCCACTCATCAAAACCTCAAAGGCAATGCCTGGATCAACAGATGTGGGCGATGTGAGTTGGGTTGCGCCAACAGGTCAAGTAGTTGTGACAACTTGTGCGTTGGGAACAGGTTTTCATACTTGGCAATTAGTAGCACAAGGGAAATCTTCATATGCACATAAAGGTATGCTCCAAGTTTCAAAGATTTTGTCGGTAGCCGCTTTAAAATTCATTCAGAACCCAACCTTACTTCAGAAAGCAAAAGAAGAACATCGTGAACAGATAGGTGAATCAGGATACGATTGTCCTATTCCAAAAGAAATTAAACCAAATCAAAATCACTAATCATAATGAAAGGAGAAAGCTCGTAGATGATGCTTTCTCTTTTTTTGATATTTGATATAATGAGAGCTATGAATGAGGTGAATCAATGAACATTGCAGTATTTTTACCAGATTATCATGCTCAGAGATTAGCACAATCTCTCCCTAAGCATTCAGGTGTGGAATATTTTTTTCGCACTTATACTACTTTGGAAGAATTAACTACGGAATTTCTTGCGTGTAAAGAACGAGCTGATGCTTTTTTATTTAGTGGACTCCTTTCATATACACATTTAAAAGAACAACTTCTAAAAGTTGATCAACCAGTCACTTATTTGAAATTAACTGATGCAGAATTTTATAAAAAGTTATTATTGATTAAATTGCAGCATCCTAGCTTAGATTTTTCACGTGTATTGCTGGATTTTAACGAAGAGAGCGAGAGTATTTCAAAATTCATTCAATCATTACCACTCAATCAACGTCCGATCACTCCAAGTGGTGAACTTATTGTAAGTCGTTCAATTTATCAGGAAGGTATTGAACAACACATTCAATTTCATAAAGAGAATAAAGTGGATTATTCTTTTACCAGACTGGTTAATATTCTACCAGAACTAGAAAGGAACAATATTCCTCATTATTATTTTGAGCTTTCTCAAGAATCAATTGAACAACAGACAAACCAGTTGATTGAAGCTGTTCATCTCAAAAAATTAGAGGATAATCAAATTGTAATCGGCTATTTGAACTGTCAAATTGAAAACCCCGCTTTGATGGAAAGTGAACTTTTATTTATGCATTCACTTTTATTGAAGTATCAACATCAATTTAGACATATTTTAACAATAGACCGGGAAAACAATCGTTTTCAATTGACTACAAATGCTGCCTTGTTACAAGAAATGACTGATTGTTATTCTAGTTGTGCATTGAATTCTTTTTTATCTGAACACTTTACCAATACGTTTCATATCGGATGGGGTCTTGGTGATACTTATAGACAAGCTGAAATACACTCAAAGAGAGCTTTAGAACATGCAAATAATCAAGTAGTTAGTACAACGTTTATTTGTCAAGATGGTCAACATATGATAGGTCCACTTCGTAGAAGAGATGAAATCAATGACCAAAAAATTATTAAGAGATGGATGGAACCTTCTCATATGAAAGAGCTTAGAAAAAAAGTAACTTTATCTGAAGATCGTTTTAATAAATTAATTTTGGCCTTTCATGAAACGGGTAGTGAAGAGTTATCAAGTGCTGAGTTTGCAGAAGCACTAAAAATAAATGTGCGGTCTGCAAACCGAATTCTCTCAGAAGCAGAGAAAGAACAACTAGTTGTATCAAGGTTTGAAAAATCTTCAGGTTTTCAAGGGCGTCCGAGAAAAATCTATTCTTTAAACCAAGATTTTTTAAACAAATAAAAGTAGTCACTTTCTAATTAAGGAAAGTGACTACTTTTATTTGTTACACTATAGTTTACGGATAGCTTTCATGCGTTTTATGACTATGATTCCGATGAGCGTAATTCCTTCAGCTACTGGAAATGCAAGCCAAATCGCAGAAGGGCCGAAAAGAGCGGGCAAAATAAATAGAGCTGGTAAAAAGAGCACGAGACTTCTACTTAAAATAATCAAAGTGGCCAAACGAATTTGTTCGATCGATTGATAGAATTCGGCATAGACCATATTAATGCCTAAAAATAAGTACCCGATAAAAAATAAGACGATTCCTTTTCGCGTAAAGTCTGCAATCTCTTCATTTTCTACTGCGAATAGATCAATCCAGACATCGCTAAAATAACTGCCGATTGCAAAGGACAACAGGCCGATAACGAATGCTGTTCCTACTGCTAATTTGACAAACTGTTGAAGACGGTCAAATAATTTTGCTCCGTGATGATAGCTTGAGAGAGGTTGTAGGGCGGCTCCTATTCCAATAAAAATCATTAAAAAGACCGCATGAACATAATTGACGACAGCGAATGCCGTGATGCCAATTTCCCCTGTATAGTGTCTAAATACCACGTTTGTGGCGACGACCATTACTGCAGCAGATCCTTCGACAATGAAGCTTGGTAAACCAATTAAGAAGATAGATTTCACAATTTTTGGATCTAATCGTAACGTTAACCATTTTAATTGATTCGTTTTCTTAAAGAAGTGTAAGCAAAGCACCAATGTGCCAATGACAGTAGCAATGACTGTTGCATAGGCAGCTCCTTTTACACCCCAGCCGAATTCGAAGATAAAGATATAATTGAGAATAACATTGAGTACGGCATTTACGACAAGTCCTGTCGTTGCTAGAACGGGGTTGCCGTCATTCCGAATAAAGATACTTAAAATATTTTCAAGTACATAGACAAGACCGAACAATAGAATAACTTCCAAATAATCAATGACGAAGGGATAAATCTCATCCGTTGCACCGAAAAAATAAGCGAGCTGCTTTTTGAAAAGTAAACTGAATAAAATAATCGTCGTCGTTATGAGAATGGTCACCGTCAATGCCATACTGAAAACACGCTGGGCTTGCTTAGTATTATTTTCTCCAAGCGCAATCGAGTAGAGCGTTGCACCTCCCATACCAATCCAAAGAGAGATGGAAAGTAAAATAGAGTATACTGGGACAGCTACATTGACTCCTGCAAGTGCTCGTTCCCCAACGCCGTGACTGACGAAGAGGCCGTCGATTAAAATGTTAATGGCCATCAGCATCATTCCAATTAATGAAGGAATGAGATAGCGTAAATAGAGTGAGGAGGGCTTCATTGTTTGAAGTCGCACCACTTGTTCATTCATAATTTCACCTAATTCTTTTTTTCATACCTTCTATCATATACGCTACATTACGTGTTTCGTCAAGGAATAACATTGAGGAGACATGGTTTCTTTTAGAATCAATTGGAATCTTGGTGTGTAGGAAGATCTGTAGATTTAAAAGGGCGAATAGAGCCGTCTTCAAGTACAACATCCATTTGCAATAAATAACGATAAGACTGTTCTGCTAGTCGAACCGTAACCCATTGATTTAATTGTTCAATTTCAATCATTTCATCGGTAATTCCTAATTCAGTTGTGATGTCTGAAAACCATTCAAGTGCTGCGTATAAAGTAGGGACTGTTTGACTTTTATGAACGGGTAAAATGGTTTCGTCGTTAAATTCTTGTTCGATTGTCAGTAAATAATTCATTGTGCACTTCCTTTCTGATCCTAAGTGTTGTTTTCAAATACCCAAAATGAGTGCAACACAAACAAAAAACTACTCCGAAGAGTAGTTTTTTTGTGTTCATTATGCGATTGCTTCAATAGCAATATGTTCCTCGTTAAAGGGATGGAAACTGCCATCTGTTAATTCCGTGTGCAAATGTAATTTGTAACGATAAGATTCATTTGCTTTGTTGACTGTCACCCACTCGTTCATTTCATCAATAGACACCATGTCTTCTGTAATGTCGAGTGTCGCTGTCTCATCTGTGATCCACATTAATGCTTCGAATAATGAGTTGGCATAATGCTCTCTTTCAATATCCTGGACTGTGTGATCGTCGAAAATTTGTTCAATTGTAACTAAATAATTCAAAATGTTTTCTTCCTTTCTTTTCTGACAGAAAAACGCTGTCTAATTATCTATACCCATCTGTCAGTAAAATAAACCAGTCGATAAAAAGAAGGCGAAATTGATCTATCCTATCGTTCACATTATTGTGACTTTCAATCCTTGAGAACTATTCACTTTAATTGAATAGAGACGATATAGCTATAGAAGTGAAATTTAGTACTTTATTTTAATATATCGTTTAGGGTTTTAGCAATGCCTATCTTGCATATTGAAAATCGAGTGAATGCCATCTAATTCTTCTTCGATTATAAAAAAACAGTATCAAAAAACCTATAAATAGTGTATATATAGTATAAGAGAATCATTTATTGACTAGTTAAATGTTCATATTTAGGAGGAACGTACGTGGGTATTTTTTCGAGAAAAGTAGGAAAACAAAATCAACAACAATTAATTAGCTTGTCAGATCAAGTAGTTGGTGAAATTCATTTATCAAATGAACCAGAAAAAATGAAACAACTACAATTGATCCAATTGACGGAGGTAGATTTAGGTAGATTAAAACAACTTAAACCTTATGTATCAGAAGTAGTAAGAAAGTCTGTTGATTCTTTTTATAGTGCGATTGAACAAGAACCCCAATTAATGGAGATCATTCATCGGCATAGTAGTATTCAAGCACTGAAGGGGAAATTAACAGTCCATTTATTACAATTATTCAACGGACGAATTGACGAAGATTATTTACATCAACGTAAAACAATTGCTCGCGTGCATGTACATATTGGGTTAGAATCTCGATGGTATATTGGGTCATTTGAACCTTTAATTCATGAATTTTCAAAGTTTCTAGAAGAAGGAAACTGGGCAGTAAAAGATTGCTTACAGTTAATGAATGCCTTTGTTAAAATAACTAATTTTGAACAACAACTTGTTCTTGAGGCATATGAGGAAGAGCAAACCCGTATTCGTCAAGAGATTATTGAAATGCAACTATCAGTCAAAGCAGACGTTTTTGATACTGCACAAGGATTAGCTGCTGTTAGTGAGGAAACAAGTGCATCTGTCGAACAATTAGCCGTACAATCTTCTAGTATTCGGGAGTTTACTGAACAAAGTTTGGATTTTGTGATGACGACACAACAGAAATCGCAAATAGGTAATGATCTTATTCGCGTTCAAGTTGAAGAAATGAATAAAATGGCTTCAACAATTGAGTCAGTGGTGGAACGAATGAAAGAATTACAGGATTCATCACGACAAATTAATGATATCGTGCATCTAGTGACGTCAATAGCGAACCAAACTAATTTGTTGGCTTTAAATGCTGCAATTGAAGCGGCGAGGGCAGGAGAACATGGAGCAGGATTTGCAGTAGTTGCTTCAGAAGTTCAAAAGTTATCTGTTGAGACTAAAAATGCCATTAGCGATATTACAAATTTAATTCAACAAAATGATGAACATTCAAAAGAAATGATGACTGCAATTTCAGGAATGAGTGGTTTGGTCCATCAAACTTCTGAAAATACATCTGAGTTATCACGCTCTTTCCATGATATTGTCGAAGCAATGGAAGGTATACAAGGTCAAAGTCAACGATCGAATGAAGAAATTACAACAATTTCTCATATCTTGAATGAATTAAGTGAGGCTATAGAAACTTTAGCTCACTCTTCGGATCAATTGATGCAATCCATTGACTCTTTATAAAGTATCGTATCATTCATACAAAAGACCTCTCATCTAGTTGAGAGGTCTTTTTTAAATTGACAACAGTGGTTATTTGTTAAGATTTAAAATCCCTTTATT
>JASLCF010000098.1 GCA_030146155.1 Savagea sp.
AGAGCTATAAAAGCTGCTAATCTCGTTTTAGCTAACAAGACAAAACTAATCGCTAACACTAAAATAATCGCATTTAAGACTGCGAAAATAGTCAAATTTGTAAAGCTGTTGAAATCTACTGAGAACGCATCTTTCACATAAACAGAAGCTAAACTCAAAATAGCAAAAGAAGCAAAGATATAAATAAAGTAAGTTCGCATCACACCTGTCATATAAGAACGCGACATTTTATTCATCCCAGTTTCAGACAAATTCATTAAGCCATCATACGCTCTATTGAATGTTAACCATTCAGGCTGTGCTTGGTATATCTTCTGCCAAGATTGTAAAGTTAAATAAAGCAATGAACCTACAATGACAACTGCTAATGTGAGCCACAGTGCTTGTGAATCAAACCCATGCCATGCTGCAATGTGAATATCAATATCCGCAGGGGCATTGTATAAATGGGGTTGTAGAGCTGCGACAGCAGGCTTAATCACCCAATTACTGAATTGGTTTGGAATGAAAAAGATGACAACTACAAAAGCTGCAAGAATGATTGGTGAAATGAGCATACCAATCGGTGCTTCTTTTGGTTGTTGTGGAAGTGCTTGAACGTTTCCTTGTTTTCCGAACGTATGGAAAACAAAATAGAAACTATACACAAAAGTAAAGACACTTGCTAGCCAAGCGATGATTGGGAATAAGATCCCCCAAGTATCAAAGCTAAATAATTCAAATTGACGGACAGCAAGCATAGCATCTAAGAACATTTCTTTACTTAAGAAACCGTTAAATGGTGGTAATCCAGCCATTGAAAATGAGCCAATTGCGGCTACTGTAAAACTTAATGGCATAATACTCATTAATCCACCTAGTCGTCGAATATCCCTTGTGCCAGTCTCGTGGTCGACAATTCCTGCAATCATGAATAAGCTTCCTTTAAAAGTAGCATGATTTAATAAATGAAAGATTGCTGCAAAACCAGCAATTGCAAAAATCGGTCTTGTATCATGAATAGAGAGGGCGGATATTCCTAATAACGACATAATCAATCCAAGTTGACTGACTGTTGAAAATGCAAGAATACCTTTTAAGTCTGTTTGTTTCACTGCAAAGAATGAACCCCAGAAAAGCGTTACGATTCCAACACCTGCAACCATCCAAATCCATAAAGGCTCAGTGCCGAAAAGTGGCGTAAAGCGTGCAACTAAATAAATACCAGCTTTAACCATTGTTGCTGAGTGAAGATATGCACTGACAGGTGTAGGGGCTTCCATTGCATCGGGTAACCAAATGTAAAAAGGAAACTGAGCTGACTTTGTAAATGCCCCTAAAAGAATGAGTACTAATGCTAATAAAAAGAGGGGATGCTCACTGATAGTTGAAGCGTTTTCAATCATATCGCGGATTGAAAGACTATCTGCTGCAAGACCTAAAATGGCAAATCCACCTAACATCATGAGCCCACCGAATACTGTAATCATCATGGATTTCAAAGCACCGAAACGTGAACGATCTTTGTAGAACCAATAACCGATCAGTAAAAACGATGAGATAGAAGTTAGTTCCCAGAATAAGTAGAGTGAAATGACATTATCAGATTGGACAACACCTAACATTGCACTCATGAAAAGTAACAAATATACATAAAAATTTCCAAGTTTCTCTTTAGAAGCATCTAAATAAAAAATAGAATAGAGGACGACTAGCGAACCAATTCCAGTAATTAATAAACTAAAGAGAAGACTGAGTCCATCGATGTAAGATACAAATTGGATATCGAGTGAAGGGATCCAATTCAAAGTACTGATTACAGAATGACCTGCCATCATCTCAGGGATGAGCGTGACATATGTAATAAATAAAATGATTGGAACGAGTAGAACGAACCATCCTGTATGTACAGCTTTTACCTGTTTAAAAAGTAAGGGAATAAACAAAGCTGCTAGGATTGGCACGAAGATGAAAAATACGTAATCCAATGTAATCCTCCTTCCAAAAATGAGTCGTTATTTTAAAAGTATAACGTACAAAACGGTTGTTTGCATAGCGAATACATGAAGACTATTGCAAAATTAGAGTTTCTTCCTATATATTAGTAAGAGTAAAATAATTTGAGGTGCTAAATGAAAAACCCTTATATTTTTGGTTATTTACCATTTGTAACAATCGTCTTATTTAGTTTAAATTTTTCAGTTTACTTTGTGAGTTTTACGATTCAACAATTTAATGAGATTGGACTTTACCATGCAATCGTTGAATTTTTCAGTGATTTTCAAGTACGGATTCTTTTGTTAATTGTGTTTACAGTTTTATTCTTTATGATTTTTGCAGCTTTAAAGTTAATCGCTGAAACCATTCATGAAACCGCACTGTTATTTTTTGCACAATCATTTGATCCAAAAGAATATAGACAAATGAAAAGTGGGAGCTTAATATATTTTTCATTTGCTATAGGTTCTGTCTTCTTTATTCAATCTTTGATAGGGCTTGTTATTTTATTTGGAATTGCAACATTTATTTATTTTATTTATATTATTTTTCAAACAAGCCGCCATCTTTCTGTTTCTCATACCATCCTGATCATTGTATTTGAAGTGACGGTTTGGTTAGCGATTCTATTTATTGTGGCCTATGCTGGACTGAAATTATATAATGGCATCCTTGATTCCATCAGTATGACTTTGAAAGAGGCAGAGCGTTAATCTAATAATCGATTAGCCATTTGAATGTGTTTCTTTTGTTCTGCCTCTTGTTGAACAGAATGATTATTCTCACTCCCTATCCACGCGGCAATAGAATAGCGATCAGACAATGCGACAAGCCAAATATCTTTATATTGGTTTGTCGTTCCCGTTTTAGCACCTACATAACTGTCCACAGCATGTACTCCTCTAGCAGTTCCTTCCATTCTAGTCATTTGTAATAGGTCACGCATTGTAGCAACACTTTGTTCTTTCCATAGTTTTTTGACTTCTTTTTTCGGAAGTTCGATGAGTTCTCCTTGAATCGTTTTGACACTTTCAATGGGTGAAGTTGGGAGATAAAAGCCATCGATAAAACTCGTATAGGCGTCTGCGATTTCGAACGGTGTCACGCCATAGGTTAATCCACCAAGTGCTGCACTGTAATGGTGATCTTCTTGCCCCACCTTGGAAAATTGAAAAGGAGCAATCGATTGAAAGGCGTCTTCTATCCCAACTTGTTGTAAGGAACGAACGGCTGCAGTATTATGACTTAACATAAAGGCCTCTTTTAAACTCGTATA
>JASLCF010000134.1 GCA_030146155.1 Savagea sp.
GAAGACTTTGACTCCTGGAGGATTCAGCGTTCAGGTTTTGACCCCGCAGGATAACGACACTGAATCTAAGACAACAACACCTGACGAGGAGGCAAAACGAACGCCCTCAGGAAAGAAAAGTCTGCAACGTAAAGCAAATTAAAAGCCCACACTGAACTTGAGAAATAAAGTTCTAGGCAGGCTTGGGCCATGTCACATCAAACTATTCAACTACTTTCAATCTCCATAAAATCTCCCCATTTAAAAAGAAAGAACTAACCCAAAGGCCAGTTCTTCCTTGTTCAATCAAACCTATAACGAATTGTCAACATAACGTGAGTGCCTGCCACTAGTAATTAAATGACTGCCAACAATTCTTTTGTTGCGATTTGCTGTTGTACAGGAATTTCACATTCAAACACTACTTGAACCCACCAATGTGAGTGAGATTTCTCGTTTACAGAAACAACTTGAACAGTTGGGAACAATCCATTTTCAATTAATGCAAAAATGTCATTACTGTAGAATGTTGGAATATATCCAATACGCGTACCATTCTTCATATAAACAGCTACCGCAAATGGATCAACTTCATTCTTTGGTTCTTGGACTAATTCAAGTGAATTTTTTTCCTTTATCCACTTTGACCAATCATCTGGTAATTCTTGATGACGCATACCATGAATGAAGAAACTAGAGCGTAAATGATTGTGCTCATCCAAATTTAGCGGTTGTTCAAATGAATACGTATCACTTGCTAATCGTCCACGAGTAGCACGTAAAATAGCCATTTTACCCGCGTTTTCGTTCAATCCTAGATTTATTAGGATTTCATGAAAATCTTTACGATCTAGAGATGGAATCCGGCGATCAAATGCTGAAAATAATTTCTTAGAATAGTAAGTTTTTGTTATATCAGGGAATGCTGGATGAAGCATATAACCATTTTTTAATGCTTCTCCTAATTCTTTTTTTCCGTCCTTTGAAGTATATGAAAAATTATATATTCCGTCATAGTAAGACAATGTTCCAATATGATAATAAGAACGGTTCACTTCGTCTTGCCAAACGACAAGTAATGTCTCAACATTATTCATGATTCCCTTCCTCCTTCCCAATCCAGTCTAAAATTCTTTCTCTTCTATAAGGTATAACAAGCTGTAACCAATCTTTTTGTGCTTTACTTAATAAATCTAACGATTGGACAAACTCTTGATACTGCTTTGTATCAAAATCTATTAACTTGCTTACACTGTTTTGTAATTCATCTGGAAAATTAACTTGAATGTATTGTATTAAATCCGTAGCTTTAACTTTTTTTCTTTCAAACATTCCAGCTTTTACTCTTGTATCTCTAATATATTTATCTAATTTGGCGATATTTGTAACGTTTTCCAGTAATTGTTCATCTTCAAACCTAAATCCTAAAGATGCACCGTTGTCATAAATTGGTGAAAATTTATAACCTGAATCAAAATAAAGGATTTGCCAATTGTAAGGATGTCGATCTTGATTACCAATCAAGATGTCAAAGAGAAGCATATCAATAAATGAATCCTTAATCGTCCCCCAGTAATCAAATTGAGTGAGCATGTTAAATCCTTCTTCAATTAAGTTAATGTTTCTAGAATCAGACTCTTGTAATTCATTATAACCATCCGCTAAACTTTCTAAAAGAACGCCGCCTTCTTCATGCATTTTTGCCTGAAGATCATCTACAAAATTGCGAAGCAAACAACCTCTTTCGTCATTCCTAGTCACTATTTCTACCTTCATCATTTCTAACCCAAGTATTGAACCAACTTTCGCTGCAATCAGTTCAGTGATATCTTCCCAAGAAACACCTACTTCAAATTTTCTAGGATACTTTATAATATACTTTAAGCCTTCAGGAGACTTTAACTCTTCTTTCTGTAAAGTACTTTTACCACCATAACCAATATGTTCCCAATCACTGACATCCTTTAGCATGGCTACCGTCCTTTATTATGTCCTTATATAGATATTACCATAAATTATAAAATTAAAATACTTGTTCCTCTTATATCTACCGTAGATAATATAACTTTTAGAAAGTGGTTGAATAAAGGATATAAGTTAAACAATATATACAAAAAACGTATCATTTTCAATTGAAAATGATACATTTGCCGTTAAAATCTTGGACAAGTGTAACAAATAATAAAGAAATTTGATTTAACCATCGTTTTCACTCATTTGTGAAATTTCAGTTATGAAAGTCTTGTAGTTAGTACTTTCATATATCTCCTAAGAACGATGGTTTATTACATGGAGAAGATAGTATTAGATATTTGGTCGTGTGAGTAGATGAAATTGTGTTGAATGCTTGTATGTCTTTCTTTCAACAGACTTAAAAAGAAGATATTCCCATTTATCTTAGTTCATCAATGAATAAATTATTGTTCTATTTTCACTAGATTTTAATAAACAATACTTTGCTTGTAGTGCAGGCATCGACTCAAGCAGGATGTAGCGGATCAGGCGATAGCCCGCAGACGACAGCACCTAATCATTACCAAGATTAAATTGTCGAGGAAGATTGCCGTCCGCCCTGCTGAAAGCGAAGACGTGAACGCAAAGCTATTTCTAAA
>JASLCF010000161.1 GCA_030146155.1 Savagea sp.
CTTAAAATTGAACCTTGTTAAACACCCAACAATTTTGTCAAAACCTTAAGAATCATGTAAACTACCATTAGTATGAACTATTAAGGGGGACATCTCATGAAATTTAGATCAGTTTTTGAAGTAATCGGTCCAGTGATGGTTGGGCCATCCTCTTCACATACAGCTGGTGCTGCTAGAATTGGACGTGTTGCTCGAAAGTTATTTGGCCGTCAACCGAAATGGGCAAAAATTTATTTGTATGAGTCTTTCGCTGAAACTTACCAAGGACATGGGACGGATGTTGCAATGATCGGGGGGCTGTTAGGATTTGATACCTTTGATGATCGCATTCGAACATCTTTTGAGTTAGCGCAAGAAGCGGGTATGACTTTTGAGTTTATACCAACGGATGAAGAAAGTGACCACCCCAATACGGCACGTTTACTCATTGGGGATGAAGAGAGCGAAATGGAATTAGTCGGTATTTCCATCGGTGGCGGGACAATAGAAGTCATCGAGTTAAATGGGTTTACTTTACGATTATCTGGACATTTTCCAGCTTTATTGATTGTGCATAACGATCGTTCTGGTGTTATTGCAAACGTTTCCAATGCAATTGCGGAGCTAGACATTAACATTGCACATATGGAAGTAGGAAGAAAAGAAAAAGGCGAAATGGCTTTAATGGTTATCGAAGTGGACCAAGTCGTTGATGAAGAGTTGATGATTAAATTAAGAGCAATTGAACACGTTACCCAAGTGTCTACATTGGCTGAATAGGAGGAACATTCATGGATGTATTATTTACAACGGTAAAAGAATTAGTTGCAGTAGCAAATGAAAAAAAGCTGCCTTTAAGTGAAATTATGATTTTACAAGAGCAAATGTTGACAAGGAAGTCACGTGAAGAAATCATTCAACAAATGGATCATAATTTAACAGTAATGGAACAAGCTGTTGAAAAAGGATTAAAAGGAGTCGCTTCGCCAACAGGGTTAACGGGAGGCGATGCAGTATTAATGGATGCCTATATTAAAAAAGGGAATACATTATCGGGTGAATTTATATTAGATGCAGTTGCTAAAGCTGTTGCAACAAATGAAGTAAACGCTGCAATGGGCTTGATTTGTGCAACGCCAACAGCCGGAGCTGCTGGTATTGTTCCTGGCGTATTGTTCGCAGCAAAAGAAAAATTACAACCTACACGTGAACAAATGATTAATTTTTTATTTACCTCAGGTGCATTTGGTTTTGTTGTGGCTAATAATGCCTCTATTTCTGGAGCAGCTGGAGGTTGTCAAGCAGAGACGGGATCAGCAGGTTCTATGGCTGCAGCTGCCCTTGTAGAAATGGCGGGTGGGACTCCACAACAAAGTGCAGAGGCCTTTTCAATAGTTATGAAGAATATGTTAGGTCTTGTATGTGACCCCGTTGCAGGATTAGTTGAAGTTCCTTGTGTAAAAAGAAATGCAATGGGAGCAGCTAAAGCATTTGTTGGAGCAGATATGGCGTTAGCAGGTATTGTGAGTCGTATTCCTACAGATGAAGTGATTGAAGCGATGCACAAAATTGGGCAGTCCATGCATCCTGATTTGAAAGAAACAGCTCGCGGGGGACTAGCTACAACACCGACTGGAAAACGACTCCAAGCAGAAATTTTTGGAGAGAAATAAATTCGATGACGATTCGACTTAAAGATGCTGTTTCTATCTTACCGGGAGTGGGGCCAGCAACAGTAGAAAAATTAAAGCAATTAAAAATTGAAACAGTCGAACAATTGATATTTACTTTTCCAAGTCGTCATCATGACTACACGCTGAGAGATTTGAATGAAGTGCAACACAATGAAATCATAACTGTAGAAGGTACGATTGAATCTCAGCCTACTGTATTTTTTTCCGGTCGTGGGAAATCTCGTCTTCAAATTCATTTACGTGTAAAAGAACATCTCATCAAAGTTGTGTTTTTTAATCAGCATTATTTAAAAGATCGTTTTTCACCAGGAGATTTGATTACGGTTTCAGGGAAGTGGGATAAAGGTAGACAATCAATTACAGCCAATAAATGGTTTGCAGGCCCCCAAGATGATAATCAGCATTTTGAACCTGTTTATCGATTAAAAGGCTTGTTTCATCAAAAAACTTTTCGGAATTTTGTGCAACAAGCTTTAGAAGAAGTAGAAGGGCAATTGAGCGAACCGCTAGCAAGTCAGTTATTACAACAACACCAACTACTTGACATTCACCGGGCGGTTCACGCAATTCACTTTCCCAAGGAACCTGACGAACGAAAAAAAGCAGAGTATCGATTTGCCTATGAAGAACTCTTTTTCTTTCAATTGAAAATGATGGCTATGAAAAAAAAGAGAAAGCAGGCCAATACAGGACGTGTAATTGCCTATGATATTGAACGATTAAAAACATTTATTCAATCATTACCCTTTGAAATGACTAGTGCACAAAAAAAAGTGGTCAATGAGATTTGTGCAGACTTAAAAAGTACAGTGCGAATGAATCGTCTGTTACAAGGAGATGTGGGTTCAGGTAAGACAGTCGTTGCTGCAACAGCTATTTATGCGGCCTTTACTGCAGGTAAACAAAGTGCTTTTATGGCACCCACTGAAATCTTAGCCGAACAACATGCAGCAACTCTAGCAGAATGGTTAGCGCCTTTCAACGTTCGTCTCGCTTTTTTATCAGGTTCAACGAAAGCCAAAGACCGTAAGCAAATCATCACAGCACTTGAATCAGGTGAAATTGACGTATTGATTGGAACTCATGCGTTAATTCAACCTGATGTGGTTTTTCAATCGTTAGGTTTAGTCATAACAGATGAACAGCATCGTTTTGGTGTAGAACAAAGACGAATCTTAAAAGATAAAGGAGACCAACCCGATGTATTGTTTATGACAGCAACACCGATTCCGCGTACGCTAGCAGTCACCACATTTGGAGAAATGGATGTATCCATCATTGATGAATTACCAGCAGGTCGTCAGGAAATTGAAACTTACTGGATGAAGGAAGACGCTTTACCTGCATTACTCAGACGAATGGAAAAAGAGTTGTCAGAAGGACGACAAGCTTATGTCATTTGTCCATTGATTGAGGAGTCCGATACATTAGAGGTTCAGAATGCGATTGATGTGTACAATCAACTCACCCAATATTATGGTGAACGTCAAACTGTCGGACTGATGCATGGTAAATTACACCACGAAATGAAAGATGAAGTGATGCGAGAATTTTCAGAAGGAAAAATCGATGTATTGGTTTCAACAACTGTTGTTGAGGTTGGAGTGAATGTTCCAAATGCTACATTCATGTTGATTTATGACGCAACTCGTTTCGGTCTTGCGCAACTTCACCAATTAAGAGGTAGAATAGGTCGTGGATCCCATCAGTCTTATTGTATTTTACTTGCGGATCCTAAAAATGATGAAGGCAGAGAGCGCATGCAGTCGATGGTCAATACGACAGATGGTTTTATTCTTGCAGAAAAAGATTTAGAACTACGAGGTAGTGGAGATTTGTTCGGGACAAAACAAAGTGGTATTCCCGACTTTCAATTCGCTGATCCAATCAAGCAACTTTCATTAGTGATGCAAGCTCAGCGAGATGCAGAGAGGCTATTAAATGACGAACAATTTATGGCAAGTCAAGAAGGATTGAAATTAAGGGAATACCTAAAAAAACACGCTGTTCTAGAAGGCGAAAGAATTGATTAAAGAATGAAAGCATTAAGTTTGAACAGAAAAGACTTGCAATGTAAAAATAAAGTTTATATACTGTTCATAGGACCAAGTGCTAATTGGAAAGGTGATGGAATGAAGCTAAAGAAAAAAGAGCGTCAGCAACTGCTGCTTGAACTTCTTGAAACCAATCCATTTTATACAGATGAAGAGTTGGCAAAAGAGTTTGGAGTAAGTGTTCAAACCATTCGTTTGGATCGAATGGAATGTCAGATTCCAGAGTTGAGAGAACGGATGAAAGATGTTGCGACTAAAAACTTTTCGGATCAAGTGAAGGCTATTCAATCTGAAGAGGTCATAGGAGATATTGTCACTATAGAGTTAGATAAAACAGCGATATCCATTTTTGATGTGACAGAAGAACATGTTTTTATTCGTAATAAAATTGCAAGAGGTCACCATCTATTCGCACAAGCAAATTCACTTGCAGTAGCAGTCATGAATGATGACTTAGCACTGACGGTGAAATCGAGTGTAACATTCGTAGCACCTGTTCATGCGGGAGATCGTGTCATTGCACGTGCAACGGTACGGGAAGAAAAAACTGAAAAAAATCGTACAATCGTAGAAATTGAATCGATGGTTGAGCGACGTGTCGTATTTACCGGTACATTTGAGATGTACCGTTCAAACGATAAGAAAGGAGTCCAATGATGAAATTAGCTGTAGATGCAATGGGAGGCGACCATGCACCTGAACAAATTATTTTAGGTGTTTATGAAGGGTTAGCTGAATTTCCTCAATTGCATATTCAATTATACGGGAATGAAGAAGCGATGAAACCATTCATTCAGGGGACTCATGAAAGATTAACAATTATTCATTGTACTGAAAAAATAGAGGCAGAGGATGAGCCGGTTCGTGCAATCCGTCGAAAGAAAGACGCTTCTATGGTGCGCGCTTGTCACGCTGTGAAAGAAGGAGAAGCAGATGCTGCTCTTTCAGCGGGAAATACAGGGGCTTTGATGGCTGCAGGATTATTTATTGTTGGCCGTATTCAAGGAGTTGACAGACCTGCATTATCACCGACATTACCTACTAAAGATGGCAAAGGCTTCGTTTTTCTTGACGTAGGAGCAAATGCTGATTGTAAACCTGAAAACCTCTTACAATTTGGCATTATGGGTTCCATTTATGCTGAAAAAGTACGTGGAATAACACGTCCTCGTGTAGGGTTGTTAAACATTGGTACAGAAGCTGGAAAAGGAAATGAATTAGTGAAGCATGCTTATGAATTACTTGAAAATGCGCCGATTCACTTTATTGGAAATGTCGAATCTAGAGATTTATTAGATGGCGTGGCAGATGTTGTGATTACAGATGGTTTTACAGGAAATATGGTTTTAAAAACATTAGAAGGAACAGCGATGAGTTTATTTTCATTATTGAAAGATGCTTTCATGTCTTCCACAAAAACGAAAATAGCAGCTGCACTTGTTAAAAATGATTTGAAAGAGATTAAAAATATGATGGACTACACTGAATATGGTGGTGCAGGGTTATTCGGTTTAAATGCCCCAGTTATTAAAGCACATGGTTCTTCAAATGCGAATGCAATCTTTAATGCGATTCGTCAAGCAGTGACAATGATGGAACATGATGTTACTGCTAAGATGAAGGAAGTTATTCATAAGGGGGAGTAAGGGATGAAAATTGCGTTTGTGTTTCCTGGTCAAGGGTCACAAAAAGTTGGAATGGGAGCCCAATTGATCGAGGATTTTTCTGCATGTCAAACGCTTGCTGATATAGCCAAAGAACAAGTGGCGGCACCTTTTCTGGAGGCCATGTTAGAGGGACCTATTGAACAATTGACTGTTACAAGCTATACACAACCTGCTTTATTGACAGTTGGCACAATGATTGCCAATGAATTGATGCATGCGGGGATTCGACCAGACTATGTTGCAGGTCACAGTTTAGGAGAATATACTGCACTTGTGGCCGCTAATGTATTGTCTTTTGAGGACGGTGTGCGTGCGGTATATGAACGCGGTTTACATATGGAAGCAGCAGTACCTCAAGGACAAGGCGCGATGGCCGCTGTTTTAGGTAGTGATTCTGAGACGATTGAAAATATTGCTGCACAAGTGAATCTAGAACATCCTGTGCAACTGGCGAATTATAATTGTCCTGGTCAAGTAGTACTTTCGGGTACAACTACCGGTGTGCAACTAGCCTCTGAACAATTGAAAGAACAAGGTGTTCGTCGGATCATTCCCTTACAAGTGAGCGGGCCATTCCATTCTTCATTAATGAAAGAGGCAGCGAAAGAATTGGCAGAAACCTTGCGCACAGTTGATTTTAGTCCGGCAACAATTCCGGTGGTCGCAAATGTCAACGCTGAAGTGGTGACTGATCCTAAACAAATCGAAGAACAACTCATTCAACAACTTTATTCTCCTGTCTTATGGGAACAAAGTGTACGCCAGTTAATTGATCTGGGTGTCACTCATTTCATTGAATGTGGACCGGGTAAAGTGTTGAATGGACTCATCAAAAAAATCGATCGACAAGTGCATACATTTGCCATTGAGGATACAGAGTCATTACAGTTTGTCATTGAAGAATTAAGGGGTGAACGCAGTGAGGTTTGATCAAAAAGTTGCGATTGTTACTGGAGCGTCTCGAGGTATTGGCGCAGAGATTGCGAAAAAGTTAAGCGCTCAAGGTGCAAAAGTAGTCGTCAATTATAGTGGTAATCAAGATTTGGCTGAAGCGGTAGTCCAAGACATTAAGTCGGCAGGTGGTGATGCATTTGCTTATCAAGCCAACGTCGCTTCGGCTGAAGAAGTGAAAGGTTTAGTTGAAGCAACGCTCGCTACATATGGAGCTGTTCATTTTCTAGTGAATAACGCAGGGATTACGAAAGATAATTTAATCATGCGGATGAAAGAAGATGAATTTGATGACGTGATTGCTATTAACCTTAAAGGTGTCTTCAATACGACAAAAGCAGTCACTCGCCCGATGATGAAAAATAGATTCGGTCGAATTGTCAACGTCGCTTCCATTGTCGGAGTAAGTGGAAACGCAGGGCAAGCGAATTATGTTGCGGCTAAAGCAGGCGTCATTGGGTTAACAAAAACAACAGCGTTAGAGTTAGCTAGTCGAAATATTAATGTCAATGCTGTTGCTCCAGGCTTTATTCAAACAGATATGACTGATGTTTTGCCAGAAGAAGTAAAAGAACAACTGCTTGAACGTATTCCACTCCACCGTTTAGGAACTGCAGAAGATGTTGCGCATGCTGTATGTTTTTTATTGTCAGAGGAAGCAACTTATCTAACAGGACAGACGTTACATATAGATGGTGGAATGGTCATGTAATCAGAAGATTGTCATTGAGAGGAGGTGAATGAAATGGCTACAGTTTTAGAAAGAGTCACTAAAGTAGTCGTTGATCGCTTAAGCGTTGACGAATCAAAAGTAACTGCTGAAGCTTCATTCCGTGAGGATTTAGGAGCTGATTCACTAGATGTTGTTGAGTTAGTAATGGAGCTTGAAGATGAATTTGATATGGAAATTTCAGATGAGGATGCTGAAAAAATCGCAACAGTTGGAGATGCGGTTAAATATATCGAAAGTTTAAGTTAATCAATACTGATAAGAAATCATCACACCTACTGATGACAAGGCTAGTTCAGCTTTTCATTCGTTCAAGGTGGATGATTTTTTTCTTTTTGCAACTGAAGGCGAATCCCTGTAAAATAGATAAGGATGACAGAAGTAAAGGATGGAGATTATGACCAAATCGAAACAATTGAATACATTAAATCGTAACCCTGCTGTTTTGAAATTAATGGAACAGTTGCAACAACATGTGGGCGTTTCTTTTGACAATGTTCAACTCTTAATTACTGCATTTACACATTCTTCTTATGTGAATGAACACCGTAAAATGAAATATGAGGATAACGAACGTTTAGAGTTCTTAGGAGATGCAGTACTCGAACTGGGTGTCTCTCAATATTTATACGATCATCATCCGCATAAATCAGAAGGCGAACTCACTAAGCTTCGTGCTTCCATCGTCTGTGAACCTTCGTTAGTTCAATTTACAAAAGAGTTGAAATTAGAGCCTTATATTTTACTTGGCAAAGGTGAAGAGTTAACGGGTGGACGAACTCGACCTGCATTACTAGCAGATGTCTTTGAATCGTTTGTGGGAGCCTTGTTTTTAGATCAAGGAATGCCTGCAGTTCAACAAATTTTACAACGTGTTGTGTTTCCGAAAATTGAGAATGATGCTTTTTCGCATGTGATGGATTATAAAAGCCAATTACAAGAAATTGTTCAACATCATGATTATGGCCAATTGCATTATCAAATTATTGAAGAAATTGGTCCAGCCCATGCGAAAGAGTTTGTCACTGAAGTAGCCATTAATCAAAAGGTAGTCGGAAAAGGAACTGGTCGCTCAAAAAAAGAAGCTGAGCAAGAAGCCGCTCGTCAAGCGATTGCTTCAATTCAAAAATAGTCAGGAGGGGAAGATTTGTTTTTAAAAGAAATTCATGTGAACGGTTTTAAATCATTCCCTGATGCGACTCATATCGACTTCGTTCCAGGTGTAACAGCGATTGTGGGTCCTAATGGAAGTGGAAAGAGTAATATCATTGATGCAGTTCGTTGGGTGTTAGGTGAGCAATCAATGAAATCTTTACGAGGTAATAAATTGGAAGATGTTATTTTCTCAGGAAGTGATACACGTAAACCGATTCAACGAGCTGAAGTATCCTTAGTCTTGGATAATTCTACTGGTATATTTCCTTTACCTTATGAAGAAGTGAAAGTCACTCGTCGTGTCTTTCGTTCAGGAGAAAGTGAGTTTTTCATTAATCAGCAGGCCTGTCGCTTAAAAGATATCACCCATTTATTTCTAGATTCAGGTGTAGGACGTTCAGGCTTTTCAATTATTACACAAGGTCGCGTAGAAGAAATACTTAATAGCAATGCTGTAGAACGTCGACAAATTTTTGACGAAGCTGCAGGTGTGTTAAAGTACCGTACACAAAAAGAAGAAGCGATTGCAAAATTAGCCAAAACGACAGATCATTTAGAACGTGTATTAGATATACTAAACGAATTAACAGAACAGCTTGGACCGCTTCAAATCGGTTCTGAAAAAGCGAAGCGAGCAGTTGCTTTAGATGAAAAAATTACGCAATTAGAACAGCTTATTTTACAGTTTGATGCAGAGCAGTTACAACTTCAACATGAAGCATACTCACAGCAATTAGAGGATGCACGTGTACATATTAACAAAATGGATGCATCGATTCTTCAACAGATAGAGCAATTCAAACAGTTGAAAAAACAGCAAAGTGAGCAACAGCAAATCGTCGAATCTTTACAAATTCAAAAAAATGAATACCAAATGTCCATTGAGAAGTGGAAAGGCGAATTAAGATTGACAGAAGAACAGCTCAAACATTCAGGGGAGACGAAAGAACGCCTGTTAAAAGAACAACGTCAAAACCAGTTAGAAATCAATTCAGCGGAATCTCAACTTTCCGAATGGAATGAGCAACTTGCCCAATGGCATCAAGAATTAAAAGAACTCCAAGATCAGCAAGCTGCACTTGTCCATGTATTAGGACAATCTGTGGAAGAAATGACGCAAGAAATTGACGATTTAAAAGCAGAATACATTGAAAGATTGAATGAAGAAGCAGGTCTGAAGAATGAACGTCAACATGTTCTTCAACAACAAGAAAAATTAAAACCATTACAGTTTTCTGTGGATACTGAATTGCAGTTTGACAAAGCTTATCAAGTAGCTGAAGAGGCATATCTTGCCATGAAAAATGATATTCAAACGACATCAGTTGCTATTGAAACAAAGCGATCAGATGTGAAGGAAATGGAACAGAAACAACAACAGCTAAAGCAAGAATTAATCGAAAAGCGTACATTTTATCAAAAAGCAAATGAGAAGAAAATTCAATGGGAAAGTAGACATGAGCTGTTATTGAGTATGGAGCAACAGTTTGCAACCTATTTTTCAAGTGTGAAAACAGTTTTACAAGCAGCAGAACAAAAAAAGCTGTCAGGAGTTATTGGGGCGGTGTCTCAGATTGTACGTGCTGCTGAAGAACGTTTTGTTACGGCAATTGAAATCGCATTAGGAGCAACAACGCAACATATTTTAACGGAAACGGAACAGCATGCCAAACAAGCGATACAATATTTACATGATCAAAGGGCGGGACGAGCAACTTTTCTCCCATTACCAACGATTAAAGGAAGGTGGATCTCTTCCACTGAACAAGAGAAAATTCTCGCACAACCAGGTGTCGTAGGTATTGCTAAAGACTTAGTGCTGTTTAATCCATCCTACGATGCGATTGTATCAAGTATTCTTGGTCGTACAATCGTAACGGAATCTTTAGAAGACGCTTTACAATTAGCACGCAGCATTCAATATAAGTACCGTATTGTGACATTAGACGGTGACGTTGTGAACAGTGGTGGTTCTTTGACAGGTGGAAAAGGAGAACAACGAAAATCTCCTTTCAAACAACAGGAAGAATTGATTGCTACTAAAAAAAGAGTGACTCAAATGAATGCATTGATGCAACAAGCAGAGGCTTCTTTACATGCAGTTGAGCAGCAACAAAATACTTGGCTAGAACAACAACTGATAGCCAAAGAAGAGCTACAAGAGTTAGAGCAACAATTGCATCGTTTAGAAGTCGAAGTGGTGGAACGTCGAAA
Organism: Savagea sp.; assembly: GCA_030146155.1. GTDB lineage: Bacteria > Bacillota > Bacilli > Bacillales_A > Planococcaceae > Savagea. Next base: position 10,445 of record JASLCF010000161.1, read on the forward strand.
TGAGTTTCATCAAACAAAAGTAAATTTACAAAACTATCAACTTCAATTCAAAGAAACCCAAGTCTCTCAACAAGAATTTACTGAAAGACTCTCAACGATTGACCAACAATTAGAGCATTTAAAAAAGAAACTCGAGCAGTTAGATCACACGATTCAAGAGAAAACATTGTTTATGAAGAACAGTGAAGTTGAACGACAAGCATTACAAAGACAAAAAGAGCAAATCAATGCGGAAATCCTAGTGCTCAAAGAAAGAATCAAGCACACGACCACTATGCGAGACAAAGAACAAGAACAACTAGAAAAGATGCATCGAAACTTGCATGGAGTCGAAGCTCAATTAGCTCGTTTAGCGAATGTTTCGTCCGCACGAACTCAGGAGCAAATTCTTGAAGATGTCGAACAAGCAACGTTAAAAGAGCACTCTGTACTGAAAAAATTATTAACGCAGCAACAAACTCTTCAAGAGACAGAACAAAAAATGACCTCAATTGACGAGCAATTAGTTGAAATGAGAGCCAGTCGTGAACAACATATGGATAGAAACACTGAGGTCCAAGTGAATATTGCGAAGATTGAAGAGCGTTTAGAAACAATTCTTGAAGTATTAGAACGTAAGTATTTCATTCATGCATCACAACTTACTTCAGTCCAGTTAGTAAATGAGCAAGAACAACGCAAACAATTATTACTGATGCAAGAAGAAAGAGAGACGATTGGTCCAGTGGATCCTTCAGTGATTCAACAGTATGAAGAAGTGGCCTTACGTCACCAATTCTTATCAGAACAACGAGAAGATTTGATTCATGCAAAAGTGACTTTATTAGATGCAATGGAAGAAATGGATGAAGAAATGGAAGAGCGATTCTTGACAACATTTGAAGCCATTCGTCATTACTTTAAACAAACTTTTGTACAAATGTTTGGTGGGGGAGAAGCTGATTTACAGCTTACAACACCTGATCAGTTATTAACGACTGGCGTAGAAATTATCGCGCGTCCACCAGGTAAAAAAATGCAGTCACTACGACTCTTATCGGGTGGTGAAAGAGCATTAACGGCTATCACTTTATTATTTGCAATGATTCAAGTACGCCCAATTCCTTTTTGTATATTGGATGAAGTTGAGGCGGCACTTGATGAAATGAACGTGGCACGTTACAGTGATTACCTTAAGCACTTTTCACAACAAACTCAGTTCATCGTGATTACGCATAGAAAAGGGACGATGGAGGGTGCTGATGTTTTATACGGTGTGACGATGCAAGAACCAGGTGTGTCTTCATTATTCTCTGTTCATTTAAGTGATGTTGAAGAAAAAGTTGGACAATTACATTAATTTGGAGGCAGAAACATGTCATTTTTTAAAAAGTTAAAAGAAACGTTTACAGGTGGTCCAAAGGCAGAAGAAACAGTTACAATTACAGAGAAATTCAAAACAGGCTTGGCTAAAACTAGAGATTCATTCACTTCAAAAATCAATGATTTAGTCGCTCAATTTAGAGAAGTAGACGAAGAGTTTTTTGAAGAACTTGAGGAACTGTTATTACAAGCCGATGTCGGTTTTGAGACCGTGATGGAATTGATTGATGAGTTGGAAATGGAAGTAAAGCGTAAAAATATAAAAGATACATCCGGTATCCAATCCGTTATTTCAGAAAAATTAGTTGAAATTTATAACGCAGCAGGTGATGACCAAGATTATGACTTAAACATGCAACCTGATGGCGAAATGACTGTTATTCTAATGGTTGGAGTAAATGGTGTCGGCAAAACGACCACAATAGGTAAATTGGCTTCGCGTTTTCAAAATGAAGGAAAGTCAGTGATGTTAGCAGCAGGAGATACTTTCCGTGCGGGTGCAATTGATCAGCTCGTCGTGTGGGGAGATCGTGCGGGTGTAGAAGTCATTCGCCAAGCAGAAGGTTCAGACCCTGCAGCAGTGATGTTTGATGCGATTCAAGCTGCAAAGAAAAGACAAGTAGATGTCTTGATTTGTGATACGGCAGGTCGCTTACAAAACAAAGTCAATTTAATGGCAGAGTTAGAAAAAATTCATCGCGTGATTGATCGTGAGTTGCCTGGTGCTCCACATGAAGTCTTACTAGCACTTGATGCGACAACAGGTCAAAATGCATTAATCCAAGCAGAAACTTTTAAAGAAGCAACAAACGTAAGCGGAATAGTCTTAACAAAGTTAGACGGGACTGCAAAAGGTGGTATCGTTCTAGCTATTCGTAAAAAGTTAAATATCCCTGTGAAATTTGTCGGCTTAGGAGAGGGAATTGACGATTTACAACCCTTTGATCCAGAGAAGTATGTCTACGGTTTATTTGCTGAAGGCTTAGAGCTGGAGTTAGCAGAAGAACAATCTGAGGATTAGACAAGTAAATTCACTTGACAGCTTCGTCAGTTCCCACTATCATGGTACATATTGAAATGGAGAGAGCGCTCATGTTAGAGAGAATGACACGTGTTAACTTCCTATATGATTTTTACCATGCTTTATTAACAGATAAACAAAAGTCATATATGGACGCGTACTATTTAGAGGACTTATCATTAGGTGAAATAGCAGATGAGCACGAGGTCTCACGCCAAGCTGTGTATGACAATGTGAAGAGAACGGAAGCATTGCTTGAACAGTATGAAGAAAAATTAAAATTATTTGAAAAATTTCAAAGACGAATGGCAATTATTCAACAACTCCAAGAGGCAACAGCAAGCAACACTTCAAGTGAAGTAGCTGAATTGTTGGCTCGCCTGAAAGAAACAGAATAGGAGGAAGAAACATGGCTTTTGAAGGCTTAGCAGAACGACTGCAAGCAACGATGCAGAAAATTACTGGTAAAGGTAAGATTTCTGAACAAGATGTTAAAGAAATGATGCGTGAAGTCCGTTTTGCTTTAATTGAGGCGGACGTTAACTTAAAAGTAGTAAAAAGTTTTGTGAAAACGGTTAGTGAACGTGCAATCGGTCAAGATGTAATGAAGAGTTTGACCCCTGGGCAGCAAGTTGTCAAAATTGTAAAAGATGAGTTAACTCAATTAATGGGTGGCGAGCAAAATCCAATTCAATTTGCACGTAAATCTCCTACTGTCATTATGATGGTAGGTTTACAAGGTGCAGGGAAAACGACTACGACAGGTAAATTAGCAACAGTCCTTCGTAAATCGCATAATCGTAAGCCATTACTTGTTGCAGCCGATGTTTATCGACCAGCAGCGATTCAACAATTAGAAACGTTAGGCAAACAATTAACAATGCCTGTTTTTTCGATGGGGACAGAAGTTTCTCCTGTTGAAATAACAAAACAAGCACTCGCCCACGCTAAAGAAGAAAATTTAGATGTCGTTTTAATTGATACTGCAGGTCGCTTACATGTAGACGAAGCGTTAATGGATGAACTGAAACAAATTAAGGAACTCTCCTCACCAGAGGAAATCTTTTTAGTTGTTGATTCGATGACAGGTCAAGATGCTGTAAACGTAGCTAAAAGTTTTGATGACGCATTAGGAATTACAGGTGTTGTTTTAACGAAGTTAGATGGAGATACACGAGGCGGAGCAGCACTTTCCATTCGTTCTGTGACACAAAAGCCAATTAAATTTATTGGTACTGGTGAGAAAATGGATGCGTTAGAACCTTTCCATCCCGAGCGAATGGCTAGTCGAATTCTCGGTATGGGTGATGTGATGACGCTCATTGAAAAAGCGCAAGCAACGGTGGATCAAGACAAAGCAAAAGAATTAGAACAAAAATTTATGGATCAATCATTTACTTTAGATGATTTCTTAGATCAAATGGCTCAAGTGCGTAAAATGGGTCCTTTGGACGAAATTCTAGGAATGATTCCGGGGATGAATAAAATGAAGGGTCTTGAAAATGCAAAAGTCGATGAAGGACAAATGGCTCAAATTGAGGCAATTATTCGTTCGATGACTAAAGAAGAACGCACAAACCCCGATGTAATGAATGCGAGTCGTAAAAAAAGGGTTGCTGCAGGTTCAGGAACAACTTTGCCACAGGTTAATCGTTTATTGAAACAATTTGCTGATATGAAAAAAATGGTCAAACAGATGACAGGCATGCAAGGTAAAGGTCGTAAAAAGAACAGAATGCCTAACTTAGACCAATTTTTCAAATAAATTTTAAGATGTAAAGAAAAAACACTTTACAAACAATAAAACACTTGGTAATATTAATACTTGTGTAAAACAATTCGGAGGTGTAGACAAAAATGGCAGTTAAAATTCGTTTAAAACGTATGGGAGCTAAAAAGACTCCTTTCTATCGTATCGTTGTTGCAGACTCACGTGCGCCACGTGATGGTCGTCAAATTGAAACAGTTGGAACTTACAATCCTTTAACAGAACCAGCTGAATTAAAAATTGACGAAGAAATCGCACTCAACTGGTTAGCTAAAGGTGCTCAACCATCTGATACAGTACGTAACTTATTCTCTTCACAGGGAATCATGGAAAAATTCCATAACCAAAAAAACAACAAATAATTGAGGAGAGGTGCAGATGGAGCAGCTGATTCATGATATGATTGAACCACTCGTCGACTATCCAGATGATATTTCAATCATCAAAGAAGAACGAGAAGATAAGATTGTTTTTAAGCTTTCTGTTCACTCGGATGATATGGGCAAGATTATCGGTAAGCAAGGCCGTGTAGCGAAAGCGATCCGTACAATTGTTTATTCAGCAGCACGCAGTCACTTTGACAAAAAAGTATACCTTGATATTGTTGATTAGAGAAGAGTAGCTTAGCTGCTCTTCTTTTTTTTGAAAAAACTGTGTACAATAGCTATAACAAATAGAAAAGAATCCTTGCAAATGAATGAATTGCAAGAGCTAGAGGTGACGTTTATGAAGTGGTTAAATGTAGGGAAAATTGTGAATACGCACGGTATCCAAGGAGAAGTACGCGTGATAAGTACAACAGACTTTCCGGAAGAAAGGTATAAGCTAGGTTCAGAGTTGGTCATTTTTAAACCGAGAAGTAAGGAACCTATTCCTGTCATTGTGACGGGTCATCGTCGTCATAAAAACTTTGATTTGTTAACCTTTGAAGGGTATCCCTACTTAAGTGATGTTGAACAGTTTAAAGGGAGTGAACTAAAAGTTTCTTCACGCTTTTTAACACCATTACCAGAGGGCGAATTTTATCATTTTGAAATCATCGGCTGTCAGGTTGTTTCGAATGAGGATAGGGTAATTGGTGAGATTACACAAGTCCTTATGACGGGTGCAAATGATGTCTGGGAAGTGCAAGGAGTAAATGGGAAAATGCATTATATCCCTTACATACCTTCGATTGTTGAATCCGTTGATATTGCAAATAAAAAGGTAGTCATCGATGTTGTTGAAGGGTTGTTAAATGAATGAATATTCACTTCTTATCCTTATTCCCTGAAATGTTCGAAGGTGTCTTGCATTCCTCTATGATGAAAAAAGCACAAGAATTAGAAGCGGTACGTTTTCAAGTCACAAACTTTCGAGATTTTTCGGAAAATAAACATCATAAAGTTGATGATTATCCATACGGTGGGGGAGCGGGAATGGTGTTAAAGCCTGAGCCTATCCATCGTGCATTACAAGCCATTGAAAAACAAACGACGGCTCAAAAAAGACGTGTCATTTTACTTTGCCCGCAAGGAGAGCGATTTACGCAAAGGAAAGCGGAGGAATTGGCACAAGAAGAGGAGCTTGTTTTTATTTGCGGTCATTATGAAGGCTATGATGAGCGTATTCGAGAACATTTGGTGACGGATGAACTCTCATTAGGTGATTTTGTTCTCACTGGTGGAGAATTAGCAGCAATGACCATCGCAGATAGTGTTGTACGCTTATTGCCAGAGGTGTTAGGAAATGAAGTCAGTCATCAAGACGATTCATTTTCAACAGGTTTACTTGAGCATCCACAATATACCCGTCCTGCTGAATATAACGGCTGGAAGGTGCCAAGCGTTTTATTATCAGGTAACCACGCGCATATAGAGAACTGGAGAAGAGAGCAATCCCTTCTACGCACGGTGAACCGCCGCCCTGATTTACTACAACATGTAGCGCTTTCTAAAAAAGATCAAGATTTCTTAAAAACAGTTGCTAGAAAAGAACAACTGTGATATATTATAAAATGTACTTTTATGTAAAAGTATAGATTAACTGATGTTCCGCTGCAATGATAGATGTGCATGAGCATTGGACAAATAGGAGAGATAGTCATGCAAAAATTACTTGCAGAAATTACAAAAGATCAATTACGCACAGAACATCCAGAATTCCGTGCAGGAGATTCAGTTCGTCTTCATGTTAAAATTATTGAAGGTACTCGCGAACGTATCCAATTATTCGAAGGTGTTGTAATCAAACGTCGTGGTGGCGGTATCTCAGAAACTTTCACTGTTCGTAAAATTTCAAACGGTGTAGGTGTTGAACGTACTTTCCCATTACACACGCCTAAACTTGCTAAAATCGAAGTAACTCGTCGCGGTAAAGTTCGTCGTGCGAAACTTTACTACTTACGTAGCTTACACGGTAAAGCAGCTCGTATCACTGAACGTCGCTAATCGACTATTCACTGATGGAGTCATTGCAGACAACCATTTGAACGGCTCTTTCTACTCGTTAGAAAGAGCTGTTTTCATTCTATGGATGAGGAGTGAAACTTTTGTATACAACAGATTTAGTAAAAGACAGATGGCGACTAACAATCGGGTTAATTGGTTTAATTCTTGCTGCTCAACTAACGGCTTCACTCGTGGGGACTTATTTTTATAGAAGTAGTGCAGTAAAAGGAGATTCGATGTATCCTACTTTACACGATCAAGACCGTCTCTTACTGAATCTTTCAGCATACAAGTCGCAATCACCCCAACGGTTTGATATTGTATTATTAGCTGTAAATGAAGAACATTATTATGTGAAACGAATTATAGGCTTGCCTAATGAAACGATTCATTACATAGATGACCAGTTGTTTATCAATAGAGTAAAAAAGGAAGAGCCATTTCTTCAACACGCTATCCAATCTTCGATCAAGCCCTACACGGATGATTTTTATACTCCTCATTCAATCCCAAAAGATCATTATTTTGTATTAGGTGATCATCGAACGAATAGTTTTGATTCGCGTGATTTTGGTCTTGTGCATAAGAGTCAATTGATGGGAAGAATGGAATTTATTTATTGGCCTCCTCAACATATGCAATTTCTTCATTTGCCAACCAACTCGATGGAGGGAATCCAATGACAAAACAACAAGAGCAACAGCCGAAGAAGAATGAAATATGGGAATGGACAAAATCAATTGGTCTTGCTCTCATTCTCGTTTGGTTTGCCAAAGCGTTTTTATTCTCAGCAATTATTGTTGATGGTGTATCAATGGAACCTACGTTACAAAGTGGAGACCGCATGTTTGTGAATAAAATCAAATATAAACTGATGGAACCTAAGCAACAGGAAATCATCGTTTTCCATTCACCAGACGGGACAGATTTTGTGAAACGCATTATCGGCTTACCTGGGGATCGAATTCGCTATGAGAAAGATATTTTATATGTGAATGAACAACCAGTAGAAGAACCGTATTTACAAGCTTTAAAAAATGATTTGCCGATAGAAGGGTTGACAGAGGACTTTGATTTAGAAGACTTACTTCAAGTGTCCCAGGTCCCTGAAGGACATTTATTTGTATTAGGAGATAATCGTAGACTGAGTAGAGATTCAAGAAGTATTGGGTTTGTTCCAATAGAAGAAGTTGTTGGAACGACAAGCTTCACTTTTTGGCCTCTTGCAAATATAGGTCTTAAAAAATAAGGAGGAATGACAATGACAATTCAATGGTTTCCAGGCCATATGGCTAAAGCGAAGCGTCAAGTACAAGAACAATTAAAATTAGTCGACATTATTTTCGAGCTAGTTGATGCCCGACTCCCTCTGTCTTCACGAAATCCAATGATTGATGATGTGATACAACAAAAACCACGTTTAATCATTTTAAATAAAAAAGATTTGGCGGATGATTTTCAAACAGCCGCATGGATTCGTAAATTCGATGAAATGGGGATTCCTGCAGTAGCCATTAACTCTTTTAAAGGGACAGGCTTGAAAGATGTCATTCGTTTAGCTGAAGAAGTATTAAAGGAACAAAGAGAAAGACTCAAGGCACGTGGCGTAAGGGAACGTGCTATACGAGCAATGATTGTAGGTATACCGAACGTTGGTAAGTCAACTTTGATTAATCGATTAGCTAATAAAAACATTGCGAAGACAGGAAATATGCCAGGTGTTACACGTGCACAGCAATGGATTAAAGTGGAGAAAAGACTGGAGTTACTAGATACACCGGGTATCTTATGGCCAAAGTTTGAAGATGCTACGGTAGGCTATAAATTGGCAGTGACGGGGGCCATCAAAGATCAAGTTTTACCTTTAGATGATGTTGCAATTTATGGGTTGCGTTTTTTAGCAGAATATTATCCAGAACGCCTTTTCAAACAATATGGCATACATGAAGTTGGAGAACAGGTCGTCGATGCCTTTGATCAAATCGGTCGTCAAAAAAATGCGTATGAACAAGATGGGGACATCGATTATGATAAGGTGTCTCGAAGTATTATTCAGGATATTCGTACAGGTGTTTTTGGCGTACTTACCTTTGACCGTGTTTGATAAAAGACTTGAAAGCTTCCTCGTTTTACTATAAATTAGGAAGTAGAGTACATGAGGAAAGTGAGTTGACGGGAATGGAAGAGCAACAGTCTCCTACTGTTGAAAAAAGCGAAACATGGTCGTGGATAAAATCAATCGGGATTGCACTTGTCCTTGTATTTCTAGCAAGAACTTTTTTATTTTCAGCAATCTTGGTAGATGGCATATCCATGGAGCCTACTTTGCATGATGGTGATCGTATGTTTGTCAATAAAATTTCATACCGTCTATCTGAACCAAAGAGACAAGATATCATTGTTTTTCACTCACCAGATGGTCGAGATTTTGTAAAGCGTATCATCGGTGTACCAGGCGACACTGTACGTTATGAAAATGATCAATTATTTGTAAATGATGAACAAGTCTCAGAGCCGTACTTAGATGAATTCAAAGCAATGGACCGAGTAGGGTCTTTTACTGAAGATTTTGAATTAAGTCAAAAAATAGGATCGACGACTGTACCAGAAGGTCATTTATTTGTACTTGGAGATAACCGTCGACGAAGTATTGATTCACGTGCAATTGGTGTAATTCCAATTGAAGAAGTCGTAGGTAAAACAAGTCTCACATTTTGGCCAATGTCTAGTATCGGTTTTCCGAAATAAGGAGATGTGTATAGGTTGAATAAACCTAGCACATCTTTTTTTGATTGTGATTGAACTTTGAAAAAAGCGTAGGATAAAGGATAGAATGAGAGGAAAATACTCGAAATCAAATGAAAACAACCGATAATACATAAAGAATAGGTGATGATGAAATGACAATTAATGAAGTGAAAAACTATTTACAACAAGACCATATAGATGACCATAAGCTTATAGAATTACGTCAAGATAAAAGGAAGGGCGTTCAGCAGCTTATCAAGCAGTATGATAAACGAGTCGCTAAACAAGCAGAAGTTCTATCAGCGTTTAAAGAAAAAGTAACGTTTGATCAACAATACAAAGAAGAAGGCGTATGGCTTGTAGGGGTAGACGAAGCGGGGAGAGGCCCTTTAGCAGGACCAGTTGTAACAGCCGCAGTTTGTTTCGAAGATTATCCTTTAGCATTACTTCATGTAGATGACTCTAAAGCATTGACGAAAGAAGCACGAAACGAATTAGCTGAAGTAATCAAGAAGCATGCTTATCGTTATGCCATTCATTTTCAACCCGTTTCGACTATCGATGAATTGAATATCTACGAAGCGACGAGACAATCCATGCAGCAAAGTATTGAAAAACTAAATTTATGTCCACAATTGACACTAACAGATGCGATGCCATTAGAGAAAAAATATGTCCATCATTCAATCATTAAGGGAGATGCTAAAAGTTTGACGATTGCCGCGGCTTCTATTCTAGCCAAGACTGCCCGAGATGCTTATATGGATGAATTATCCAAACGATATCCCGCATACGGATTTGAGCAACATGCAGGGTATGGAACGAAGCAACATTTAGAAGCGATTCAACGACACGGTATACTTTCTGAACACCGAACAACATTTGAACCTGTAAAAACGTGGTTACAAGAAAGAGGTTTGTAAATGCATATCCAGTCTCCAACATCCACTCATCCAACACAACCAGTCGCACAATCACAAGCAATGAAAGAAGGTCAAATTTTTCATGGTAAAATCACACAGTTATTTCCTGGACAAACAGCACAAGTTCAAATTGGGAAAGAACAATTGGTTGCCAAATTAGAAGTGCCGATGAAAGCAGGAGATGCACATTTTTTTCAAGTGATGGAAACTTCACCTGAGCTAAAATTAAAGGTGATGACCGAACCGGTGTCGCAAGATTTAAAGCAATCTGTAAGTCAATTGATCGACCATTTAAAATTGCCACAAACGAAGGAAATGCAGCAAATTGTTCAGCAAATGTTACAACAAAAAGTACCGTTACAGAAGGAGCAATTGGTTCAACTAGAGCAACTCTTAAAGCAACAGCCACAACTTTCAGCTACTGCTCTTGTTCAAGCTGTTAAACAGTTGCAAACTATCGCTCAACCGATTACAGCAGCTAATGTAACTGCAATGTTACAATTTGCTCAAAAAGAGCCCTTCATGCCTTTGTTAGCGCAAGTGATTCAAATGATTCAGGCGGACGAAACGATACTTCAATCTGTACGACAACAATTTGATCAAATGATGCAACAATTAGGAGCTCCTGTACAAGATAAAGTCAATCAACTCACTCAATTGCAATCATTACAGCAACTGATGAAACAAGAAAATGTAGCGCCGCTCTTAAGAATTGTTCAACAAGAAATCCTACAAGCTTTGGCGCGTCCAATGGAACCGATGCCGATGACAAGAGAACAAGCCTTGGATTTGAATCAATTAGTTCGTCAACTGCAACAATTAATGCAACAACCCAATCAATCTATGACGTCAATACAACAAAATCAAATGATGCAACAGTTGAGCCAACTCCCATCTTTAGCTATCACTACACAACAGCAGTTGAATAATTTAGTTCAGCCAATCAGTCAACAAGCTGATCAGCAAACGCCAATGACCACTCAACAGCAATTTACACAACAAATTATTCACTTATTCAGTCAACAAGCTGCGCAACAAAAAGAAACACAACCTTTTGGTGCTAAAACAACAGAACAGCTCGCAACCATTGAACGACTCCCGCCCCAAGTGTTAGAACGGATGACACAATTGATGATGCAGCAACCAGTTGCACAAGAAACTCAAAATGCAGAGCAACTCGTTCTTTCGAAGATGGACGGCGCGGCATTCAAACAATTAATTCAGCACACTTTTCAACAACTAGGAATGAATTATGAAGCGCAAGTGCTAAAAACAGAGGCTTTAGAACAGTTAGCCACTCAATTAAAGCCACAACTTATCCAACTTTTACAAGAAGCATCCTTACCCCTTACAACACGTGAGGCAGTCGAGCAGCTCGTAGCAAGAATGCAATTACCAGTCTTAGCGAGTCAAGATCAACATATTCAACAATTAGTGATGCAAGTGCCATTAAACTTCTTAGGTAAGAAAATTGAAGCGATGCTTGAATGGTCAGGGAAAACAACAGAAGATGGTAAAATAGACGAGAATTTTGCGCGTGTTTTGTTTTATTTGGATTTAGAACATATCCAAGAAACAGTGATTGACATGCAAGTACAAAATCGAATTGTATCCGTGACGATTTATAACGATACGACAGGAATTCAACAAAATAGTCAATTACCAATCAATGACTTAAAAAAAGGGTTACAGACACATGATTATCGCTTGTCAGGTCTTTATTTTAAACCGATGCAGGAGAGAGAACCTGTTAAAGTTCCTAAGCAAGAGTTTGACAATTATGTGTCGACAACTGGTGTGGATGTGAGAATATGACGGCGTTTGAAAAAAGAAAAGAAGCCATTGCTCTTCGTTATGAGCCTGAAAAAGGGGATGCACCTAAAGTCATAGCAAAAGGAAAAAGACTCATTGCTGAACAGATTTTGCAGCGTGCAGAAGAAAATAAGGTGCCAATTCAAGAGGATCCTAATTTAGTTCAGTTGCTTGGAGAACTGGATATTAATGAGTCTATTCCGGAGTCACTTTACAATGCTGTCGCGGAAGTATTCGCTTTCATCTATCAAGTGGATAAAGGACAGAATAAATGAATGAACTGAGAGAATGCATTGTTAAGGTAGAATTTACAGTGCAATATATGGACAAAGATTGAGTTCTTTATTACAATGGTATTGGTAGTAAAGAGTTTAAAAGTTTGATTGGAGGATGTAAGATGAATATCCATGAATATCAAAGTAAACAGTTATTACGTGAATACGGAGTTTCTGTTTCAAATGGACATGTAGCATTTACACCAGATGAGGCTGTAGAAGCTGCAAAAAAATTAAGCACTGATGTGTTTGTAGTAAAAGCTCAAATCCACGCTGGTGGACGCGGGAAAGCAGGCGGAGTTAAAATTGCTAAGTCATTAGACGAAGTACGTGGCTACGCTGAAGAATTACTAGGCAAAGTGCTAGTAACACCACAAACAGGTCCAGAAGGTAAAGAAGTTCAACGTTTGATGGTTGAAGAAGGTTCAAACATCGAAAAAGAATATTACCTCAGCTTAATTGTTGACCGTGCGACAGACTCAGTTGTATTAATGGGTTCTGAAGAAGGTGGAATGGACATTGAAGAGGTAGCTGAAGCTACACCTGAAAAAATCTTCAAAGAAGTAATCGATCCAGTTGTTGGATTAACAGGTTTCCAAGCGCGTCGTATGGCGTTCAATATGAACATCCCTACACACCTTGTAAACAAAGCAGCTAAATTCATGCTAGGTCTTTACCAAGTGTTTATTGACAAAGATGCGTCAATCGTTGAGATTAACCCATTAGTCGTAACAAAAGAAGATGACGTTATCGCATTAGATGCGAAATTCAACTTCGATGAGAACGGATTATTCCGTCATAAAGACATTCAAGAATTACGCGACTTATCTGAAGAAGATCCAAAAGAAATCGAAGCTTCTAAACATGATTTAAGCTATATTTCTTTAGATGGTAATATCGGATGTATGGTTAACGGAGCTGGACTTGCTATGGCAACGATGGATACGATTAACTACTACGGCGGTTCACCTGCTAACTTCCTTGACGTTGGGGGCGGTGCTACAGCAGAAAAAGTAACTGAAGCATTTAAAATTATTCTTTCAGATGAAAACGTTAAAGGAATTTTCGTTAACATTTTCGGTGGAATTATGAAATGTGACGTTATTGCTGAAGGTGTTATCGCAGCAGCGAAAGAAGTTAAATTACAAGTGCCATTAGTTGTACGTTTAGAAGGTACTAACGTAGAGCGTGGTAAACAATTATTAAGCGAATCTGGTTTAGCAATTATTCCAGCAGATACAATGGCAGACGGTGCACAAAAAATCGTTGAGCTCGTAGGGTAAGAAAGGCAGGGTAAACTGATGA
>JASLCF010000205.1 GCA_030146155.1 Savagea sp.
TCCAGTTATTTCCTTCGTTCTCATAACTCACTTCATAACCTTCAACTTTTTTCTCTTCTACTGTATAGCTATAAGCATTACCTCGGTCATCAGTCGCTGGTAAATTTGTAAAACTAGTTTTCCAGTCATTTTCAGATGATAAAGTAGCCTCTTTGATCGGCTGATTATTTTGAAGTAAAGTAACTTGAATCGATGTTGGACGCTCTTCAATCGTGTCGCCCTCCCATAATTTACTTACTTCTACATTAATTGTACTGATTTTTTGATTGGTAATTTTTTTAATAATACCTTCTGTTGCTTCTTCCCCTATTGTAAAAGGATGTCGTTGTGGGTCTAATAAGTAGCCCTCTGGCGCAGCTTTTTCTTCTAAATAATAAGCGCCTGGTTCAAGAGGATTCGTCTCAATTACACCCTCTGAAGAAGTGATTAAATCAGCAAGGACTAATTTTCCATCTGCAGAGTAAAGTGCAAATGTCGCTCCTGGGAGTAGGAGTTGTTCATTTGCTTCGTCTACCTTCATAATTCTGACAACACCTTGTTCAGGCAAGTCACCAGAACCCGAGCCTCCTGACGATACATTTAAAACTGTATGTCCTCCCTTTTTTTCGATTTTCTCATCATCTAGCGTGTGCTCTGCAGTTGACGATAATTCATAGTGATTTTCAAATGATGCAAGACTTGGATCAGTGACACGGGTTTGATAGGTAACTGTTTCATAAGCTGGCCCATTCCCTTTGTCTAGGTAAGAAACTTGAATCGAAAAACCATCTGCTGTTTTTTGAAAAGTTCCTTCATCTCCACCACTAATAGAAGATTCAATTAATTCATGACCTGGTCCTATTTTATCTTGAATGGTAATCGTACCTTTATTCCCTGGGTGAGGATAATTTTCTGGAAAAGATAACCACCAATCAATCACCTCTGGATTACTTGCATCCATACGACCTGTTTTATAAAAAAATACAGATTCTCTGCCAGCTTCTGGTTGAGTAACTGTCATTGTCTTTTCTTGTGTTGCCAGTCCGCTTAGATTCGTTCGTAACTCTTCATCTAAATGGATGCCTGTCGGTTCATAAGTAAACTCCAGCTCACCTTTAATGTTTTCTAAATTAGTTGGTAAAAACGTACAAGTGACGTTACCTGCGTTCACATCACATGTCGCAATAGGTTGCCCATTCATTTTAAGTGGTATTGAGCTATTAAACCCTCTAATGTTAGGTGGTAAATGAAATGAAAAAGAACTGCCCGCTTCTACTTTCCCTTTATCTGCAGTACTTTCAAAAGACATATTGAAAGTTCCTTTAGATTCAGCTGTATAGACTAATTCATTTGGAGTAAACGAAAAATCTGTAATTCTCACACTCGCTTGTCCCCCAGAGCGTGTTGTGGCTAAAGTAGGGACTTCCCTATTATTCTCTATATTTGCTTCCTCGCTCTGTAACTCAAGAACTTCACCGATTTCGTCAATCTGTTCAGCTGAATCTGATACCTCTTCAGCTAATTCTATTGGTAACGTCGAATCAGATTCTGTTACCTCTTTCATTACTTCCTCTTGGATATCGACTCGTTCGTCCTCTTTTAATTGATCAGCCAATGCTTGCACTGTAGTTAACGGCATCATCAGTTGAACAATTAATAATAATATGGCTATCCAAGCGAATCCTTTGCTTTTTGACATGCTATATTCCTCCTAAAATATATGATGAGTATCAGAATAAATCTTAATAGAGGGCGTTGAACATTTCTTGAGCATTATCTGTACAAAAACTGTTATTTAGTAAAATAATCCAAATGTTTAGTTTTATTACAGAAGTTGTTCATATAATAGGTATATAAATATAATTAAGAGGAGGATTATTCATATGGGGATTGTCATTATAGAAGATGAAATACATGCCGCCTTACATCTCGTCTCAATGATTGAAAAATATAAAAAAGAGACTACACATTCTTACCTCGATACGAGCTACTTTACTAACGCTAAAGAAGGATTACATTATGTTTTGAAAAATAAACCTTCTATTGTATTTTTAGATATTCACATGCCTGAATTAAGTGGAAGAACTATTGCAAAAAATATTAGAGAAAAATTACCTGATACCAACATCATTTTTCATACTGCTTATCCAGATTATGCGATTGAAGCTTTTGAAATAGAAGTAACGGACTACCTTTTAAAACCAACTACACCTAAGCGTTTAAAAAAAGCAATTGAAAAATGTACTTTGCCCGATAGTCAACCTATTTATTACATCCAGCTTTTTCGGCAACTTGATATTTATAAAAATCAACAAGCCTTAGATATTAAATGGCGAACCAAAAAAGCAAAAGAGCTGTTTACCTATCTCATCTTTCATCAAAATACTTTGATCAAAAAAGAAGTACTGATTGATCTTTTCTTTGAAAATGAATCTATTGAAAAAAGTTACAATTTACTCTATACAACCATCTACCAAATACGTAAAGTCATTACAGAACATGCTCTTCCTATCGAAATAGATAATCAAAATGATATGTATCTTATCAAATGTGACAAGTTATTTACCGATATTGAAAAGTGGAATGAATTATTCGAACAAAGAGGAAATCAATTTGAAGTTCATCGGAAATTGATTGGCCTATACAATAAGGGGCTTTTAGAAGATGAAGGATACATTTGGTCTATTGGAGAACATGAAAAGTATCAAATGCAATGGATTACTGTCATTAACGAATTAACTTTTCACTTAACTGATGTTGAAGAATGGGATGAAGCGATTCAACTCTTACTCTACGCACAGTCCCTCTATCCTTATCACGAAGAATTTTATTTTAGTTTAATGAAAATCTATCAAGAAATCGGTTATAAACATCTCTTAGAAAAAGAATTCAAAAAATTAACACATATTATG
>JASLCF010000210.1 GCA_030146155.1 Savagea sp.
AAGCAGAGCTCGTCTCTATTGCAGGAAAATATAAAGTATTAGAATCCATTGCAGATGAGTGGCGCGGCAAAGCTGTACAAATCTATCTTGAAAATGATGATTTAAAAATCGAACAATTTACCAAAGAATTTTAAACACAAGAACTAGGAGTCAAATGTGGCACGAGTAATAGTTGTAACTTCAGGCAAAGGTGGCGTTGGTAAAACCACGACAAGTGCTAGTATTGCCGCAGGTTTAGCAAAACGTGGTAATAAAACAGCTGTGATCGATTTTGATGTAGGTTTACGTAATCTAGATCTGATCATGGGTTGTGAACGCCGCGTAGTTTATGATTTTGTTAATGTTGTAAATAACGAAGCAACACTCCAACAATCTTTGATTAAAGATAAACGCCTAGAAAACCTATTCATTTTACCTGCATCACAAACACGTGATAAAGACGCTCTTTCTATCGAAGGCGTTGAAAAAGTGATTGAAGGCTTAAAAGACTTAGGATTTGACTTCATCATTTGTGATTCACCTGCTGGTATTGAGAAAGGCGCTCAACTCGCAATGTATTTTGCTGATGATGCGATCGTAACAACTAACCCAGAAGTATCTTCTGTACGAGATTCAGATCGTATATTAGGTATTTTATCTAGCAAAACAGCTAAAGCCGAGAAAGGCGAAGAGATCAAACAACATTTGATTTTGAATCGTTACAGCCCTGAACGTGCTGCATCTGGCGATATGTTATCTGTAACGGATGTTTTAGAAATCTTGGGCATTCCATTATTGGGTGTTGTGCCAGAATCAGAAGCTGTATTACAAAGCTCAAATGCTGGTATTCCAGTAATTTTGGATGAACATGCAGATGCAGGTCAAGCATACGAGGACATTATCTCTCGCTTCTTAGGTGAAGATAAACCACATCGATTCATTGAAGCGGAGAAAAAAGGCTTCTTTAAAAAATTGTTTAGAGGTTAATTATGTTTAGCGCGCTATTTAAAAGAAGAAAGAAGGCATCGACAGCTTCAATCGCTAAAGAGCGTTTGCAGATCATTGTTGCTCATGAAAGAAACCAAGATTCACCTTCACAACAACCAGATTTTTTACAAGCATTACAAAGAGATATCCTTGAGGTTGTGCGTAAATATATGCCTATCGACAGCGATCAAATCAAAGTTGCAATGGATAAAGAAGATGGCTGTGATGTTTTAGAGTTGAATATTGTTTTATTAGAAAATGAACAAGATTCTGACTCAAGTGAAGCTGAAGCAACAGCAGCTGTAAAATAATGAGACTCGATAAATGGTTATGGGCGGCGAGATTTTTTAAAACTCGCCGTTTGGCTGTTGAAGCTATAGAAAAGAATCAAGTGGAAGTTAATGGCGATAGAGCCAAACCTGCCCGTACAATTAAAATAGAAGATACTTTAATCATTCAAAAAGCAGGCGAAAAATTAACAATCATCGTTGATGACTTGAGTGAAATTCGTGGTCCTGCAAAAGTAGCTGTTCTGCTCTATCATGAAACTGAAGAGAGCCTAGCCAAACGAATGGAAGATCGAGAAATGAAAAAGCTCGTACATAATCCAAAGCCTGACAAAGCACCTGATAAAAAAGACCGCCAGCGCTTAAGAGATGTTCGTAAAGGTTATGAATAACCTAATCATTTCTGTTGATCTCTTTTTGGATCAGTTCTCACAGCGTTATCGACCAAGAAGTGTCGAAATTAAATCATTAACTTTGCATCAGTTAACTGAATATTTAACTGATCGCCAAATTTCATCATGGCAAGATTGTGATCAATCTTGTTTACAGAAATATATTATTTATCGCAATAAAGGCGATAAGAAGCATCCAACATTCACAAAACCTTTATCATTGACGAGCTTAAAAACACATCTAGCCAGTATTCGTGTATTTTTTGATTTTTTAGAAGCGCAAGAAATCATAAAATCTAATCCTGCTCGCTTAGTAAGAACACCAAAAGTACAGCAAGCTTTACCTAAAATCATTGCCGTCGATACTATTCAAGAATTATTAGATCAAACACCTGATGAAAATAATCTTTTAGAAATAAGAGATTTAGCCATTTGTGAGTTGTTTTACAGTTCTGGTGTGCGTTTATCAGAATTGACTGAATTAGATCTCAAACACATTGCTATGTCCGCTAATGAGATTCGAGTTGTAGACGGTAAAGGCGGTAAAGATCGCATTGTACCGCTAGGTAATAAAGCTAAAGAAGCTTTACAAAAATGGTTTGTGATTCGTGATCAATGGATGAAGCAAGACAATGCTTTATTTATTACACAGCAAGGCAATCGCCTTACAAGCCGACAAATCAGCAATCGAGTAAAGTATATTGCGGATAAACTTGGCAAAGGGCTAAAAGTGAATCCTCACATGTTTCGTCATTCTATGGCAACGCATGTATTGGAATCCAGCCAAGATATTCGATCCGTACAAGAATTACTAGGACATGCTGATATATCAACTACGCAAATATATACGCATTTAGATTTTGGGCATTTATCCAAAGTATTCGATTCAGCGCATCCTCGCGCTAAAAAGAAACCTAAGCAATAACTTTAGGGCGATTTATAACTGTCTAATTTCCTACGGGAACTATATTAAGCACAGATATTTTTAATAAATTTAATACAATAAAAAAACCACGCTATTAGCGTGGTTCTATTCTTATAGCCTTAACTCTAAATTATAGAGTTTCGCCGCCTACTGCACGGTTACATGGGCATAATTCATCAGTTTGTAACGCATCA
>JASLCF010000221.1 GCA_030146155.1 Savagea sp.
TATTGGTACTATTCGTACCTTCACATCCCTTGAGGATGGGATACTTCTTTCGGAAATCCGTTAAAAAAGCAATCTCTCCGTTCAATACACGTTGCTGCCATAAGCGTAACTCCGCTCGGCGAATCCCAAATGCCATTAGCCCTCACACACATTCACACGATAAGCTTCATCCCACGCTGGATCAATTTTACTCAAGCTCACCGGACGAAAAGTCTCTTTTTCAACTAACGCATGCGTAGAGGTCGCTTTACAAGCCACGACTCCATCTTGTCGTACAATTTCATAGCCATACACGGTGCGTACACGTCCGTGAGACTGCACCCACGTCCTAACTGTCACCGTTTCACCAAAAGTAACAGGTTGACGGTAGGTTACGGCGATATCTAATACAGGCGATAAATAGCCCTCTTCTTCTAATGCAGCATAATTAAACCCTAATGCCTGAATCAACGCAGTCCGACCAATTTCCATCCAAATCACATAATTCGCATGATAAACGACACCCATTTGGTCCGTTTCTGCATAACGTACCTCTATCTCTTTCTCCGCAATGATTGCCACAATCTTCACTCCTATACAAATAAAATAAACGCAAGGATCACTACGATGATTCCTATCATAATATAACCCGTTTCACGAACTGCAGCTGCAGCATTCGGCGTCCAATCCGGATTAATCGGGTAATCATCATCTGTATAAGTTGCCCCGCATTGATGACAAGTTACAACATCTTCACCATGTAAAGTAACAGTTGCACTACATTTTTTACAAGGAACCATTCTTTCTTCTTCCATTAAAAGCCCTCATTTCAATCACTTATTCTTCTTTATCATAACAGAAATTAAGCCAAAGAGGGAATGAAGAACTATAGGCTGAGACAGACATTACACAAAAAAACCTTCTTTCTACACCACTCAGTGAAGAAAGAAGGTTAAATGCATCGAATGATTATTCAAATATTTCGATTTGATACATCGGTGAAATTAAATGATTTTCTATTGTGTTGGATTCAAAAATACTTTGAGGCAATAAATAATAGGTGGTACACATCGAGTCACAGACAGTTGGAGCAAGGTAGATATCATCATCTTGCTCGAATAGTACCCATTCAATAACGCCTTCTTCATCAATGTCTTCCAATTGTTCGATTGATTGTTTATTCAACCCAGAAAGTAATTCTTCACGCGCATGCATCGTTTGCGGAAGTGTATCAAAGTCATCATATTCCGACCATTCTTCTGTTACGGATGAAATATTATCTGAAAATGGCATGTCCAAACCAAACCAAGCATCCTTTGTTGTAATCCAAAAGAATAACGCAAACCCTGCAATAATCATAAATATGAATACTTGCGCCCCTGTGTGATCTTCTTTGTTCTCACGATTCATCTGTTCGTTCATTGAAGAAGTGCGTGGTTGGTTGTCAGCAGAATAACTTTCTCTATCTTGTTGTTTTTCTTGAAAAACAGCATCACAAGCCGGACATTTGTATTGAGACTCATTTACTTTTTCAATCGTATGACCACATTGCGTACAATATTTTCTCTCCATCCCTACCCCTCCCTTTGATTGTTCTACGTTTGAACCTTACCTTAGGATTCATTCCATCGGCGTTTCTTATTTACAATACCAATTTGTACCGATGCCCTTTTTCAGTTCTCTCACACTTTTGAAAGCCTACACTTTGAAATAACTGCTGTGACCCTTGATTGTGACTGAAAATTTCACGAATCCCAAGGGAAGAATAACCAAGTTGCCTCCCACGCTCAATCAACCGCGTCACTACCTTTCTTCCAATCCCACGCCCTCGATAAGCTGCGACTCCAATCACAATAGGCATATCCTCACGAGAAAAGGTCACATCTCCTATCGGAATAAATACATGATTCTCTCGTACTTCAATAAAGTACAGTTCACCTTGTTGATCAAGATGCATATACATGCGACTCAACCTTTCCATCGTATAAGGCTGATACACCCCATCCACAAGCATCAACGTTTCTTCGTCTTGATACCAATCAAGCGCAAAATCAAAAACCCCATCAAATTTTCGTAAACGAATCGCATCATTCACAAAAAGAACATCCGGTTGTTCCACCATTAAAATCGGCAACACACATCCCCCTCACACATTCACAATCAATAATTACCATCATTATGCCATAAAACAAGAACACAAACACCTCTAATTCCAACAAATATAATAAGCTCAGCTGAAATGAATACTTACACACTTGATGAAGGAATGGATGATTGGATTAAAACCTATCATTCACGCTCTAGCGTTGTGAAGTGATGTAATTCTTTTTGTGAGTTTATGTGTGCTCTTCAGATAAATAATTAAGAAGCGATTGCTAGTTGTCTTACGAGATAAGCTAATAAGTTATTGCTTGCTTATCACAACTTTAAAAAGCAAATTCCAAACCCACGCTGAACTTGTGAATGGATTGTCGAGATAGAATTGAATGTTCCACTAACGATAACTCTCTAGTGGTGTGAAGAGATGGAACTCTATTGCGTGCATGTCTGTCTTTCTCTCTCTCTTTAAATTGAAAAGATGTAACTAACA
>JASLCF010000026.1 GCA_030146155.1 Savagea sp.
ACTGCAAGACGTGATGAGCAATGAATTGTCATTGTTTTCTATTGAATCATGAGAAGAAGTTGAGCAATATTCTAGCATCTTCTCCTCAATCCAAGAGAAGTTGGTTTTCTTTCACGAACGTTGTCCATGATAGAACCTAAAAAAACACTCCTGCTACTTAGCAAGAGTGTTAAGCCTTATAAAAGGGCTTCGATATCTTCTGATAGTTTTTCTGGAGCTGTTTGAGGAGCAAAGCGCTTAACGACTTCACCGTCGCGATCAATTAAAAACTTTGTAAAGTTCCATTTGATGGCATCCCCTAACATGCCCCCTTTTTCTTCCTTCAACCAACTGTATAAAGGTGCTTCATTCTCTCCATTGACCTCAATCTTTGCAAACATTGGAAAAGTGACTCCGTAATTCACTTGGCAAAATTCTTCAATTTCACTTTCTGTACCTGGGTCTTGCTTACCAAATTGATTACAAGGAAAACCTAAAATAACCAAACCTTGTTCGCGGTAAGTTTGATACAAACGTTCAAGTCCAGCAAATTGCGGTGTAAAACCACATTCACTTGCCGTATTGACAACAAGCACAACTTTTCCTTGATAATCCGAAAAATCTACCGCATTTCCTTGAATATCTTCCATTGTAAAATCATAAAAATTCATTTTAGTCACACTCCTTTCTTTTACTCTACCCTTTTTTTGAATCAATTACACTTCAATCGACTCCTCTGTATATCTTTTTTCTAACGCACAAATAATTTCAGCAATTACTCCATCTGCCAACGCTTTAGCTAATACTCCTTCTACTCGCTGTTCCCCATTGAATAAGGCAGTCAGCATGGCTCTGAGCGTTTTTTCATCTGCAAATGGTGCCTCTTTCTCCAAAGCGGTCATTGAAAAATCAATCGATTGCTGCTGTAGCCATTCCTGATAATCATCCATATAAAAAGGCTGTTGTTGAATGAGTAGAATCAATGCATCTAAGGCGGCAGGATATAAGGGTGTCCATCTTTCTTCTTGTTGTTTCCATTCAATGGTCACAGACTGTTTTAAAGGAACTAATTTATGTTGAACAGCTTCAAATAATGCTTTAGCTTGTTGAGTCATCCTAAAAACTCCTTTACTTCGTTTGTTGTATTTTATACATATTTATTCATATACATGTTTAAATATACTTATCTGTTATTCTATTGTCAAGTAAAAAAGAGCAAACTCTATTCAAACGAGTAAGCTCTTGTCTTTCATCCCATTATTCAATTTTTACTTGCAACTGTTGACGCGTTTGCCATAAAACAGCGAGCAAAGCGATTGAACCTAAAATACCGACGATACATAACACATTAAAACTAAAATACGCGACTACAATGCCAGAACCCAATCCAGCTAAAGCACCCATAATCGCTATCCATACATCCACCGCCCCCTGTGTCTTCGCACGTGAAGCCAATGCAGTCGAATCGACAATTAAAGCTGTTCCACTGATCAGTCCAAAATTCCAACCTACACCGAGTAAAATTAAGGCAATGGTCATACTTGTCAGTGAACCTGTTGGACCCCAAGCAGCTAAAACGGCTGAAGCCATTAGTGTCAGTGCTGCAGCAACAGCCATCGGTAAACGCCCCACCTTATCAACAAGCACACCAGTTACTAAGGAAGGAAGGTACATCCCCGCAATATGAAAACCGATAACCATTCCAATGGCTTGTAAACTAAATCCTTGTGCGCCCATCGCAATCGGCGTCATCGTCATAATCGCAACCATTACCATTTGTGTTGTCACCATAATTAAAGCACCCACTCGAATGCCTGTCCGATTGGTTGCTTGCTGTAAAGAAGGTTCTACAAGCGTTGCTTCCTGTTCCACACGTTTTGCCTCGATGCGTTGAGCCAGCAAAAATGGATCGGGTTTTAACAGTACAAGTAGAAGACTCCCTGCTAAGAAATAAGCAGTTCCGGCCAATAAAAATGGCCCAGCAAGTGGAGGAATCCCTAAACTTACAGCAAAATTTCCCATCACACCTACTAAATTCGGTCCCAGAACTGCACCTAATGTTGTTGACACCATAGCCACACTAATCGCAAACGCCCGTTGCTTCGGAAGCGCCAAATCAGTTCCGGCGTATCTCGCTTGTAAATTGGTTGCTGTTCCTGCCCCGTAAATGAATAGGGATATGAACAGGAGAGCTAAATGATCAGTCGTCGCTGCATACACGATTCCCGCTGCTCCTAAAGCACCTGCAATAAATCCTCCCCCTAAACCTATACGTCTGCCTACTTTCTGTGTGATTCTTCCCACTAAAAATGCTGTGAGCGCAGAACCAAACGTAATTAAGCCTACAGGCAAGCCTGCCAAACTTTCTGAACCGAGCATGTCTTGTGCAAGTAGAGCGCCAACTGTAACACCCGCTGCTAAACCAGCCCCACCTAGCATTTGTGAACATACAATTACCCATAAGGTACGTCGATACAATTGAGCTCTTTTCTCTTCTGACCCTGTCCATTCATCATATGTATTACTCTTTCCCATGCCAACACCTACACTTTTTCTTATTCTTCCATGTCGAGCATAGGCTATTTTCAATCAAACAACCAGCTTTTTTTTAAAATTGCATAAAAAAAGCAAAAAGATGAACTCCTTTCGCTTCAATGACTCCCTCTGTTTTGCTTACTCAGCGTCCTCTAGAGACTGAATCGTTGTGGGATCAAAAACAAGTCGTAATGGTTCATCCCCTCTAAAGACGCCACCTTCATGTTTCGCCTCATACTGCACACGCATCGCTAAAGTAGTCGGTATTTCGTTCAAAACAAATTGCTCCACTCGGCGATTCATCTCTTCATTCACTTGTCGATCAAC
>JASLCF010000036.1 GCA_030146155.1 Savagea sp.
AAACTTAATTATATTTTGAAGAGTTTTACCTGGATCAAATAATCACCCACAAAAACTTGACTCAATCTCTTGTAACAGAAGCATTTTCTTTCAAATTGCACTATGCTAAACTGATAGCAAAGTATATTAGTTTAAAGGAGTATGAACTTATGATCGCTATCGTATTCATGACTATAGGAATTATCTGTATTATTCTTTCCTTCTTTATTGGAAAGCCTTCTTCTCAAATCGACTTAAAATTTGAACAACTATCTATTCAATTATTTGAACAACAAAATGAAATGAAGCAACGTTTAAAAACGATTGAGGATGAACTTCTTATTGTCACACCTCGTGCATCTTATCAAAAGAACGTACAAATTGAAAAACCACAAGCAACCAATGGACCTGTGCATGCCATTATTGTGAACCAAATCTTATCTCTTCATCAACAAGGATATGCCCTACCTGAGATTTCAAAGCGTTCCAATGTCTCTCAAGTCGAAATTTTACGTATCCTGAAAGAGGCAGGTCAATAAGATGAAAAAATTACTTTATACACTCGGGGTTATTTTACTAACAATTGGAGCCACCCTTTCTTTACAACCCACACAAAAAGCCGATTCTAATTCAGCGAAGCAAGAGAAAATAGTTGCTGAATTGAATGCAGCGGTCAAACAAATGGAACAACAGAAAAAGAAAATTGAAGAACTTCAAGAACAAAATAAACAGTATAGTGAAGAACAAAAAGCCTCAAATAAGAAAGAAGCAGAGGCAGAAGAAAAAACAGAGACAGTGGATACAACTCAAAAGAAACCTGTTGCAATTGAAAAAGCGCCAGCAAAAGCAACTGCCCGCTTCATCCTTACAATAGAAGATGGGGTACGTTCACCAGATGTCGCACAAACGTTATACGAGACAGGCTTTGTAGAAGATGCAGAAGCATTCAATGCTTTCTTAACCAGCCAAGGCTATGCCAATCGTATTCAATTAGGAACGTATGAATTATCTCCAGGTATGACCCAACAAGACATTGCAACAATAATCACTAAACAATAAAAAAGATCGACTGGATGCTCACATCCAATCGATCTTTTTTACTGTTCATCTTCTTTTTCTAATTCATCCACTTCTAGTGGCTTTTGAATTTTATTCTGTACATCTGTCGCAGCTTGTTCAGCTAAACGTTTTTCTTTAATAGCAAAATAACTATCCAAAGAGGAACGCACTAAATCGCTTGCTGCTGGTGGATAAGACGATTGACTTGTCGATGCATGTGGAACGACAACCGCAAATGCAACTTCTGGCTTTTCAGCAGGTGCATAACCAACATGTGATAAACTAATCGTCATTTTTCCATCTTTAAAGGTTTGGGCTGTTCCTGTTTTACCAGCTGCTGTGTAACTTGCCCCGTTTAAAAGGTTACGAGCAGTCCCGTTAGGCCCATTATAGACATAATCTAATCCTTTTTTGACCTGCGCGATTTCCTCAGCCGTATTCGGGATTCGATTTAAGATGTTAATCTGAGTTTCTTGAATTAACGGTCCAAACGTTTCGCCATCTGGAGAAGGCTCTCTAATCTCTTTTACCATACGCGGTGCGATACGATAACCATCGTTTGCAATCGTTGAAATGTACTGTGCCATTTGCAAGGTTGTATAGGTATCAAATTGTCCAATAGAAAAGTCCATTAACTTCCCTGTCAATGTATCCCTTCCTACTAATCCACTCGCTTCTCCTGGTAAATCAATTCCTGTCGGTGTTCCTAGACCAAATGCTCCGAATGATTGTCTAAATACATTAAATGCATTTTTATCAATAGCCATCGGACGTCCAGGTACATAGTTGCCCTTTCCTAAAGAAAATGCGATACGGAACATATAAACGTTGGAAGAACGACCAATTGCCTGGATATCATTGACAGCTACACGACCAAATCGGTTAAAGAGGGATCGTTTAATCGTCCCACCGACATTGATTGGCTCATCAATTTTTGTTTCATTCACTCGCACAACATTTTCAGAGTAACCGGTTAATAAGGTTGCCATTTTCACAGTTGAACCCATTTCAGTTGAGCTTGTAAATGTCCCATATGCATAATCTTGGGCTTCCCACTGCCCTGTCTCTTCATTTTTCACCAATTTTTTTCCTACAAGAGAGAGCACTTCACCATTATTGGGATCCATCATGACAATGAATGCTTCATCAAGGGCACCTGATGTCCCCATTTTTTTCAATTCTAATAATTTATTTTCGACATGTTTCTCAAGTTCCATTTCAAGTTCTCGGTCAGTCGATAAAATGATATCTTTCCCTGGCTCTCCCACGTGAACAACTTCAGTGTCAATCACCTGACCTGAACGATTTTTTACTGTTTTAAATACCGATTTTTGACCGGCTAATAACTCTTCGTATTGTTGCTCTAAATAACTACGGCCCACACGTTCGTTGCGAGAGTAACCCCGAGATAAGTAATAGTCGAGATGTGATTTGGGGATTCCTTCTACAGGAGAAGTCGTTGAGCCCAAGATATTACTTTTAGATAATTTCACACGTTCCCAGTCTGTTGTTGTATTCACACCGGGAAGTTCAGCTAACCTCTCTGAAACAAGCGCAAATTCTTCCTCCGTCACTTCTTCATTTTTAACAATTTGAGGTGAGTATGCATAGCCCGACATCATTTCTCGATAAATAGCCAGTACTTTTAATTCTTCTTCCGTAAATCCATTGATTTCTTGTTCTGTCACTCTTTCACGTGTTAATCGGTTGATTTCACGATCTTTTTCTTTACTCGTCAAAGCATCGTCTGACAGTAGTGCTTTACGTTCTTCTTCAGATACTTTTTCTGCCGCTGCTTCTGGGTTTAATAAAATCCAAAAATCTCGTTTATCACCAATGGTCACTCGTTTATCATCTTTCTCAATGTAACCCGCTAATTTTTCTGCGATATCAAGAATTCCTTCAGGACCCGTTTTCTTTCCTTTATCTGGTCCTTTTTGAATTACTTTTGTACGAACGGGTGTGTCTGAAGCTTTTGTATAAGTAATTGCATTTTGTGGTTGATTATCCACTAATACATGACCATATCGATCATATATTTTACCTCTTGGCATAGTCGTATTTACTGAGATTTCTTCTTTACGTGCAAGCTCTCTGACATATTCGTCGCCCGTTACAATTTGTAAATAACCGAGCCTTAAAATGAGCACTGAAAACATTAGAAATACAGCAAAAAATAAGAAGTTTACCCGAAATACAAGTTGCCTTCTTTGCCTCTTTCGTAATTGTGGTGCATTTTTTCTTGATTTGCTCACATCCAAGCCCCCTTACGCTAAACAATAGTCAAATTATAACACGAATCAATCGGTAGTGGCTAATTCAATAATCACCGATTTAAAGTTGATTCTTCAAATTAAAAAACACGTAACAGGACGTCCCGTTACGTGTAAAGGTTTCATTTCTTATGCTTCAAAGCGTTTTGCTACTTCGTCCCAGTTCACAACGTTCCAGAATGCTTGAATATAATCCGGACGACGGTTTTGGTAGTTTAAGTAGTAAGCATGCTCCCAAACGTCTAAGCCTAATAATGGTGTTTTACCTTCCATTAATGGTGAATCTTGGTTTGGAGTAGATGTAATTGCAACGCCTTCTCCGTCTTTCACTAACCAAGCCCATCCTGAACCAAAACGTGTTGTTGCTGCTTTAGCGAATTCTTCTTTAAAAGCATCAAAGCTACCGAATTTTGCATCAATTGCGTCTTTTAATGCTCCAGTAGGTTCTCCACCACCGTTTGGTGATAAGATTTCCCAGAATAATGAATGGTTCGCATGTCCGCCACCATTGTTACGTACTGCTGTACGGATATCTTCAGGAATCGCGTCCATATTAGAAATTAATTCTTCTACAGATTTCGCTGCAAGGTCTGCGTGTCCTTCAAGCGCTGCGTTTACGTTTGTTACGTAAGTGTTGTGGTGTTTCGTATGATGAATATTCATCGTTTCCTTATCGATATGTGGTTCTAATGCATCGTATGCATATGGCAATTCTGGTAATTTGTAAGCCATTTTCCATTCCTCCTCATAGTTTGAAACATTTTTATCCTACAATTAAACTGTATCAAATTTGTGAACATTCATCAATTGAAATGCTCAATTTAGCAAGTAAAAACGAGTAACAAAAAGGATTGCACGCTATACAAGCATACAATCCTTTTCTTATGCATTAACCACGTTTACCTAAAACAGCGTCCGCAATATTTACTGCGTGATCGCCAATTCGTTCTAGGTTCGAGACGATATCTACGAAAATCATTCCTGATTGGGCAGAACATGCGCCTGCATTTGTACGAATGATATGATTCTTACGATATTTTCTTTCCATCTTATCAATCAAGTCTTCTTTCTCGGCTACAGTGCGTGCAAGTTCGACATCATTCGTATTTAACGATTCGATGGCTTTTTCAACCGTTTCGATGGTTAAAGTGAACATATTATCTAAATCTTGCATAGCATCGTCCGAAATAGAAACTTTATTGGACACGCGTAAATCGGTTAATTCTAAAATGTTTTCAAAGTGATCGCCAATTCGCTCAATGTCACGGATACTGTCCATGAGTAGAACGTGACGAGCTGATTCAACGGCAGAAATACTCATAGAAGAAATTTCTACTAAATACTTTGTAATTTCACGGTCTAAATTATTGATTGCTGATTCAATCTGATAAGCAGTCTCTGCATGTGCTTTTTCACGCGTCACTACATATTGATAAGTTTCTTTTAACCCTTGCACAGCAAATTCTCCTGTACGAATCACTTCTTCTTTCGCCTGACCAATAGCAAGCGAAGGAGATTGCTGAATAAAGTGTGGGTCTAAGTGCTTCGGTTTATATTCAATTGTAACGTCTTTGCCAGGTATCATTTTAGTCACCACATAAGCCCAAACGCCAATCAACGGAAATTGTAAAATCGTATTTGCTACGTTAAACGAACCGTGGGCAAAAGCAATTTGCATCTTCGGTTCTAAATGTAGTACATTTGAAATCCACTCCACATAAATCGTAAAGAGCGGAAGTATAGCTAGGAAAACGATAGAGCCGACTACGTTAAACAATACGTGAGTTGCTGCGGCACGTTTGGCAGCTACGGATGCTCCAATTGCTGCTAAAATTGCAGTAATCGTTGTCCCGATGTTATCTCCAAATAAAATAGGTAATGCTGCTTTCAAATCGACTAGATTTTCTGCATAAAGTCCTTGTAAAATCCCAACAGTGGCACTACTACTTTGAACAATTAAAGTAAAGACTGTCCCAGCAAGTACGCCAAGTAACGGGTGGTCACTCATCGTCACTGTAAAATCAGCGAAAGAGGCCATCGAACGAAGTGGCTTCATCCCTTCACTCATCATTTCTAATCCTAAGAATAAACCTCCGAAACCAAATACGATTTCTCCAAAGTTTCTGACTTTTTCTCTTTTAACAAAAAAGATTAAAAATGAACCAAATGCCATGATAGGTAAAGCATAAGCTCCCACATCAAGACCGATAATAAATGCGGTCACTGTGGTCCCAATGTTCGCTCCCATGATGACTCCAATTGCTTGTCGAAGTGTCATAAATCCAGCACTTACTAACCCGACCGTAATCACTGTCGTTCCAGAACTAGACTGGATAAGGACAGTCACTACTATACCTGATAATACACCCATGAATGGATTCGTTGTGAAGCGATCTAATATTGCACGTAGGCGATCCCCTGCTGATTTTTGAAGTCCATCTCCCATGTACTTGATTGCAAATAGGAAAATACCAAGTCCTCCGAAAAATTGGAAGAGCATCTGTTGCCAGTCGATTTCCATTGAATTGTCCAACCTCCAAAAATTAATGTTTACTCTCAATGATTATCACTATTGAATCACGAAATGTAAATAAGAAATGAATAAAATTTACACAGCATTTACAATTGAGTTTACAAATCGGATAATGTTGTAACGGTTCTGACATATCACTGGATTTTTATCTATTCATCAAGAGCAGTTTCATGTGCAGTCTGCTATCCATTTAGTATACTGAATGTATTCACTTTTCGCACCGAATTGAATTTGTAGGAGGAACCATTTTGAATATTAAGATGCGTCAATTATTTTTTGCTTCATTCAACTCACCTAAAAAGATGGCTGCTTTTCGTTTATTGCCTATCGGAAAAATATTTAAGTACTTATTTTTATTTGTAGCGCTTTTTACTGCTATTTCTTATGGTCGTTTTCTATTTACAGACTTGGATTTTTTCGAAGCTACAGATGACGTCATTGAACACGGAGAAAACTTAGGGATTTTAAAATACCCATTGGCTCTCCTGATTCAATTCACCGTATCTGTTTTTTATATCTTCATTCGTGTATCGTTAATTGCTTTTGTTGGACTCGGTCTTTTAAAACTGATGAAACGAAGAGGTGACTATCGACAAATTTGGCAATCAACCGCTGTCGCGATGACGGTACCACTTTTATTAACACTCATTTTTGATTTTATTCCTTTGATTAAGGCAAGTAGTATTTATGTGACGACAGCTATTCATTTGCTGTATTTATTAACCATTGTCAATTATTATCCTAAGCAACCTATAAAAAAATAAGGAGAAAGCGTAACTTCCTTGTCTTTTCTATCGTCAGACTGATAAAATGAACATACAAACTTTTTTAAGGAGAGAAAATCATGAAAGAAATGACACACCGTTCGAATACTCGCCCTGTTCGTGTAGGTAACTTAACGATTGGCGGTAGTGATGAATTATTCATTCAAAGTATGACAACGACAAAAACACACGATGTTGAAGCAACTGTCGCTGAAATCAAGAGACTTGAGGAAGCAGGTTGTCAAATCGTTCGTGTCGCTTGTCCAGACGAACGAGCAGCACGTTCTATTGGTGCCATCAAGGCGCAAATTGATATTCCATTAGTGGTAGATATTCACTTTGACTATAAATTAGCACTGATTGCTATTGAACAAGGTGCAGACAAAATCAGAATTAACCCAGGTAATATTGGGCGTCGGGAAAAAGTTGAGGCAGTAGTAAATGCCGCTAAAGAAAAAGGCATTCCTATTCGTATCGGCGTAAACGCAGGCTCACTTGAAAAGCATATTTTAAAAAAATACGGCTACCCTACTGCAGATGGAATGGTAGAAAGTGCCTTGCATCATATTAAAATTCTAGAAGACCTTGATTTCCATGACATCATTGTTTCTCTTAAAGCAAGTGACGTCAACTTGGCAATCGAAGCTTATAAAAAAGCAGCAGCAGCATTCGATTATCCTTTACACTTAGGGATTACAGAATCAGGTACATTATTCGCAGGTTCAATTAAATCTGCTGCTGGATTAGGCACATTACTCTCTGCAGGTATCGGGAATACATTACGCGTTTCTTTATCTGCTGACCCAGTACAAGAAGTAAAAGTAGCACGTGAATTATTAAAAGTATTCGGTTTATCATCCAATGCTGCGACTTTAATTTCTTGTCCAACTTGTGGCCGTATCGAAATTGATTTAATCTCGATCGCCAATGAGGTAGAGGAATACATTTCAACCATCAAAGCACCTCTTAAAGTCGCTGTATTAGGTTGTGCGGTGAACGGTCCTGGTGAAGCACGAGAAGCTGATATTGGAATTGCTGGTGCTCGCGGTGAAGGATTGCTCTTTATGAAAGGGAAAACAGTACGTAAAGTGCCTGAAGAAACCATGGTTGATGAACTTAAAATTGAAATTGATAAATTAGCTGAAGAGTATTTCGAAAAGAAAAGACTTGAAGAATTAGAACATGCCGAACAACAAAATTAAATTCGGTATTGATATTGATGGGACTGTCACAAGTCCCTCGGCTTTAATTCCTCATATCAATCAAGGCTTTAACGTCAATCTCACTTTAGCCGATATCAAAGAGTATGATTTAACTCGTGCGTTTGATGTCGACCCTGTTGTCTTCTCCAAGTGGTGGAAAACAGTGGAAGAAGAAATTTATGCCACTTCTCCTATTCACACAACAGCAGCTAAAGTACTAACTGATTGGCAACATCAATTTGAATTACTCTATATTTCAGCAAGAGCGACTCAATACACAACAACTACAAAACAATGGTTTGAACAACATCAAGTCCCATTCGATGAACTTCATTGCATTGGAAGCCACGAAAAAGTAGCTACCGCAAAACGGTTACAAGTAGAAGCTTTTTTTGAAGACAAACATGACAATGCAGTGGCTATTTATGAAGAGTTAGGCATTCCCGTTTTACTTTTCGATACACCTTGGAATCAAGAACCTATTCCTTCAGGAGTCATCCGTGTTGATAATTGGCAACAAGCAAATGAACAAATTCGACGACTCTTTCATACCCTTTAAAAAAAGAACGAGAACATGCTGGACATGTTCTCGTTCTTTTTTGTCTATGAAAATTCATCTTCTAGTAGCTCATCCACTTGTCTGGCATTCTAGAAAGACTTTTTTCAGGCACAGGTTGGACAATAGCCATAAATTTCAAATTTATGATCTAGAATGACATGTCCAGGAATTTCGATCACCATTTGTTCTACAGGACAATGTGCAATTGTTTCAGTTTTACCACATTTTTTACAAATAAAGTGATGATGGTGACTATGAACTCCGCACTGCATACGCACATGCATTTC
>JASLCF010000192.1 GCA_030146155.1 Savagea sp.
AATTATAGTTTCACTTTCGATACTTCCAAATTCGCATTCTAATAAATTGTTTTCAGGATCATTAGCAAAACAGCCATTGCGATAGACAGAAGCAACGTCCTGTTTAATCATTTCAATACGAGGGGCAGGGAGGATGTTGGAATCAATGACTTGGTCTATTCGTTGAATCATTGCACCTGGATGGTTTGCGTCTACTGTTGAAGATTGACTTTCTTGTTTAAATTGATAGGTTGCATACTGTTCAGATCCGACGAATAAAAGAACAAGGATGCCAATATAGCCTAGACCCATCGGCATTGTTTGTTTACCCCACTTTTTATTTCTGATAGGCTTCTCAATCCATTGAATGGTAAAGAGAGAATGAAAGAAATCATAATGATGAGTGTACCATGAGGAAAAGGAACGCTGTCTGTATCAAATAAATGGAGGTAATAAATTAAAATTGGCCAATGCCATAAGTAGAATCTGAAAGAAACACTTCCTATGTTCGTGAGTACGGCTGAGCTTAATAATGAATAAGCACTATATGTAGTAGATTGATTGCCTGCGATTAAAATAAAGAGTGTAAAAAGGACGGGCAATAGAGCAATTGCACCAGGAAAAACATCTTGAACTGAAATTACTAAACCCAAAGAGACTAATCCGATTAAACCTACCCATCCCACTAACCAAGCCACCCATTTTTGAAGTGTGAGTTGATGAAGTACGATAGCCAATAAACTTCCCATTCCGAATTCCCAAACGTTTATCAAGGTATGATAGTAAGCAAGAGCTTGATTTTGTTCTGTTAAAAAAACAGAATAGCCAAATGAAAGGATTGAAATAAAAGTAACAAATATAAAAAGAATTTTTTTGAAAGGATTTGTTTAAAGAACCTTTGAATAATCAAGACAAGTGAAAAAATACCCATCCAAATGATATAGAATTGAAACTGAATACTTAAGGCCCAGAATTGTTGAAAAGGGCTTGCACTTGATTGATTCATTAGATAGTTCATCGCATCTTTAGCTAATTGAATATTTTCGAAAAATAATAGTGAGGCGAAAAAGTGCCTTGTTAAATCATTACTCAAAAAGCTAGGGAGGATTATCCAACCCACTCTGTATGTAGTCAATGCAACAGTTAAAGTTGTCGGCACAAGTCGTTTAAGTAATTTTACAATGTAATGGATAGGTTGAATAGATCCCTGTCTTTCAATAATAGAAAGTAAAGAATATGTGATAAGTAGTCCAGAAATGACGAAGAAGACATCGACGTCTCCAGATACACTGTGCATCCAAATATGATAGATAGCTACTAAAAGAGTTGCGACATCCCGAAGACCTTCTATTTCTTTTCGATGTCTATACGATTTGTAGACATAAGTCCTCCTTTTAAATAATATTTCATTTATTATAGAGTAAAAAAACCCCTCAAATTGTCAGCTAGCTATGCTAACAACCTGAGAGGTCCGAGTGAGTGCTATTTATAAAATTGTTTTCTATCTTGCATGTAAACAGCAAGTAACACGAAAAAGATTAAATCATAAGACTTCAATTCCCAAATATTATAATACATACCAGATACACCTGTAGAGAGCCATAGAGCAATCATGAACGCACTGAATGGGTGTTTGAAGCGTTTGTAGTCTCGAATGAAAACAGCTAACATAGTCAATAAAAATGCTGCAAATAAGAGGACTCCTATTGCACCTGTTTCTGTAATCACTTGGATATACTGATTATCTGAGTAGATTTTATTTTCAAAGTAAATGGATAAATCAATTCCATAATCTTCATAGATAGGGGAACCATAAGCAATTGTAGCAGCTCCGCCAAATGTTCCAAAGCCAGTTCCTGTAATAGGTTGATCTTTCCATATTTCGAACCCTTTTTTAATATAAAAGATTCGACCATTGGAAGTCATACGCTCAATATTTTTTTCATCAAATGTTTGACCAAATCGATCAGAGATGGATCCAATTGAAGAGCCATCAGGTGCTTCGACACCAATTGATTTGACTGCCCAGACACCTGCATTAACAGGTATGTAAACAAAGAGTAGCGAAAGGATAAAACCGATAGTTAAGGTTTTAATCAATTTAAATCTTCTAGTGATGATGATATACGTTAACCCGAGTACAATAGCCGAGATGAGAGTACCTCGTGAGAATGTAAGGATTAAAACCCCAATGAATAGGATAAGAGAGATACCTAAAAACTTCGTTAACCTTGAGAGCTTTAGTTCATAGGCGATGTAAAGCACTGCAATAATTGAAAACATCATTAATAGTGCCAATGTGTTCGGATTACCTGTTAAACCATAAATTCGACTGAAGTTTTCAGCAGATAAAGGCATGTATTTCCAATATTCAGGTAAGAAGAGTTGTCTGATGGATATTTTTTCAATCAGGCCATGAATAGCAAGTAACCAGCCTAATCCGAGAGCTGTATAAGCTAAAGATAACTTAAAGTTTTTCGGTAGTTCTGTACGTGCTAAGTAATAATAAATGAGATACATAATTAAAAATGTTCGTAGTTGGAAGATAATTGCTGATAAGCTTACCTCGTTGAAATAAGCCACAATAGAACCAAAAGCTAGAAATGCAAAATAGGCAATTTCAAACCATTTAAAAGTAAATAAGGTTTTCATATTAAACTTTGTTTCAAGCAATAAACGAATCAATAGAACGAATGTAATTAAGTCTCCAATGAACTTTAGACCAGGATTAATTTCAGTTAAAAATGGTCGTATTGAAACGTAAACAATTAAGAAAAGTAAACTTTGAAAAGGTTTAATGAAGGCATAGCCAACAAAAATGATAGAAGTAAGAATCAGTGCAATTTTTGAAGGCACCAGTGTAAGTAATAGCACTAGTACAGTCAACGCTGCAATGACAAAGTAATCTTTTTTCTGTATTGTATGTGAGGAATTTAGCATGAGTGAATAAGTCCTTTCATTTCAAAATAAAGTTAAGTTGTAATTAGTACGCATTTTGCAAGTTGATGCATGATAAATACAGACTGACTGTTACTTATCATACCTTATTCATTCAAAAAAAGAAATCAGTAATAAACATTCCTTTAGGACATTATCATGGATAAAAATGTATGTTATCATTATAAAGTAATCCCTCTTGTATTGGACGAGTTGTGGATAAAAATGTTTCGGAAAAGGCGGTAATCAATTGAAAAAGAAGATGAAATGGTTCACATTCCTTTTAGTCTTAGGTTTATTCATACAAGTGCCAGTGTCAGTTGCAGCTGCAAGTACAACCTTATCACCTGGTATTCAGTTACATAAAAGCAAAGAAGGTTCAAGAAGTTTTAATCAACTGTCCATCGATTTAAATAATCCATATACTAGTTTATCGTTAGGCTTGCCTTCGAGATATGGTGGCACTGCAACAACAAGTGCTCTAGGAACGCAACATAGCACGGAATCAAGAAAAGTAGTAGGTGCTGTAAATGCTTCTTTTTATCATATGAATAATGGACACCCTATGTATTTACTGGCTAAAAATAATGAAATCATTAATAATGGCGTAATTGCAGAAAATGCGAATCACTATGTGAGTCAGCGTATTGCATTTGGATTAACGAAAAATAATACACCATTAATAGAACTGTTTAAAGAAACGTTTAGCGCAACGACACCGCATGGTAATTTTACAATCACTGGAGTGAATGGAACGAGAGAATCAGATAATTTAATTTTATATACTCCTCAACACCATTTGAAACATACAGGAACAAACGAATTTGGAACTGAATATGTGTTTGAAACAAGTCAACCTATTAGTAAAACTTCATTTGGTACTCAATTAACAGGAAAATTAGTTGATATTCGTTTATATGGCGACAAGAAAACTAAAACTATACAACCCACACAATTCATTTTATCAGCTAATGGAAAGCGTTCGAATGACTTGATACCACTTTCAATCGGGGATGACGTGACGGTCAATCTATCCATCAATGAACCATGGAGAGATGCGGCGTTTATTCTGGGAAGTGGTCCACAATTAGTCAAGAATAATCAAGTGTATTTAACAATGAATGAAAATAGTGAAAGAGCGAGAAGAATCGCTGCAAGAAGTGCGGTAGCGATTAAATCTAAAACAAATGAAGTTCATTTTGTTACAGTTGATCACGGAAACGGAAATACTGGGATGAGTTTGAAACAATTTGCTGAATATCTGGTGAGACAAGGTTATGATTCGGCATTAAACCTTGACGGTGGTGGGTCAACTACAATGGCTTATCGTCCATACGGTACTTCGACACTCTGGGTAGCTAATCAGCCAACATATGGCAGTCAAAGGAAAGTCTCAGCGATATTAGAAGCAGTGAGTACAGCGCCCACTCAAGCTGTAGCAAACAAAATAGATTATCAAGTTCCTCATGCGAATCAAACATTACTCGTAGGTGCATCCTTACAGCCTAAGGTCAATTATGCAATTGATAAATATATGAACCCATTACCTGTTGCTAAAGTAAGTTTTAATCCACAACACTCAAAAATGACTTCCAAAAATAACTCTCTATTAGCAACTACAGCAGGTCAAGAAACAGTTGCAGTTCAATATAATGGACAAACGGTGACTACTTTTACAGTCAATATTGTAAGAGGTCCTGCGAAGATTGAATTGAAACCAGCTAAAAAGGAAGCACAACCTGGAGAAAGAATCTCTCTTAGTCATGCAATTAAAGACAGTAAAGGTCAACCGATAGTAGCACCTCAATCAGCCTATCAGTGGTCAATTACCCCATCACTCGGGAAGATTGAAAATGGAGTTTGGGTTGTATCATCGAATGAAGGAGCAAAAGGAACAATTACTTTAAAAGTAGGAGATCAGTCTTCTTCAATTCCTGTTTCTATTGCTAAAAAAGAGGTAGCTGCCCCATCAGCTCAATTCACAGACATTGGTCCGAAATTTATTTATAAGAAAGAATTAGATTACTTATTAAGTAATGGTATTATGAAAGGTGATGACAAGTCAAAACTGTTCAGACCGAATGACTCGTTAACAAGAGCGCATGCCGTTGTTATTCTTTCGAGAGTCCTCAATTTAGAATTGACAAATGAGACTATAAAAAACTTTAAAGACGTACCAACTACACATATGTATGCTAAGGAAATTCAGGCAGCAGTTAAAGCGGGTATTGTATCAGGAAATGATGAAGGGTTTTTCAATCCAGAACAACCTGTAAGTAGGAGTCAGATGGCAAAAATAATGGTTAATGCTTTCCAACTCGAAGGAAAGTCATCGGTTCAGTTTAAAGATGTGAAAGCAAGTAACTGGGATGCCCCTTATATTGATAAGTTAGTAGGAAGTGGTGTGGCTACTGGTTACGATGATGGGACCTATCAAGGAGCAAAACCTATCCAAAGAATTCATTTTGGGAAATTAATCTATAATGTGAAAAATAAATAGAGAACATATGAATGAGATTAAAAAAGAACTAACTGAAATGATTTTCAGTTAGTTCTTTTTTTAATTACTGTAATAACTATATAGACCATTCACAATTGCATCTGCAAACTTGTTTAAATCACGATCATTCGTCATTTTGTCACGATCACTCGCGTTCGAAATGAATCCAAGTTCAATTAAAATAGAAGGAATATTACTACTTCTTAATACAGCGAAAGGTGCAGTTTTCACACCACGGTTGGTCATATTTAAATCTTTGACAATATTCGATTGAACCAATTTAGCGAGTTGATTGCTTTCAGCAGAGTTATCGTTTGTTGTCATATCAAAAAACACTTCAGTTCCGTTAGCTTGAGGTCCATTGTAAGAATTCACGTGAATAGAAACAAAAGTTTCACCAAACACTTTTTTAGCATAATCTGTACGTTGTGTTAAACCTAAGTAACTATCGTCAGTACGTGTCATTTTTACATTCACACCTTGACTTCTCAGTTTTTGTTCAACGAGTTTACTGACCTTAAATGTAATGTCTTTCTCATTCACACCAGAGTTTTGTGCTCCTGGGTCTGAACCACCATGACCTGCGTCAATTACAATAATACGATTAGCTAGCGGATTACCTTTTGTGTTCTTTAATTTCAGATACGTTTTATTCACATATCCTTTTGTTCCGTTAGCTGTTGTAATTTGTGCCCAACTGCCATTCAATTGATTCACATTGACTAATTGTTGACGAGATAATTTACCAACAATCGCACTTGAAGTAGTGGCAGATTGTCTGATATTTAAACTATCAACAGTTACTTTTCCTTGTAAGTTCGCTACAGGGAGAGGAGCTGTTGGTTTTTCTTCAGGTTTTGGATTTGGCTTTACTTCTGGCTTACTGACAACGGGTTCTTCATATTTTTTTATATACTTAGAATGAACAAAGCCAGTTTGGTTTGACCCGTATTTTATTTGGAACCATGGTCTATGTGATTTAATTAGTGTAACTGCGTCACCATCTTTTAATTTTCCTTTAATGGTTGCATGTTCATTAGGTGAAGTTCGGACATTGAGAGAAGATCCTGTACCGAAGACTTGTCCTTTAGAGAACGGAATTGCAACACTTGGAATAGATAATCGCAAGTTGTCTGATAAAACTCTTCCTACAAATAAGGCAAATTGACTTCTTGTGAGGTTTGCTTGAGGATAGAATTTTTTAACTGATCCATCAGCAACGCCTGAATAATATAAACCATTAATAGCAGGAGCTATCGTGGCATTAGAAGCTACGTCATTGAAAAACATTGGAGTTTGTGAACCGACTGCTTGTTCTAAATTAAAAGCTTTTGCTAAAGCTTTCGCCATATCCGCTCGACTAATTGCTGCGTATGGAGAGACGGAATTGTTTTTCCCTTTATCCAAATAACCTAAGTGCACAGCAATTGATAAGTAACGATGAGTTTCAATATTGTTACCTCGAGGTTGTAAATCAGAAAACTTTTGAGTAGGAACTTTCATATTCCCTTTGCCTGTTGCTTCAACTAGAATTTTTGCAACATGAAAACGAGTTAATGTATTGGCCGGTTTATAAAGCGTTTTCCCTT
This sequence comes from Savagea sp., assembly GCA_030146155.1. Taxonomy (GTDB): domain Bacteria; phylum Bacillota; class Bacilli; order Bacillales_A; family Planococcaceae; genus Savagea. The sequence goes on from JASLCF010000192.1 coordinate 7,006, forward strand.
TTTCTTGATAACCACTAATTAATTTTTTGTTGACCATTAATTCCACATGCTTATTATATTCAGCATTTGTCGGGACATCGGCAAAAGAAACTTTAGCTGATGCTTGTGGTGTTAAAAAGAAAGAAAATACGAGTACCATGACTAAAAGAGGAACAGAGAGTTTAATAACTTTTTTCATAATCGACTCCTTTAATTATATTATTAATTGATAAAACTATCATAACATAGAAACGAGTACATTTTTTACTCCTATTGAAAAAATCATCAATGAATAAAGGTTTATTCTTCCGTTATATGCTATAATTACTTAATCATTAGTGTTTTGAAAAGGAACGAAGAAAATGAGAATTGGAATTGTAGGAAATTACGGGAATAATAATAACGGTGATGAAGCGATTCTTGCCGGGATTATTACTCAAGTAAAACAATTTTATAACGTTGGAAACGAAGACATCACTGTATTTTCCAACAATCCAAAACAGACTTCTGAGCTTTATGGGGTACGAGCGGAACCGCTATACTACCGAAGACCAGCAGCTTCTTTCACATTCTTTCAAACCTTCAGGAAAAATTCAAAAGTTGTTGCCACCTTAGATTTGTTAATTATAGGTGGAGGCGGCATTTTAATGGACTTTTATAACCGAGAAGCTCAATTGTTTGGTTCGTATGGGATGATGGCAAGGTTTAATAAAGTACCTTATATCGTTTATGGATGCGGGGCAGGCCCAATACGAACGCCTATGGGGAAATGGTTTATTAAAAACTTATTAAAAGGGGCAGATACTGTTTCTGTACGCGATTCTGAATCGAAAAAGCTACTTCATTCAATTGGAGTAAAACGTGAGATTCTTGTAATCGGTGACCCTTCTTTCGCATTGTCTTTGAACTGTAAGAGAGAAAGAAAAAAATTAAAGCGAATTGGCGTAACGGTTGTTCCTTATTATGACAAAAATTACTGGCCAGACCGGGATGATGCGATTTATAAACAATACATTCATGCGATGGCAGAGAATTTAGACCGAATTATTCAAGAGACAGATGTCACCATTGAATTATTTTCTACCAAGTACCCACACGATGTAGATGTAACGGTTGATGTTCTTCAATTAATGCATCATAAAGAGCAGGTGGCTATTAATAAAGAAGATTTGTCACCTGAGCGGTTGCTTGAAATTACGAGCAATCTCGATTTATTAATAGGGACGAGACTTCACTCTGTTTATCTAGCAGTAAATGCCGAGACACCTGTCCTTGCGATTTCTTATCATACAAAAGTAAAAGATTTTATGGGAATGGTAGGGCTTGAAGAACGAGTCGTTACGATTCCACAATTATTGGAACAACCCGATATTTTACTTGAAAAAGTTAAGATTTTCCAAAAAGATTATCCATCAGAAGTGCATCGTGCAAATCAATTAAAGCATCAGATGATTGAGATGGCCGAGCTTGGCGAGAAGCAATTGGAGCCATATCATTAAAAAGAAAGCCTGAGACAGAGTATGCAAAATTGTAAAGTGTACAATTTTAATGTCACAGGCTTTTTTGTTGTTAGAAGGGAGATTAAGATGAGTAGACTATTCCGTATCATTGGTGCAGTAACCCTCATTAATATTTTTGCTCGTGTCTTTAGTTTTGTACGTGAAATTGTCATTGCTGGACAGTACGGGACGTCTTATCAAGCAGATGCCATTATTTCAGCGTATACGTTACCTAACTTTTTTTATTTGGTAATAGGCGGTGCTTTTACAACCGCTTTTATCTCCATTTATCACTCCAAAAATTATGATAAACAACGCTATAGTCGAACTGTCTTCACGTTATTAACAATTGTAAGTGGGCTTGTGGTAATTGGTTCTTTACTTTTTGCACAAGATTTAATGCGTGTGATGGTGAATGAAGACATCGAGGCGAGTGTTCAATTAACGACAATTCTATTTTATTGGATGATGCCGTCAACGATTTTCCTTATTTTATCCACTTTTATTAGTGGTATTTTAAATGTGCACGATGAATTTAAAAGCTCAAGTGTTGGTGTATTACTCTATAATTTGCTCTTTTTAATCATTGCTGTTGTCTTATCGTTAGTTTATGGTCCTATCGGTTATGGAATAGGCGCTTTATTTGCGGCTGTGGGCATGTTTATCTATTTATGGCGTGAGATGAAACGAACAACACCTATCCGTTTATCGTTGTCTTATCACAAGCAAACAGGTGCGAAAGAAGTTTGGTTGCTAGCTTTACCTATTTTATTTGGTGGTGCGACCATGCAATTTTATTTCGTTATTCATCGAGTCGTTTCTGCTCAATTGGGAGAAGGCGCTATTTCTAGTGTGAACTATGCCTCAAAATTAACCAGTTTCCCACAGGCTATTTTAATGACAGCTGTCACTACTGTGATTTACCCTCTATTAAGTAAAAAGTTAAAGGAGAATCAAGAGCAAGAAGTTCATAAGCTCTTTAAAAAAGGCCTTTTGATGATTTTCGCTCTTATTTTACCAGCGACCCTTGTTGCTTATTGGTTAGCAGAACCAATTATTCAGCTCATCTATGGGTACGGAAAGTTCGAAGCATTATCCATTGCTCAGACGGTTCCTTTGTTTCAAGTATTTGCAGGATCGATGTTTTTCCTAGCAGCCAATACCTTTATTACGCGTTTTTATTACGCACAAGGCAATTCAATCGCTCCTGTTTTATTTAGTCTAGTCACTGTATTCGGCATTAATTTGGCGGTTATTTGGACGCTCATTGAGACACAGGGAGCGGTAGCGATTGCTTATGGAACATTAATCAGCGCAGCGATTAACTTTGTGCTACTCTACCTTTATTATCATTGGAAATATCATCGAAAAAGCGTGCTCGAACAATGAAAATTGTTGAGCACGCTTTTATTTATTCGATAGGAGGTTGTTTCGAAAGAATCATTTTAACGTATTGATTTCGGAAAAGGAGCATGACTGCAAAGTAAATGACAATGCCAATCAAGGCTACGATAAGGATATGGAAGACGGCATGCAATGACTGAAGTGGCATTACTTGTTCGATCCAACGAATCCCTAAAATCATGACTGTCGTAGCAATAAATACTTGTACTGTATTCCAAATTAATTTTTTATAATCTAATCCATTCACTAATTTTGAAAAAGTAAAGAATGTAACTGTTGAATAGAGTAATGCAACGAGAGATGCTGAAAGTGCAATTCCTGTTGCTCCGAACTGGCTGGATAAATACCAATTCGATAGGATATTAATGAAGATGGAGATCAGTCCAATTCTCATCATGTAATGTCCTTTTTCTAATGTATAAAAGCCTTTGGCAATGACAGCTTGAATCGAATAAAAGAAAGTAGATCCAATGTAAAGGATGGAGAAATAAGAAACGGCTTTTGTTGTTTCTGCTGTGAAGGCTCCCCGTTCATAAATCACTTTGACTAACTCTGGCATTAAAAGGACCATCCCTGCAATTGCAGGTGTTAAAAATAAGAGCATAAACAAGATACCGCTCTCTATTCCTTTTTTGAAACGATCGAACTGTTTTTTATTATAAGCTTCCGCAATTAAAGGGAAAACTAGTGTAGCAATTGTCACCGCAAAGATGGCTTGTGGAATATTTACGAGACGGAATGCATAGTTAAGTGTAGCAACAATTCCTTCGTCATCAATTTTTGCAGCGAAGAAGATGTTCACAGCTAAGTTAATTTGTCCAACAGCTACGGTGAGTCCGACAGGCCAGAAGATGCCATAAAATTCTTTCACTTCATCTCGATCAATTCGTTGCTTCCAATTGATGAATTGGCTAGGCTTTGTATAGAAAAGTTTGATTAAAAAGCTAATAATCGTACCTACAAGATAGCCTATAGGGATGGATAAAATACCAAGCGTTTCATGGAGAAATAAGCCAAACAAGATGGTTGAAAGAACAACACTTGTTTGAGAAAAAACTGAGAATGAAAACTTTTTATTAGCGTCAAAGTATCCCTCGTAGACAGCATTCACACCGACAAAGATAAGAGATGCAAAATATAAACTTGCGGTGATGACTCCAATTTGCATGCCATACTCATATTTTTCAAAACTTGGATAAAAGATATTCATAATCGGCGAGGACAGAAGTATTCCGATAATCGCTACAATGGTTGAAAAAATAAAGGTCGATTTCACGATATTGGTGAGGTGGGATTTACCTTGCCCCAATTGATTATATTTAAAATAACTAGGTAAAAACGCTTCTTTCATTCCAGTCAATAAGAATAGAACAAGTGCGTTTGGAATCGTCATAGCGGCAAAGTATACACTCGATTCGTAGGAATCACCAAAAAACCTTGCAATTACCACGTCTCGAATCATGCTCGAAAACTTTAATATGAAGGTAGATAGAAGGAATATAATAGACGTAACTTTCATTTTATTCATAGTGCAAACCCGCCTAAATGGATATAATGTTAAAACCAAAAATTCGTATAATATCAAACAATTATAGCATAGAATACATGGAGTGTCAGATTGTCTAGTCGGTTTTTTTCATCAAAGTAAAAAAGGACGGAAAAAATTTACTAAACATTTACGTTTCTTTAATAAAATCCAAGTATTATAAAGATAAGATTGAGTTGTATTCCTTTTATCTGTACTATAATAGTAGTACGTAAAACTAATTTGGAGGGGTTTATTTTGAAAATGAACAAAGTGTCTAAAGTAGTAGCTTCATCCCTAGCTGTGAGTGTATTAGTCCCTTTTGCGGTCGCCGATGCAAGTACAGATTTTAAAGATGTGAGAAAAGACAGTTCCTTCTATTCGTATGTGAAAGAATTAACAGAACGTGGAATCGTTAGCGGATATGAGGACGGTACGTTCAAACCTTTTAAAGAAGCTAACCGTGCACAAGCTGCGAAAATTATTTATGGCTTAGTAGGTAATGATCAAGTAACTTTAGCTAATCCTGAGTTTAAAGATGTTAGCCCAGAGAAAGATTATTATGAAGCCGTTGCTTTTCTAGCTCAAGCAGGTATTATTACCACAAAAAATGAAAAATTTAATCCTTACCAACCAGTTACTCGTTCACAGTTTTCTAAAATGTTAGTGAAGGCATTTGATTTAAGACAACAAGGTGAAGTCAAATTGCCTTTTGAAGATGTGAAAGCAGGCAGTGAAGTAGAAGAGCATGTGAAAGTGTTATTTGAAAATGAAATCATTCAAGGAACTTCAAAAATTACTTTCTCACCAGCTGCCAACTTAAGCCGTTCTCAACTGGCTAAAATGATTGTATTAGCTGAAAAGAAACAAGAGAAATACGATTTAACAGTGATGCATACCAACGATACACATGCACGCGTTGAGATGGCTCCACAACGCTTAACTGCAGTGAATGAAGTACGTACACTAAAACCGAACAGTCTGTTATTAGATGGCGGAGACGTGTTCACAGGAACGCTATACTTCAATGAATTCACAGGAGAACCAGATGTTGAGTTTATGAACATGATGGGGTACAATGCAATGACTTTTGGTAACCACGAATTTGACTTAGGTTCAAGTCCAGAGGGGCATAAAGCATTAGCTGAATTTGTTGAAAAAGCAAACTTTAGTATGCTCGCAGGGAATATTGATTTCTCAGGAGATCCTTTATTTAAAGATTTAATTGAAGGAAAAGATGCGAAAATTAAGCCGTATATCATCGAAGAAGTCAATGGGGAGAAATATGGTATCTTTGGTTTAACAACACCAGATACAGCTGGAATTTCTAGCCCAGGTGAAGTGAAGTTTGCAGAAGACTATATTGCAGAAGCGAAGAAAATTGTCGCTGAACTGGAAGCACAAGGCATTAACCGTATTATTGCAGTGACACATATTGGGAACGAAGCGATTGAAGGCACTGCCAATGACCAAGCGTTAGCTGCAGGTGTACCTGAGATTGATATTATTGTTGGAGGGCACAGTCACTCAAAAGTAGAGCCCCCGCAAAAAGTGGATAATGGAAAACATGGTCCGACAATCATCGTTCAAGCCAATGAGTACAGTAAATATTTAGGTACATTAGATGTTTCATTTGATGGCAATGGTGTTATTACAAAACATCGTGGCGAATTAATTGAAGTAGCGAAGAAAGCACCAAATGCAGATGCATTAAAAGTGTTGAAGCCATACAAAGAGCAAGTTGAAAAGAAAATGAATGAAAAAATTGGTGTAACTTTAAAAACAACATTAACGAACCCACGTGGAACACCAATCAGCGTTCGTTCTCACGAAACAGCTTTAGGCAATATCATCACAGATGGGATGCTGGCAAAAGCGAAGCAATTAGAAGGTGAAAATGCAGAGCGCCCAACGATTTTCGCTATGCAAAACGGTGGAGGCATTCGTGTGCCGATTGAAGCGGGTGAAGTGACGACAGGTCAAATTATTGCTGTCCTTCCATTCGGAAATACATTGGCACATGTGTCATTAACAGGTAAAGAAATTAAAGAAGTCTTTGAACATTCATTCGCAAAATTCCCTGAAGAAGAGGGTGGGTTCTTGCATATCGCTGGTGGTAAAGTTGAAGTAGATACTTCTCAACCTAGCGGTGAGCGTGTCATCAGCGTTTCTTACGAAGGAAAAGATGGCGAGTGGGTTGCACTTGATTTAACAAACAATGAAGAGTTATTTAAAATTGCGACAAACGCTTTCACAGCTAAAGGCGGAGACGCGTATACGACGTTAGGTAAGGCGTATGAAGAAGGACGCGGTGGTGACTATGGAGATAGTGAAGCGGACTGGGAAAACTTACGTAACCGTTTAGTTTACCTGCAAGAGAACAACATTGAAATTACAGATCAACCTAAAGGACGTATCATCGATAAAAACCAAAAGTAAAGAATAAAGGCGGGACTACTTTGTCATGAGGCAGAGTAGTCTTTTTTATTGAATGCGTTGGATTAAAATCGTCAGAATAATTCATTAATTTAAACGAATCCCTTTTTATTTGTAGGAAAACGTCGTATACTGGTTGAGAACTAACAAAACAAGGGGGGAATTGGGATGAAAAAGCCATTAATCGGTGTATCTACAACAATTATGGATGACTCCAAATACACATTAAATCGACTCAATGTCGAATCAATTGAAAAAGCAGGGGGAATTGCTGTCTTATTGCCTTCAACAGACAATGAAGACCTCATTGAACAATATGGAGAATTATTAGATGGATTACTGTTATCAGGTGGAGATGATGTGGATCCGATGTATTTTGGTGAAGAGCCACATCAAAAAATGCGTGATATTACACCTGCAAGAGATCGTTTTGAATTAGCGATGGCACGTCTCTTCTTTATGAAGAACAAGCCTGTATTAGGGATTTGCCGCGGGGCACAGGTGATGAACGTTGCTGCAGGCGGGAATTTATACCAAGACATTTACTCACAAATCGGTCAATCTGTCATGCAACATGGTCAAAAATTGCCTGGGAAATATCATTCACAAACAGCTGAACTCTTAGAAG
>JASLCF010000103.1 GCA_030146155.1 Savagea sp.
CTTTGAAGTCTTCACCATCTTTACGGAAAAACCCAAGTACGTTTGTTGTTTGTACTACGTTGGTAAATGCATGAGGATCGACTTCAAAAATAATTTTTTCTAAATCGTATAGTTCATAACGTGTAATCACGAGATACAACATATCTTTCTGTTGTTTAGAGTAGGCTCCTACTGCTGGTAAAATTGTAATTCCACGAACCATTTTTTCATGGATTGCTTTTTGCATCGCTTCTCCATGATCAGTCACAATCATGGCGGTGACTTTCTCGTGACTTGTGTGAATCGTATCAATGACTTTTGAAGTGAGGTATAAACCAACCATTGTATAGAGTGCGTTTTCAGGCTCATATAATACGCCTGCGCCTAGTACAATCATTGCATTGAATAAGAAAAAATACATGCCTACAGGTCGGTCTTTACTTCGAGCGAGTAGCATGACGAGAATATCCATCCCACCGGTAGATGCTCCTAATTTCATTGTAATTCCGACACCAATCCCGAGCATTGCTCCCCCAGCAACAGCATTCATGATAATATCGTCTGTTAGCGTTAGAATCGGTAAAATCTCTAAGAAAATAGTAGCAAAGACAACAGAAATCACACTGTAAATCGTAAAGCCTTTCCCAACTTTAAACCAACCGAGAACAAGGACTGGGAAATTAAGTAAGAATAAAAGGATACCTGTACTTAATTCAATTTGAAAAAAGTCGTTTAAAATACTTGAAATCAATTGTGCAGCTCCCGTAAAACCGCTTGCATAAACATTGGCATTGATTAAGAAGAAATTCAAACCTGCTGCAATAAATAAAGCCCCTAAAATAACAACAACGATTCTTCTAGCTTCCATGAAAAACATGATTTTCACTCCCTTGACACGTCTTTAATTAACGCTATTATCGCACATCAAGAATGAAAAATGTTTCGGATTTAAAAAGTAAAATTAGTCCGAATATTTAAACGAATAGAAGACGATGACCATTCAATGAATAGTCATCGTCTTTCAACTTACAAATCTTTTAATTTTTTGCGTAACGCTTTTTGAACTTTCATTTCATCTAATCGCTCTTCTCGTAAAGACTTAAAGAGCGAAATGACCATCAGTAACATGATAAACGAGAAAGGGAGTGCTGCAACAATGATGGTATTTTGTAAGGCTGTCAATCCGCCGACAAATAACAACACAATGGCAATAGAAGATTGAATGATTCCCCAAGTTAGTTTTACATTCGTTGGAGGTGTTAATGAACCATAAGTGGATTGCATCCCTAAAACAAATGTTGCTGAGTCCGCAGAAGTAATGAAAAAGGAAGCGATGAGTAGAACTGCAACGGCAGAAAGTAAGATAGAACCTGGCATTGTTTCAAACATTTTAAAAATCGTTAGTTCTGTTGGAGAACCGGCTAAATCAACGACGCCTTGTTTTTCAATTTCAACAGCAGTCGTTCCAAAAGCGGAAAACCAAATCATACTGAGCAGTGTTGGAGCGAGTAAGACGCCCACCATAAACTCACGAATCGTGCGTCCTTTAGAAACACGAGCAATAAACATACTTACAAATGGTGCCCATGAAATCCACCAAGCCCAATAGAAAATCGTCCAGCCATCAATCCACTCTCGTTTCGTTGAATCGAATGGAGCCGTTTGAAAACTCATTTGAATGAGGTTGGCAAAGTAGCCTCCTATTGAATCAGTAAATACATTGAAAATCAATAAAGTGGGTCCTAGAATAAGTACAAATCCCAGTAGAGCTAATGCTAGCACAAGGTTAGTATTGGATAAAAATTTAATTCCTTTATCGAGTCCTGATTTAGCTGAAAAAATGAATAAGAACGTCACCACAACGATGATGAAAAATTGCGCGGTAATATTAATCGAAATATCGAATAAGTAATTCAGTCCAGCGTTAATTTGTACAGCTCCAAAACCGAGTGAAGTTGCTACACCAAAAGAGGTCGCGAATACGGCGAGGACATCAATCATTGTTCCCCAAGCTCCCGTCATTTTATGGCCAAATAAAGGTTTTAAAGTGGCTGATATTAAACCAGGTTCCCCTTTTCTAAATTGGAAATAGGCAAGGGCAAGAGCAACAATACCATACATAGCCCAGACGTGTAGTCCCCAATGAAAGAAAGTTTGTCTCAGTCCTTCTTTAAATGCTTCGTTGGTATACGGTTCTTTAGAAGCCGGTTGAACTGCGAAGTGTGAAAGAGGTTCGGCTGCACCGTAGAAAACAAGTCCGATGCCCATTCCAGCAGAGAATAACATGGCGATCCATGTGATTGTAGAAAAACTTGGTCGATCATCATCTTTTCCTAGTCTGATTTTTCCGTAAGGACTGAAGATGAGAAAGATACTGATTAAGAGTAATACTGAGAGGAGTAACATGTAGTACCAGCCAAATGACGTCGAAACGAAGTTCTTCAATTGTTCGGTGACACTTTCAAAAGCGTCTCGTTGAATAGCCCCGAGTCCTACAGCTACTATAATTAATCCGATGGTAATATAAAAAACGTTTGATATTTTTTTCATACGTCCTCCTTAATATAATTAGTAAACAATTTTATATACTAACATTATTTTTTGGTTAAATCAAATGAGATAAAATAAGGCGACAATTGATTTTGTATCTAGTGAATGAGTTGAAAGAATGGCCGAACATTACGCTCAACAGGCATTTGACTCAAGTGTAAAAGGGGGCGAAAGGGATTTGTAATAGATTCCCAGAAAAAGTGAAGTTTAAACGTTTTCTTTTAAATAGATGATAACAATAAATTAAAAAAGCTTAGAATACTCAAATGAGGAACTAAAAGCTAAAATAAGAAGGGTGAAAGACAAATAAGATGGATAAAAAATACAAATCCTTTACCAAACGAAAAGAAAGCGTTTGCAATTATCTTAAAAATAGTGAATAATATTACTATATTATCTTTTCTTGAAAAGAATGTTTTATTTTTGGGGAGAAAAAGATGAGTGAAGTGCATGTGTATGCATTTTATTATTAAAAGGGGGTTTATAGAATGAAAAGAAGATCATTATTATTCGCTATGCTTTTTGCTACGCTTCTACTTGTTTTAGCAGCTTGTGGTGGGGATAAAAAAGAAGAAGGCGGAAAATCTGGGGACACAGACCGTAGTAAATTAAAGTACAGTTTTATGACTGGTGGAACAAGTGGTACGTACTATCCTTTAGGCGGTGGAATTGCTAAAGTAATCACTGATGAGACAGGTATTCAAGTGGATGTGCTGTCTTCAAATGGTTCGGCAAACAATATTTTAGACGTTGATGCAGGACAAGCTGAGATTGCTTTTGCTCAAACAGACGTTGCTCAATATGCTGAAGAAGGCATTAACACATTTGATGGTAAGCCAACGAAAAATGTTTCAGGTGTAGGTGCTCTTTATCCAGAGACAATTCAAATTGTAACAATGGCTCAATCAGGTATTCAATCGATTGAAGATTTAAAAGGTAAGAAAGTATCAGTAGGTGCACCTGGTTCAGGGACGTATATTAACGCAGAGCAGATTTTAGCTCTTCACGGAATGTCTATCAAAGACGATATTCAAGCACAACATTTAGATTTTGGAGAATCAGCAGGAAGTATTAAAGACGGCAACATTGATGCTGCTTTTATTACAGCGGGTACACCTACAGGCGCGGTTGAAGAATTAAAAGCGTCAGCAGAAGTTTATATTGTACCAATGGCTGATGACAAAATCGATGAGCTGATTGCGAAATATCCATTCTACGCGAAAAATGTGATTCCAGCAGGGACCTATGGCTTGAAAGAAGATATTTCAACAGTAGCTGTTATGGCAATGATGGTTGTTTCAAAAGATTTACCGGAAGATGTAGTTTATGACATTACGAAAGCGGTTTTTGAAAATACAGATAAAATTGCCCATGATAAAGCAAAAATGATCGATAGTAAGACAGCACTTGAAGGAGTAGGCATTGAAATTCATCCAGGTGCGAAGAAATATTTTGATGAAATAGGTGTGAAGTAAGATTCACTCCATTGTAAAAAAAGGCCGGGCGTTCAATGTGCGATCAAAGGGCGCATTCGGTCTTTTTTTTCTTTAAGGGGATGAAAGGAGTGGGAAAAATGGAAAAGAAGACTGTTACAGAAGCAACACCAGAAATGACTGCCGAAGAAACACAGAAATTATTGGAGAAATACGATGCGGAATCGAATACTCGAAATCTATCGGGAATTGTTGCGTGGATTGTATTTGGACTTTTAATTACATTCTCATTATTTCAATTGTACACAGGGGCATATGGACAATTAACAGCATATATTCAACGAACAATTCACTTAGGTTTTGCCCTTGTTTTAATCTTCTTGCTCTATCCAGCAAGAAGAAAAGGTCCTAAAAATAAAATATCGATTTTGGATTGGCTATTAGCTTTACTTGCCTTGGCTGTCACAAGCTACTGGCCGTTGTTTTATGAAGAACTAGTCATGCATATCGGTCCGATTACTCAAATTCAATTAGTAGTTGGAACAATTGCTATTTTTCTAGTATTAGAAGCAGCTCGACGTGCAGTTGGCTTGCCGATTACGATTATTGCTGCCGTTTTTTTAGGGTACGCTTTGCTTGGTCCCTATTTACCGGGCATGTTAGGTCACCGAGGATTATCTTTCGGTCAACTTGTGCAATCCATGTATTTTTCAACGGAAGGTATTTTAGGAACACCACTTGGCGTGTCTTCAACGTATATTTTCTTATTTTTACTTTTTGGTGCATTCTTGGTTCAAACAGGGGTAGGGAACTACTTCAATGATTTAGCGATTTCTATCGCCGGAAAAAGAGTGGGGGGACCAGCGAAAGTAGCTATTTTCTCTAGTGCACTGCAAGGAACTATTTCGGGAAGTTCAGTGGCCAATACAGTTACAACAGGTTCATATACAATCCCGATGATGAAACGATTAGGCTATGATAAAAACTTTGCAGGTGCAGTAGAAGCAGCTGCCTCAACAGGTGGTCAAATTATGCCACCTATTATGGGGGCTGCGGCATTCTTAATGATTGAATTTGCGGGTGAGAGTTACTGGAATATTGCTAAAGCAGCATTAATTCCAGCCATTTTATATTTTGCAGGGATTTGGATTATGACTCATTTTGAAGCAAAACGTTTAGGTCTATTAGGTTTAGCGGATGATCAAATTCCAAATAAAAAAACAGTGCTGAAGAAGATTCATTTACTAGCTCCTATTTTTGTTATTATTTTTTTACTCTACCAAGGAGGTATGAGTATTGAGAGAGTGGCATTATATGGTATTCTTTCAGCTATTGTTGTGAGTCTTTTCTTAAAAGAAACACGTATAGGCTGGAGAGGAATCATTGATGCGTTAACTTCTGGAGCGAAGACAGCGTTAGGAGTGGCAGCAGCTACAGCTACAGCTGGAATTATTGTAGGTGTAGTAACGAAGACAGGTCTTGGTTTGAAGATGGGGAACGAGTTAGTGAGCATTGCAGCGAACATTTCGCCAAACATTCAAATCCAGTTAATTTTGACACTTGTATTCACGATGATTACTTCCCTTATTTTAGGAATGGGTTCGCCGACCACTGCGAATTATATCATTACATCAACAATTGCACTTCCAGCTATTTTAGCTTTAAATGAATTTTTACCAGTAGAGGCTCAAATTCCATTGTTAGCGGGCCACATGTTTGTCTTTTACTTTGGTATTGTAGCTGATATTACACCGCCCGTTGCATTAGCAGCCTTTGCAGCCACCGGAATTTCAAATGGAGATCCGATTCGAACAGGCATTAATGCTTCTAAACTGGCCATTGCAGCCTTTATTATTCCATATATGTTTGTCCTTCAGCCCCAATTGTTGATGATTGATACGTCGTTGCCACAAGTGAGCTTTATTTTATTGACTGCGATTGTCGGCATGATTGGTGTTGGCGCAGGGATGATTGGGTATTGGTATGTGAAATTAGCTTGGTATGAACGTTTGATATCAGTAATTGGTGGACTTCTCTTACTCTATCCAGGAGGTTACACAGATATCATTGGCTTCTCTATCATTATAGTAATGCTCATCATTCAATTTTTACGCAAAAAGAAAGAAGATGCTGCATCTCATAATGTAGCAGCTTAATAAAAAAAGGTTCTAAAATTTATAATGTTAGTGAAAGAAAATCACTTTCTCTTGAATTTTGGAGGAGGTGACAGCATTTCACTAATGTTATTTTTATTTTAAATGGAGCACTAAGCTACATGCTACACAGTACGAAGTTTTGGGCATTAAAAATCACAACGCTGTCATCTGTAAAAATGGCACACAAACTTCACGGATTACGCTCCCTTTTCTCGGGATGTATCCGGCTTATATACTTGTTTTAAAAAACGCTATCAGTTGCTTGAAGTGTAAGATGGCGACTCCTTGGGGATTTTAGCGTTACATGTGGGCCCTGGACAGAGCGAAGGAAGCGGCTCACCGAACGCCCTCTAAGAACGCGTCCATCTGGAACGGAAAGCAACGGGTGATTTGGCTAATGCCTCTAAAAAGAACTTGTCAAAAAATCAATTACATGGACTAAAATTCTTCACCTACGTTATTTGACAAAGAATTTAAAAAATCGAGCCTCCTACTTTTAAGTAGTCGGGCTCGATTTTTTAGTCTTCATCTTTGATGTTGCGATCAGGCGGAAGAGGTTCTTCCCAGTAATTTTTAATTTGTTCTTTCAAGTGCTCAAGTTGTTCGAAATAAAGGGTAAATTGATCCATATTGATAAGCCATTCTTTCCCATCATCGACCGCTTTAATTTTTCCTTCAAAAATATAACGTTGCACTTGAGAAACGGGCATTTGAAGTTCTTCTGCAACTTCAGAGAGTGTTTTATACATGACGGTTAGCTTCCTCGAAAATTGTAGAGAGTGATAGTCGTTCAGCTACTAATTTCCAGATGGGAATTGCCAATGTCATCACGATAAATTCACTCAAGAATAGGCCGCCCCATGTAATGAAAAACACCTCAATAGAAAATGCACCGCCTGCCATAATCAATAAGGCGATAATCCACATCATTGCTGAAAAAATGAAGGAGTTAAAGAGCATCAATTTCCATTTTGTTTGAATAAATCGACTAGCAATCATGGTGATGACTAGGGCAGACAATGTATGCATTACGCCGAAAACCACATCGATAATTCCAAATGCGGAGAAGAGATTTGTGATGAAGACACCGATTAGAATCCCATAAAAGAATTTTTTATTATAAACGATGAGATGATTCAACATCTCACCTAGTCTAAGTTGAATCGCTCCAAAAGCCAAAGGGAGAATGGCTAAACTAGCTACTGCATAAATCGTTCCGATAATAGCATTGACGACAAGTACTTTTGTTTTCATTACTGACTTTCCTTTCTCTTCAAACATCATCGTAAATTGTAACATATTATTTTAGTCGCGTCTGTACTATACGCAGGTGAGATTGAGTCAAGTTTTTGTGGGTGATTATTTGATCCAGGTAAAACTCTTCAAAATATAATGAGGTT
>JASLCF010000104.1 GCA_030146155.1 Savagea sp.
CCATCAATTGCTCCAAATAATACAGCGATGATGACTGATAGACGATACATCCATTGACCTGCTCCAATCCAATGTGTAAATAAAGTCAATGTAATCAATACAATGGCCGTTGGATAAATGAATACGAGCACAGGTACTGCCATTGAAAGAATCGTAGAAAGGCCGAAGTTTGTAAAACCAAAGCCGATTAAAGTAAAGATGATGACGTATTGGTGATAAGAAAAACGAGTTGAAACCGTTCTGAAAAACTGGCTAATGGCTGAAATCAGTCCGATAACAGTCGTCAAACAAGCAAGCAAAACAATACTACCGAAAATATAGTGTCCGTTTTCGCCGAATAATACTAGTGAGGCTTGTACTAAAAGTTCAGAGCCATCTGCTGCTAAACGTCCATCAGGATATACGCGGCCAATCCAGCCAATCGCTAAATAAACAAGAGCTAAGAAAAAAGCTGCAATCATTGCTGCATAGGTAGTGCTCTTCATCAATTGCTTTTGTTCGGTAATGCCACTAGTACGAAGTGCCTCAATGACCACAATTCCAAAAGCAAGTGCTGCAATGGCATCTAGCGTAAAGTAGCCTTGTAAAAATCCTTCTAAAAAAGGAAATTGAGCATAATTTCCAATCGGTTCTAAGGAAGGGATCGAGAAAGTGGTGAAACTCTTATAAAAGAGATACGCTAAAACGATGAGTAATGCAGGTGTTAATAATCGACCTACAATATCCACTATTTTTTGAGGGCGTATACTGACAAAATAACTGATTCCGAAAAAAATAAAAGAAAAAATGAAAAGTTGTGTATTACTGGATGCGATAATTGGGGCCCAACTGAATTCGTATGCAATATTTGCCGCTCTTGGGATCGCATAAAAAGGTCCAATAGACATATAAATAATAATTGCAAAGGCCATACCAAACCATGGGTGGACACGATTACTAATCGATAATAAACTGCCATCAGGTGAGTTAGTTGTTGCAATTACTGCTAATAACGGAAGAAGAACTCCTGTTGCAATAAATCCAATGATTGCTGGCCAAAATGCACTGGCTGCTTCCATTCCTAAATAAGGAGGAAAGATTAAGTTTCCAGCACCAAAAAATAAAGCAAATAACATAAAAC
This sequence comes from Savagea sp., assembly GCA_030146155.1. Taxonomy (GTDB): domain Bacteria; phylum Bacillota; class Bacilli; order Bacillales_A; family Planococcaceae; genus Savagea. The sequence goes on from JASLCF010000104.1 coordinate 1,121, forward strand.
CAGTAAAGATAATTTGTTTCTTCATATTTTCACTCCTTGAAATTGTAAGTTCTTATCATAACGTATAATTGACTATTCGCCAAGCCATACAGGAAAAATTCTGAAAATTGAAAGAGAAAATAAAAGGCAACCCGACTAGCACTTATTTCGTCAAAAGAGTGTGTCAAATCAGTCTGAAAGGGCGGAGAGTTGAAATGAAAAAAATCAGCGTTTCTATTGGATTAATTTTTCTTTCGATGCTAGGCGTTTTCGCGTATGCCTATGCTGAAATCATACAATATAGACAGGTAGAAGTTGAAGTCCCGAGACAAGCGACGGCCATTATTTTAGGAGCACAAGTCAAGGCGGATGGATCACCATCACAGTCATTAAAATTAAGACTTGACCGGGCGCTTGAATTAAATGAAGAGAAGCCATTCAGTCAAGTAATCGTGACAGGTGGGCAAGGCCATGACGAACCGATTACAGAAGCTTCTGCGATGAAACATTATTTAGTGGAACACGGTATGGACGAATCTGTCATTGAAATGGAAAACCGTTCTACTTCAACGTATGAAAATCTTGTCAATGCTTCCAAGTTTTTAGGAGACCATAAAGAAGTAGTGATTATTTCCAATGATTTTCATTTAAAACGTACAAAATTATTAGCAGAGAAAATCGGTCTACAACCGATTTTAGTAGCGGCAAAAACACCAGAGTCTTCCCAGTTTAAACTAGAAGTGAGAGAAGTATTAGCTCTTACAAAAACTTGGTTAGTTGGTAAATAAAAATCATCACTTGTTGACCAAGTGATGATTTTTATTATTTTGATTTAATTTTACCAGTCCACGTACGGAAACCGCCATGTAGTTGATAAAGCTCAGTGTAGCCTTTTTTCTTTAAAAATAAGGCTGTACGCGAACTTTTACCTGTATGTTGATCATAAAGATATACAGGTTTGTCAGGACGAATTTCTTTGTAACGGTGACGAAGTTGTGTGTAAGGGATATTACGTGCACCTAAGATGTGGCCTGCTTCGTAATCTTTTGGTTCTCTTACATCAATTAATTGTGCTTTTCGATACCCTTCAATGAATTGCTCTTGTGTTAAGTTATTGACCGCTTTATTTAAGCGGATGAATGTAATGACGAAGTATAAAATGACAACGATCAATACACCGAAGAAAATATACCAATTTGACAATGTCTTTCACCTATCTTTCCTCATTCTATTATAAAGAACAGTTGGCTTATGTTCAATGGATTTGTTACTATTAGTAGTGGAAAAGGGGGACGAAACTGTGAAGAAAATGAAGTGGCATTATTTATCATCAGGTCCATGCCGTGCATCTTTTAATATGGCCCTAGACGAGGCCCTTTTAGAATGGAATAGTCAAGGCGAAATAGGTCCTGTATTACGCTTCTATCAATGGGAAAACCCGACGTTATCCATTGGTTATTTTCAAAAAATAAAAGAAGAAATTGATTTGCAACAGGTTGAGCAATTAGGACTTTCTATTGTGAGACGACCGACTGGAGGGCGTGGGGTACTCCATGAACATGAATTAACGTATAGCGTCATTGTCAGTGAAGATTATCCTGAAATGCCTGAGACCGTGACAGAAGCTTATCGAGTAATTTCTGGTGGTGTCTTGGAAGGTTTTCGTAATTTAGGTTTACAAGCCGAGTTTTCTGTACCTGAACGTCAACAAAAAGCAACCTCACCCACTGAGAAGTCTGCGGTATGCTTTGATACACCTAGTTGGTATGAATTAGTAGTTGAAGGAAAGAAAGTGGCGGGTAGTGCCCAAACCAGACAAAAGGGCGTCATTCTTCAGCATGGAGCGATTCTTTTATCTTTAGAGATTGAGAAGTTAATTTCATTATTTCACTTTTCATCTGAACGAGCGAAGGAAAGAATGAGAAAAAGTTTACCTGAACGAGCAGTAGCAATCGATCAATTAACGAGTGAAAAGATTTCAGTTGAGGCTTGTATAGCAGCTTTTAAACAAGGATTTGAGGATGCTTTAGGAATTGAATTAATTCCTTATGAATTAACAAAGGAGCAGCTTGCAGAAGTCGAAGCAATTGAAAAAGAGAAATACGCCAATGAGGCTTGGACGTTTAAAAAATAAAAAAAGAGCGGGGCTCATCTCCCGCTCAAAAAACATCAATTCGTAGCCATCCGGGCATCAATCGAATTGATGGTTGTGATGAAATCATCACTAGGTTTTGGCACCTGTTTCTCAGTATACGTTGGATAAAGAAAAACTGCAAGTAAGAATGAGGAGTCGAGTCTGATGAATTTTGTATTTGATTTAGATGGTACGATTGTATTTGAGGGGCAACCGATAACGGAAGAAATTGAAAAAGCACTTTTACATGTGCAACTGTTGGGACATGAAGTGATTTTTGCCTCAGCTAGACCGATTCGAGATATGTTGCCGGTAGTTCCAGTTAGCTTGCATACATGCCGCATGATTGGTGGGAATGGGGCATTTCGTTATGAGCAAGGTCAAATTGAAGTGACTTATTTTAAAGAAGAATACCGACAGTTGTTTACATCATGGTTGATTACACATAATTTACGATATTTGGCAGATAGTGATTGGAATTATAGTTATACAGGGGAAGAGCATGTCCCTATTTTTGCAGGAATTGATCCACTGGGCACTGCTCAAAACGTCCCGATTGACGAGTTGAGAGCGATGAGTAAATTGTTGATTTTTTCACCTCCTGCAAGTGTGGTGGAGGCACTTGAAGAATTGCCTGTATCGAAATTTTTACACCAATCAGAAGATGTGATTGATATTAGTCCAGTGGGTGTAAATAAACGAAAAGGGTTGGCTCAATTAGGGGTCACTGATTATATCGCTTTTGGAAATGATGCGAATGATGCACCTCTATTTGAAGGGGCAGTTTTTAGTGTGTGCGTCGATCAACACGAAGTAGGGAATTTAGCAGACGAACGAGTGGCTCGAGAAGAGGTAGCACATAAAATTAAAGAAGTCGGTCACCGATTTGAGAAAATAGAGTCTTAAGGAGGTCCTATTTTGGAAGGTAAAAAAACACCGTTGGCTTATACAAGACAGCAAATGAAAATCAATCAGAGCATCAAAGAAAAGTTGAAAACGCCTGAACAACATGAAATTTTTCAACAGTTCATTGTGATGAATTTCTTTTTTATTTTTATTTATATCGGTCTGTACGCATTGATGTTATACACTGTCTATTTGGGCATCATTTTGCATCCATTCATTTTTATTGTTTCACTATTAAGTGTGTTTGCATTAGGCTTTGCATTCCAACAACATCGCACGACTTTTCAACTAGCGAGAGCCCAATTTTTAAAACGTTTTTCAATTCAATAATAAAAGACAATTGTTCGGTTTATTTTATCCGTTCAATTGTCTTTTTTATTGGGTTCCTCATCGTCTATTTGGGTATCTCTATGTTGATTGAGTAAGGTAACGTCTTTAATTAATTGTTTGATTTCTAGTGACGACAAATGAGGAAATTGTTGTTGAACCACATGAAAGGTTTCATCTATAGACAAGGTGGTTAAAGATTGTTTGGTAAGAAGAACTGCTTCATCAGGAAATGCTGCTAAACGAGCGAATGCTTCTTTTAATTTGTTTTTACGCTGTGATTCATAATCTTCTATTAACAGGCCTATTAGTGCATGAGCAAGTGAAATGAAGAGGTGGGTGTTAAAGTCGAGTGTAACCGATTTAAAAAGAGAGTCTATGCTTACAATCAATCCCCAAACGACAAGAAAATCGATGATGAATTGAACGACGGAAGGAAACTGCTTACCTCTTTTATTTTCGATGATTGCTTTGAATGGATCTAATATGAGCTCAAGAAGAAAATTTGCAATATAAAAGCTGACTAGAAAAGCAAGCAACATCCAATTTGAAGGATAAGTATTCTCGAAGAAGAAAATAATCCCGCTGTCTATTAAAAGGAGAGGGATGGAAACCATAAAGAATACAAATAACATCATGCTAAAAAAATAAATGTAACGCATAATAACACCTTCCTGAATAAGATAAAAAAAGTAGTTAACCTTTTAAAAGGATTAACTACTCTAGCATAATTAATGAGTGAAGTTCAATGAACTTAAGTATAATGTTAAAATCAACATCCCAATACCCGCTAATAGTTGCATATCCATGAAAAAATTCCTCCTTTTTAATCAAGCAGAACATTTGTATCTATTGTACAATGAAATCAGAAAGATTGAAACCTTTTGAAGGAAGAAACGTACTATATTATAACAAATTTACGAACAGAGGTGAGTGTATGAAACGCATAATGAGACAATTTATCATCGGTCTAGTTGCGCTCTTTACATTCGGAATGATTTCACCGAACCATGAGATTTGGACTGCTTTAGAAGAAGAGGGTGGCCGTGATAATCACGAACAATCCAATCACCAAGCAGCGATTGAATATTCGGTGGACTGGGAAGCTGAAACTTCCGAAACTGAACCTAGCGATCCTTTAGACCACATCCTTGAAGTTGCAAAAGATGTTGCCTATGTAAAATTTGGAACTAAAATTGGTCCAGTCATCGCCGATCGTTTTGAACAAGATATTTTTCCAGTGATTGAATCAAAAATTACAGAAGTTGTTGGAAGTGATTCAGAACGCTCATTTGCCGTGACTACAACGCCGAGTGGAAATTATGCAGAGAAAATATTTAATGTATTTGATGAAACATCTGGGGATGCATTGTTAGAATTTCATGTCCGAACCGATAAAAAACCAAAAGATGGTTACTTCTATAATTTCCATTATCATTCTGCAGAAGATGATTTTAGAGAACACCATGACATTGGTGAAGTATTTTGGAGCAAAAATACGCCACCGAAGTGGTTGAGTTAAAAAAGTGATTTCCTCTTGAAGAGGGAGTCACTTTTTTTTACACAGCAAAAAAGTAATGAACGTTGTATTTCAATGAAGAGGAGGCTCTTAGCTATTGCCTGCAAAACTATCGCTTGAAGGGTTGATAGTTGACAATTAATTAAATCGTAACGAATTGTTAACTAGACACACGAGAAATGACCGTTAGTTGTGCTTAAAAGAGCGGAATTTGTTATAATAAAATCTAGTATGAGGAGGGACTGTTGATGCAACAATATTTAGATGTATTACAAAAAGTAATGGACGAAGGTGTAGATAAAAAAGACCGTACAGGTACCGGTACGAAGAGTATTTTCGGTCACCAAATGCGTTTTGATTTATCGAAAGGATTTCCATTAGTGACTACCAAAAAAACAGCGTTTCGCCTCATTGTATCCGAATTGCTTTGGTTTTTAAAAGGAGATACGAATGTCCAAACCCTGATTAGGGAAAAAAATCCGATTTGGGATGAGTGGGCTTTTGAAAAGTGGGTCAAGAGTGAAGAATACCAAGGACCAGATATGACTGACTTTGGTAGAAGAGCATTAGTAGATGATGCATTTCGTAAACAATATGTAGAAGAAATGCAACGTTTTAAAGAGAAAGTCGTAGAAGATGATACATTTGCTGCAACGTACGGTGAACTTGGGCCTGTATATGGCAAACAATGGCGTTCGTGGGTAGGACCAAATGGACAAGTGATTGATCAAATCGAACAAGTGATTCATCAATTAAAAACAAATCCTGATTCAAGACGGATGATTGTAACTGCATGGAATCCTGCTGAAGTGGAAGATATGGCGTTACCTCCTTGTCATATGATGTTTCAATTTTACGTAGCAGAGGGTAAACTCTCTTGCCAGCTCTATCAAAGAAGTGCAGATTTATTTTTAGGTGTGCCTTTTAATATCGCTTCTTACGCATTACTGATTCATTTAATAGCGAGAGAAGTAGGTTTAGATGTAGGTGAATTCGTTCATACATTAGGAGATACACATATCTATTCGAACCATTTTGAACAGGTCAACGAGCAATTATCAAGAGAACCAAAAGCATTACCGCAAATTGAAATTAAAGAAACGAAATCGATTTTCGATTTGACAACAGCAGATATTTCACTGGTGAATTATGAATCGCACCCCGCGATTAAAGCACCAGTTGCAGTATAGGAGGGAAATCAAATGCTCTCATTAATGGTTGCACATGGTAGAGACCGAGTGATAGGTAAAGATAATCAAATGCCATGGCACTTACCTGAAGACTTAGCCTATTTTAAAAGAACGACAATGGGAAAACCAATTGTAATGGGACGAAAAACATTTGAATCCATTGGTCGTCCTCTCCCAGGTAGATTAAATATTGTCATTACAAGAAACCCTGCATATGTTGTTCCGGAAGGTGTAATCGTTGTATCTTCCATTGACGAAGCGATTAAAGCGGCAGGGGAAGAAAAAGAAATTATGGTCATAGGTGGAGCTCAAATTTATGAGGCAACCATTGAAAGGGCCGATAGACTTTATATTACCTTAATTGACGCATCGTATGAAGGAGATGCTTTTTTCCCGTATTATGCGCTTGAACAATACAATGAAATTGAACGGTCGGCCACTTATTTCACGGACGACAATGTTCCTTATGTATTTGTTGTCTATGAAAGGATCAGATGAAAGATGATTAAATCGTTACGTACGTATGGGTACCTTTTTGGTTACTTACCCTTTACGTACCCTGCATTAAAAAAAATACAAGCTCTACCAGAAAATACGCCGGTTGAAAAAGTAGATAGACTTGTTCAAAAACAACCTGTGCACTGGGCGAGTAATATTTTAAAACGCACGAAAAGTACGTTTACAGTTCATGGGGAGGGTAATTTAATTGAAGGGCCAACCTTATTAATTAGTAACCATGAAGGGAACTTTGATATTCCAACATTAATTACACATATCGAAAAACCGTTTGGATTTATTTCTAAAGCAGAAGTAAAAAAGTTACCAGTCATTCGGGATTGGATGGTTTATATGAATTGTATATTTATAGACCGTATGGATAGTCGAGGAGCCGTTCAACTCTTAAGAGATGCTGCTACAAAAATTAAAGAGGGGCATTCTATTTTAATATTCCCTGAAGGAACTCGTAGTAAAGGAGCAGGGGTTCAAGCGTTCAAAGGTGGCTTTGCTAAAGTAGCATTAGATGCAAAAGCGCCTATTCAACCCATTGCTATCCGAGGAACGAGTGACATTATGGAAAAGAATAAGAATTGGGTAAAACCTGCCCCTGTCGATATTTCAATTTTGCCTGCAATCCCTTATGAGGTCATTGAAAAAATGACTAGAAAAGAAATTACAGACTATACAGAAGAAATCATACGTCAAGAAGTCGAACGATTAGAGCAGTTACATCAGGAGAGGAAGTGACGGGATGGGAAACATCCAAATTGTAACAGATTCAACGATTGATTTATCAGAAGAAGAACGAAAAGCACTAGGCATTCATATCGTTCCATTAAATATTTATGTCAACGGCCAATCTTATACAGACCGTGTTGATTTAGAGCCTGACCAGTTTTTAGATTTAATGCGTGAAGCAGACGAGCTACCTAAAAGCTCGCAACCAGCTGTGGGCGTTTTTAAAGAACTTTATGATGAACTTGGCCGCAATGGAGATGAGATTCTATCGATTCATATGACGGGTGGAATGAGTGGGACTGTCAAAGCTGCACAACAAGCTGCACAATTGACAGAGGCTAAAGTGACAGTCATTGATTCGACATTCATTTCATTTGGTCTTCAGTTTCAAGTGCGTGAGGCTGTTGAATACGCGAAAAAAGGGAAGACGATGGAAGAAATTGTAGCTCACTTAGACGAAGTTAGAAAAAGGACAACGCTTTTTGTAGTTGTAGATACTTTGGATAACTTAGTAAAAGGTGGTCGAATTGGAAAAGGCCGTGCAATGTTAGGTTCTTTATTAAACATCAAACCCATTGCAATGTTACAAGAAGGCGTCTATGCTCCGGTAGGTAAAGCGAGAAGTCATAAACAAGTCGTCACTCAACTGTTAAAAGCATTTGAAGAAGATACTGCTGGAAAGAAAGTGAAGGGCGTAGGTATCGCGCATGCAAATGGTTTAAAAATGGGGCAACCTCTTCAAGAACAATTAGAAGCTCGAGGTCATGAAGTACCTTTGGCATTTACCACACCTATTATTAGTACGCATACAGGTGAGGGCGCCATTGGGTTTATGTATTACACGGAAGATTAATTGAAAAAATTAATAGGAGGCATCGGTTTGAGTATGCTTTTAGTATTAGGTGCTTGTGCTGAGCAAAGAAACTTGGAATCAGATATGCGTATACAACCACCGAAAGAAACAAAAAAACCGATTCGAACATTTGATCTTTCTTTAGTTGGTCTAGGGGATTCGTTAACAGAAGGAGTTGGCGATTCTTCTGAATTAAAAGGTTATATCAACAGGCTACCTTCTTTTTTAGAGAAGAATGAAGCCATTGAAAGTGTAACTGTTTCAAATCATGCGAAAAAAGGGAGAACTTCTCAGCAATTACTTCATCAACTTCAAACAAATGAAGAAATGAGACAAGCGGTTAGGGAGGCAGATATCATAGCTATGACAATCGGTGGCAATGATATTATGGCTATTATGAGAAAACATCTCCTTCAATTATCCAAAACGCATTTCGATCAGGACTTGCCTGCCTTTAAAAATCGATTAGAAACAATTTTCGAAGTCCTTGAAACACTGAATCCACATGCCAAAATTGTTTTAACGGGAATTTATAATCCGGCGCAACTCGTAATTGATGAACAAAATGAATTTTCAGAAGTCATTTTAGACTGGAATAGTAGTATGCAAAGTGTTATTGCTGAAAAACCAGACAAGAGACTTTTTGTAGAGATTGAAGATATTACTTATAGCTCTAATCCAGAGGTGTATGCCGAGGATTATTTTCATCCGAATCCCTCCGGCTATCAATGGATTGCTGAGCAGTGGCAAACGCAGTTTTTAGACTGGATGAATGAAAGTGAGGCACCCGAATGGTGGAACCAACAGTAACCAATCAAAATTTATGGAAGTGGGCCTTTTTCGGTTTATTGGCAGTAGTAATCTTAGTCGCTTGTCTCATATTATACTTGCTTTTTTCAGTAAAGCCGAGTGACTATGTCGAGCAACCTGTAGAAAAGAAAGAAGCCATGCGGACTTTGACGATGTCTTCGACGACGTCTGACTTTGAATCGATTGCGAACACTTATATTGAGCAAGCAATGAAAGGTAAGCAAGATTTCCCAATCCATCTACAAGTAAAAGATGAAGTGATTTTACAGACAGAAATGAAGTTCTTTTCATCCGTTATTCCAGTCCAAATGTATTTCGATCCATTTGTAACGGAACAAGGCAATTTATTGTTAAAATTAAATGAATTAGAAATCGGAAGACTGAATCTATCTCCAAAAGTAGTAATGAAACTGGTGAGTGATGCGAAAGTGTTACCGAACTGGATGATTATTCTTCCAAAAGAAGAGCAATTAATTATCGACTTTAGTAAAATACCATTTGCAAATGGAGTAGGTGTACGTGTGAAAGCTGTAGACTTAGCGGCAGATGAGATTGAACTATGGATTGATGTACCAGTAATCGAATAAGGAGGCGAACGATATGGCGAAAGAATTAGCTACATTTGCTGGAGGCTGTTTTTGGTGTATGGTCAAACCGTTTGATCAGTATCCAGGTGTACTTCAAGTTGTGTCTGGCTACACTGGCGGACATACTGAAAACCCAACTTATCGTGAAGTTTGTTCAAATGAAACAGGGCACCGTGAAGCAGTACAAATTACTTTTGACTCAACACGTATTCGCTATGAAGAGTTGCTAGCTATCTACTGGCGACAAATCGATCCGACTAATCCATATGGACAATTTGGAGATCGTGGCGATTCTTATCAAACAGCGATTTATGTGCATGATGAAGAACAAAGAAAAGCAGCTGAATGGTCTAAACAAGCACTTGAACAATCAGGTAAATTTGCAAGACCTATTGCCACAGAAATCTTAGATGCGGGTCCATTCTATTTAGCAGAAGAGGAACATCAAGATTATTATAAAAAGCAACCCGCGCATTATGAACGATTTGCAGTAGGGTCCGGCAGGGTACCTTATTTAGAAAAAGTATGGGGGAATGAAAATGAGTAAAGAGGATTTGAAAAATAAATTAACACCGATTCAGTATCATGTGACACAAGAGGATGGCACAGAACCGCCATTTGAAAATCCGTATGATGCACATTTTGAAGAAGGAATTTATGTGGATTTAATTAGTGGGAAACCTCTCTTTTCTTCATTAGATAAGTACGATGCTGGTTGTGGTTGGCCGAGCTTTACTAAACCGATTGATGACCCAGAAGTGACTGAACATTTTGATGCTTCTTACGGCATGAGAAGAGTAGAAGTACGAAGTAAAACTTCAGATGCTCATTTAGGTCATGTATTCGAAGATGGTCCACAAGAAGCGGGTGGCCTTCGTTACTGTATTAATTCTGCAGCTTTACGATTCGTGCCTGTAGAAGACTTAGAGAAAGAAGGGTACGGTGCGTATGTACCGATGTTTAAGAAGTAATGGGAACTGTTGATCGTTCGTTTTATGAATTTGTTCTTACATTTCGTGGAGCAGTTCAACAGTCGCCTGTTAGCCACTTTGCAGAAGCTGTATTTCGAGATCAAGCTTTTCCTAAACATGAAAAGTCCTTTCATCGATTGTCTGCTTATATTGAAGAAGCACTCGATGAACGAATGCAAGCTGCCATTTTTGATGAGTTATTTGAACAATATGAAGAACGCTATTTAAATGACTTACCCATTCTTCCTTTACAAAATGAAGAGTGAAAGAGTATGATGAATGTGATTGTTTACTAGTCAATCGGAAAGAAACGAAAGTGAGGAATTTGTACATGAGTGTTCATATTAATGCTAAACAAGGTGAAATTGCAGAAACGATTTTATTACCAGGAGATCCTTTACGTGCAAAATATATTGCAGAAACCTATTTAGAAGATGTTGTTCAATATAATGATGTACGTAATATGTTTGGGTATACAGGTACTTATAAAGGAAAACGTATCTCTGTTCAAGGAACAGGAATGGGTGTGCCTTCTATTTCGATTTACGTCAATGAATTGATGAAAGATTATAATGTGCAAAATCTAATTCGCGTGGGAACATGTGGTGCAATCAGTACGGATGTTAAGGTGCGTGATGTGATCATTGGACAATCAGCATCTACAAATTCGTCGATTATTTCAAACTTTTTCCCTAATGTGAATTATGCACCGACTGCAGATTTTGGTTTATTAAAAACTGCATATGATGCAGCGGTGGCGGCAGATTTAAAAGTAAAAGTTGGGAATATTTATACAGAAGACTTTTTCTACAATGAACATGCACCGCACGAAGAATTAGCGAAGCATGGTGTTTTAGGTGTTGAAATGGAAGCTGCTGCACTCTATTTATTAGCAGCTAAGTATGGCCGTAAAGCCTTAACTATTTTAACTGTGAGTGATCATATTGTAACTGGTGAAGTGACAACTGCTGAAGAACGTCAAACCACTTTTAACGACATGATTATCGTTGCACTTGAGACAGCAATCCAACAATAATACGTATATAAAAAGAGATCAAGCACTCTCCAGTGGTGTGAACTTTGTTACCTGTGGAGAGGCTTCATCTCTTTTTATCGAATAGAGCTATGGAAGTAGGGGAATCGCATGACAGAGCAACACAATCAAACGGAGCAACCAACTCCTGAGCAACAACCATCGCGACCAAGAGCGATTCGGATGAATCCATTTGTTTTTGTAACGATGATTTTTGCTCTAGTAGCTGTGACAGCTAGTATTACGTTTTTTGCCTTAACGGTAGGAGAAGATAAGGTGGTTGAAGTCGTTACACCTCAACCAATTGAACGCAGTGAATTTAGTAAATTATATGGTGTTTTAGATGAACTGAAAAAAGATTATTTAAACGAGATGGACGAAGAAGCAATGCTTGAAGGTGCAATTAACGGAATGGTTGATGCATTAGGTGATCCATATACAGATTATATGAGTGTGGAAGAAACTAAGAAGTTTAATGAAAGTATTTCAAGTAGCTTCCAAGGCATTGGAGCAGAGATTAGAGAATCGGATGGCTATATTCGAATTGTAAGTCCGATAAAAAATTCGCCTGCTGAAAAAACGGGTTTATTGCCAAATGATTTAGTGATGGCTGTTGACGGTAAATCAATTCAAGGGATGAGTTCAAATGAAGCAGTATTGTTAATTCGAGGTGAAAAAGGCACTAAAGTGACGTTAACGATTCGCCGCGGAGAGAATGCAGCGCCATTTGATGTTGAGATTACACGTGACATTATCCCAATAGAATCTGTCTATTCAGAAATGCTTGAAGATAAAATTGGACATATTCGAATCACGAGCTTTGCTGAAACAACATATGATGAATTAATCGAGGCAATCAATGACCTAGAGAGTCAAGATGTACAAGCCATTGTATTCGATGTTCGCCAAAATCCAGGGGGACGTTTGGATACTGCATTAAAAATTACAGATTTGTTTGTTGAATCCGGGAAGCCGATTATGCAACAACAACAAAAAGGAAAGAAAACAGAAGTTTCTGTTGCATCGGATGGAGATAAAATCAATGTCCCATTCACTTTATTAATTGATGAAGGCAGTGCTTCGGCTTCAGAAATCTTAGCAGGTGCTATTAAAGAAGAGACGGATGGTAAGTTAATCGGTATCAAATCATTTGGGAAAGGTACGGTTCAAACTCCTAAACAATTGAAAGACGGTTCAATGATTAAAATGACGATTGCGAACTGGTTAACACCAAAAGGCAATCACATTCATGAAAAAGGAATTGAGCCAGAGATTGAAGTGCCGTATCCGAAATATGCGTCATTACCTTTTATTGATCCTAGTGTACCCGTTCAAGATGGGGCATCTCCTACAACAATTCAACATGTGCAAGAAATGCTTATCGCCATTGGGTATGATATTGGAGAAGTGGACGGGAAGTATGGTCAAGGCGTCACTTCTGCAGTAAAGGCTATGCAAAAAGAAGGTCAGCTTGAAGAAACGGGTATCGTTGAGGGCGAAACGACTTTCTTATTAATGCAAAAAATTAGAGAGCAAATGGCAATTGATGACCCAATGATTAAAAAATCAATTGAAGTCTTAAAAGAAGAATTAAAGAAATGATGAATCTAATCTAAAATCAAGCAGATGTTTGCCTGGTTTTAGATTTTTTTAGGAGGAATTCAGATGGTAGATGTTTATCTCGTCAGCGGCTTTTTAGGAAGTGGTAAAACGACTTTACTTGTTAGATTGCTCAATGACGCAAAAAAAATGGGGAAGAAACCTGCAGTGTTTATGAATGAATTTGGTTCAATGAATATTGACACGCAAACCATTACAACAGCAGATGGAGACATTCCGATGAGAGAGATGTTGGAAGGTTGTATTTGTTGTACGGGAAGCGAGCAAACTGAAGCACAAATTCAAACGATTTTGGTGGAACATCCGACGGTGGATACTTTATTTATTGAAACGACAGGAGCTGCTCATCCTGTAGAAGCTCTTGACGCTATCTTTTCACCATTATTCGCGGAACGATTGTCCTTTAAAGGCATTATTACAGTATTAGATGTCAAAAGATATTTAGAGATGGAGCATTTATCCATTCAAATGCGTGCACTATTTATGGAACAAATTCGTCATGCTCATTTTATTGTAGGCAATAAAACAGATTTATTAACAGCGGATGAATTGGCGTTGTTAAGTTATCGCATCCAACCTTTAGTGGAAGGGCGTCCATTTGTTCAAACGACTGAAGCGAGCGTGCATTTCCAAGATATTCAAAAGCAATTGAACCAACCGATTGAGAGGCAAAAGAGTGATTTTAATTCACATGTTCATCATGCACTACAATCTAAAACGATACGTATGGATCAACCTGTCCATCGTGGCAGATTTGAGGAATGGGTTCAATCTTTACCAGACCATGTGTATCGTATGAAAGGCTATCTTTATGCAGGAGGAAATAAACCTGAATCTTTTCAATACTCTTATGGAATGACACGCTGGATGCCAGAGTACGTAAAAATGGAACCTGTTTTAGTGATTATTGGAGAAGATATCCAGCAGATTGAATGTCCAGACTCCGTTTGGCTGTAGGGTCGAGTACTTCAAAGTCACCTTCATTCTTTTATTGGTTCTATAGTCTATAACGTTGGTGAAAAAAATCACCTTCTCCTGATTGAGGAGGAGGTGATTTTTTTCCAACGTTATTTTTGAAGAATGATTCGCTCATGCAGTTTCTTTTCTTTTTTGAATCATTCGAAGACGAACAAAGAGTGCAATTGCACCAATAGAAAGTCCCGTAATTAATCCAATCCAGTAACCAAAAGGTCCAAGTGTGGTATAAGTAGCGGTTAAATAACCTACCGGAAGTCCGATGAACCAGAATGAAACGATGGCCATAATAAATGTCACATTCACATCTTTATATCCTCTTAAAGCGCCTTGCATAGGGGCTAATATAGCATCTGATAATTGGAAAAAGGCTGAGAACACCATGAATTGACCCGCAAGTGCGATGAGTTCGGCGTCTGTTGTATAAAGTCCGGCAATTTGATAACGGAAAGAAAGTAAAATTGCAATTGAAATTAAACTAAAGCCTAGTGCAAAAGATAAGGCGAGAAAACTATATTGCTTTGCGTCTTTCCATCGACCAGCCCCAGCCATTTGTCCTACAACAATGGTAGCCCCGAATGAGATAGATAAAGGAATCATGTACAGCATCGAAGTGAAATTTAAAGCAATTTGATGGGCTGATACAGTAGCAGTTGAATAAGCATGACTCATGAGCAGTGTGACTGCCGAAAAAATACTTGTTTCAACAAAAATAGCAATGCCAATCGGTACACCAATTGCTAAAATTTCTTTCCACTTTTTGAACTGAATACCTTTAAATTGTTGGCCGAGCTGATAAGGTTGAAATTTCTTATGTCTCAATGCAATCCAAAATGCAATTGCGCAGACAATCCAGTAGGTAATTCCAGAAGCATAGCCCGCTCCAGCACCGCCCATTTCAGGTAGACCTAATTTTCCAAAAATCAATAGATAATTGAAAACAATATTAATAGGTGCTGTCAGTAAGATAATAAACATAGATACTCTAGTGGCACCAAGTGCATCAAAGAATGCACGGAACACGGTATAGGCAAATAGAGGAAATAATCCAATGCTCATTCCTTTTAAGTAGGCTATCGCAATCGGGCGAACAGCAGGCTCTAAGTCAATGGCTTCAATCAGTGTGGGAATCAATAAGTAAATGAGTGCAAAAATAATTCCACTCAGGACAAAGGAAAGATAGAGTCCTTGATGTACGGTCGGTTGGATGTGCTCTTTTGTTTTAGCTCCAATGTAATTGGCAATAATCGGAGTTAACCCAGAAAGAATGCCTGCGAGCCCTGTGAAGACAGGTGTCCACAAGGAGGAACCAACGGATACTGCTGCTAAATGAACTTTGTCGTAGCGTCCTGTCATTAACACATCGAAAAATGTCATCATATACAATGCTAATTGTGTAATCAAAATAGGATACACAATGAGTAGTAAGACATTGGTCTTTTTCTTTAATGGAATGGTTTGTTCCACAGTCTCACCCCTAATCAATATTCTTGTATATTGTACCACGTTTTTTCTGCTATACTAGATAAGATAAAATTGACTCAAAATGGAGTGACTGTTTGATGAAACAAACCATTGTACTCACAGGTGGTGGGACAGCAGGGCATGTCTCTGTTAACGAAGCATTAATCCCCGTCTTACATGAAAGAGGCTATGCTATTCATTATATAGGTTCAAAGACGGGAATTGAGAAGGAAATAATTGCTCAATATCCAACTGTGACTTATCATGCGATTTCAAGTGGAAAACTACGTCGTTATTTTTCTCTGAAAAATTTTTCAGACCCGTTTCGAGTGCTGAGAGGGATTGGACAAGCTAGGAGATTATTAAAAAAATTAAAACCATCTGTTATTTTTTCAAAAGGTGGATTTGTCAGTGTGCCAGTTGTTTTAGCGGCTAAACAATTAAAAATACCCGTTGTCGCACATGAATCAGATGTCACACCAGGTCTTGCGAATAAAATCGCATTGCCTTTTTCTAATAAAATATTTACGGTATTTGAAGAAACGGTTCAACATTTACCGCAAGAAAAAACGTCTTGGATTGGTCCCATTATTCGAAAAGAGTTGTTTGAAGGAAAGGCTGAAAAAGGCTATGCTTTGACAGGGTTCAATGAACATTTACCGGTGTTTATTGTCATGGGAGGCAGCCAAGGTTCAGTCGCTTTAAATCAAACGATTCGAGAAAATCTCAAAACACTGACTGAACGCTATCAAATCATCCACCTTTGTGGCAAAGGAAATGTAGACCCAGAACTTGAAGGGATAACAAACTATTGTCAATACGAATTTGTGACGACAGAACTCACTGATTTATTAGCAATCAGTGACTATGCAATCACGAGAGCAGGCTCGAATGCGATTTTTGAATTAGCAGCCTTGCACATTCCAATGATTCTCATCCCACTGTCTGCTGCTCAAAGTCGGGGGGATCAAGTGTTAAATGCTAAGCTGTTTCAGTCGCTAGGTTTTGCTGAAGTGATTGAAGAAGAACAGCTCCCGTCTGTCAATTGGATGGAAGAGCTTAGCCATTTTATTGAAAGAAGTTCGTCAATACGTGAACAATTGAAAAAAAGCTCAAGCGTTAAAACAGCGAGTGAAGTAGTAGATTTAATTGAATTAGAAACGAAATAATGCGTTGTGATGAAAGAGCTACTTTTCTTTCACTCAAATAGCCTTTCAAAAGCAAGGAACTTAGTGCGAAACTCTTTCAGTCCGCGTGTTTTAGTGGTATTATAAAGAAGTAGAAATGATATTATTGCTATGTATAAAGACAATTTTATGGAGGTATAAACCATGTCGAACAATGTTCATGCCCAACGTTCACCATATGATGTATTTTCTGGTCCGAACTTAGGGTACGTAATTGAAATGTATGAAAACTTTAAACAAGATCCTGAGTCAGTCAGCCCAGATTTAGCTGAGTTTTTCCGTTACTATGGTGCACCATCGTTTAATGCAACAGCTACGGCTCATTCAGAAGCAGCAGGTCAAGTATCAGAAGGAGATTTCGGAAAAGTCCTTTCAGCATACACATTAATTGATGCGATTCGTAACTTTGGACACTTAGCATCTGATATTTATCCATTGAATGATCGTAAAAGAGATACAGCGCGCATTGAACTCTCTTATTATGGTCTGACTGAAAATGATTTAATGACCATGCCAGCTGCTTTATTCTTGCATGATGTACCAGCAAGTGTCGAGAATGGTTTAGACGCAGTCAATTATTTAAAAGCAATTTACACAGGTAAAATCGCTTATGAATTTGGACATGTTGTTGATGAAGAGGAACGCAAATGGTTAACGTCTAAAGTCGAATCGAAAGCATTCCATCCCTCTTATTCAGTAGATGAGAAGAAAGAATTACTGAAGCGCTTGACGAAAATTGAGGGCTTTGAAAAATTCATCCACCGTACATTCGTGGGTGCGAAACGCTTCTCAATTGAAGGATTGGATACATTAGTTACATTTTTAGAAGAACTCGTTCGTCGTTCTGAAGGTGGAGACGTTGAGAAATTATTAATTGCAATGGCTCACCGTGGACGTTTGAATGTCTTAACACATATTTTAAATAAACCTTATGAAATGATGTTTGCAGAATTTGCAGGCGTTCCTCCAGAGCCATTCTTACCTGAAGACGGTTCACTTGAGGTAACAAGTGGATGGTACGGAGATGTGAAGTACCATATGGGAGCTCACTATAAAGGAGAGAAAATGGATCGCTTTTTAGCGTATAACCCTTCTCACTTAGAAGTAGCTAACCCAGTCATCGCAGGTCAAACACGTGCTGCACAAGAAGACACTTCTCAACCAGGAGCTCCTGTGCGTCGTGAAGAAAGTGCTTATGCCGTAATGATTCATGGCGACGCTGCATTCCCTGGTCAAGGAATTGTTCCAGAAACATTTAACTTTAGCCGCATTGAAGGATACCGTACGGGTGGTTCAATTCATGTGATTGCTAACAATATGATTGGATTTACGACAGAGTACTGGGATTCTCGTTCAACAGAGTACGCATCAGACCCTGCAAAAGGATTTGAAGTACCTGTTTTACACGTAAATGCAGATGACCCTGTTGCAGTAATTGAATCAGCATCCCTTGCTTTTGAATACCGCCAGCAATTTGGGAAAGATATCATCATCGATTTAATCGGTTATCGTCGTTATGGTCATAACGAAATGGACGAGCCATTAGTGACAAACCCAATGATGTATCATTTAGTTCATAAACATCCTACTGTGCGTGAATTGTATGGTACACGTTTAATAGAAGAAGGCATCTTAACACAAGAAGATGTTAAAGCATTAGATGAGCAAATTTTCCAAGAGATGCAAGCGGCTTATGATCATGTGAAGGACGTATCTAAAGATGCAGAACCACATGTGAATGACACACCTCAATACGTTTTAGACGGTATTGAAGCGAACATTGACACAAGTGTCTCTCGTGAACGATTAGAAAAAATGAATCAGGAATTATTAACTTATCCTGAAGACTTCACAGTATTTAGTAAATTAGGTCGTATTTTACAACGTCGTGAGCTTCCATTTACTAATCCTGAAAAAGGAAAAATTGATTGGGCACATGCTGAGCAATTGGCATTGGGTTCAATTTTACAAGATGGTAAACCTGTTCGTATGTCAGGTGAAGATGTTCAGCGTGGTACATTTGCTCATCGTCACTTAGTGTTACATGACGAGAAAACTGGTAAAGAGTATGTGCCATTACATGGTATCTCAGATTCAAATGCTTCATTTGTAGCTTACAACTCACCATTAACAGAGTTTGCACTTGTCGGATATGAGTGGGGATACACGCTAGAAAACAAACAAGGTTTAACCATTTGGGAAGCCCAATATGGTGACTTTGCAAACATGGCACAAGCTATGTTTGACCAATTCGTTTCGTCTAGTCATTCGAAATGGGGACAGCAGTCTAGCTTAGTGTTGTTGTTACCACACGCTTATGAAGGACAAGGACCAGAACACTCAAGTGCTCGTTTAGAGCGTTATTTACAGTTAAGTGCTGAGAACAACTGGACAGTTGCGAACGTTTCAAGTGCGGCTAACTACTTCCACATGTTACGTCGTCAAGCAGCGATTGTCGGAACAGATGTTGAACGTCCATTAGTCGTAATGAGTCCGAAGTCATTATTACGTCACCCACTTGTTGGGGCGACAGTAGAAGAATTGACAGAAGGTTCTTTCCAGACTGTGCTTGAGCAACCGGGTACAGGTGGAAATGAAAAAGCTGTTGAGAAAATTTTACTAGCTTCAGGAAAAATGGCGATTGATTTAGCTGAAAAAATTAAAGACGGAGAAGGTTTTGATCACTTACATGTGATTCGTGTGGAACAACTTTACCCATTCCCACAACAACGCATTGAAGAGATCATTGCTCGCTTCCCAAATGTGAAGAAAATTGTTTGGGTACAAGAAGAACCTAGAAATATGGGAGCTTATTCCTTTGCATTGCCTTATCTGTTAGATATCGCAAAAGGAAAAGAACTTGCTTATGCAGGTCGTATCCATCGTGCAAGCCCATCTGAAGGAGACGGCGCTAGTCATAAAGTAGAACAAGAACGCATTCTTTCAGAAGCATTAAAACAAGAGTAAATCAGTAGGAGGGGACTGTTCTTTAGAACGGTTCCTTCAATAAGATAAATAGATGCTCTTTTAGAGCTAAATGTAGTATAGTTGTTGTATAAGCTTAGATAACCTTAAGGAGGAAATTATTGTGGCAGAAATTATTGTACCTGAATTAGCAGAATCGATTACGGAAGGAACGATTGCTAAGTGGTTAAAACAACCAGGTGAGCACGTTGAAAAAGGTGAATTCATTGTTGAATTGGAGACAGATAAAGTCAACGTTGAAGTCATTTCAGAAGAAGCAGGAACTGTCAAAGAATTACTTTTTGAAGAAGGCGATACAGTTGAAGTAGGCGCTGTAATTGCGATTGTTGGTGAAGGTGGCGCAGCTCCAGCTCCTAAAAAAGAAGAGGCGGCTCCTGCAGAAAAAGCAGAAGCGGCACCACAAGCGAGTGCTCCAGCTGAAGAAACTTCATCATCAGATGATCGTACAATTGCTAGCCCTGCAGCTCGTAAATTAGCTCGTGAAAAAGGAATCGACTTAGCAGCAGTGAATCCTGTAGATCCAATGGGTCGTGTACGTGCACAAGATGTAGCGGCACATACAGAAGCTAAACCAGCAGCTCCAGCTCCTGCAGCAGTTGCACAAGCTCCAGCTGAAGACGGACGTATTACACGTGAGCGTATGACTCGTCGTCGTCAAACAATCGCTAAGCGTTTATTAGAAGTAACACAAACAAAAGCAATGCTTACAACATTCAATGAAATTGATATGTCTGCAATGATGGACTTACGTAAACGTAAAAAAGATGAGTTTGAGAAAATTTACGGTGTACGTTTAGGATTCATGTCATTCTTCACAAAAGCTGTTGTAGCAGCACTTAAAAAATACCCATACGTCAATTCAGAAATTGATGGTGATGATGTTTTATTGAAAAACTACTTCGACATCGGTATCGCTGTATCGACAGAAGGTGGACTTGTTGTTCCAAACGTGAAAGATGCAGACCGTAAAAACTTTGCTGAAATTGAAGCAACAATTGGTGACTTAGCATTAAAAGCACGTGAAAATAAATTAACAATTGCAGACATGACAGGTGGTTCATTCACTATCACTAACGGTGGTGTGTTTGGTTCATTATTCTCAACACCAATCATTAATGGCGACCAAGTAGCAATTCTAGGTATGCATACAATTAAAATGCGTCCAATCGCTGTTGGCAACAAAATTGAATTACGTCCAATGATGTACGTGGCATTATCTTATGACCACCGTGTAATCGACGGAAAAGATTCAGTTGGCTTCTTGAAAATGGTGAAAGAATTAATCGAGAACCCAGAAGACTTACTATTAGGTTCATAATCTTTTCAATAACGGATCGACCCGTCTTTCGGGTCGATTTTTTAAATCGAAGGAGGTATGATGAATGGAAATCTTTAAAACATGGAAGTCCAATCCAACGATTCGCACGGTAATATGTAGCCATACCAACGCTGAAAAATTTACTGTGAATGAAAAGTTAACGGTTGGACAATCTTACGAAGTTAAAAATGAAACAGAAGAATTTATTTTTATCGTAGATAATAGCGGTGAAGTTGGCGGTTACTACAAAACTTATTTTGAAGCATAATTCACAAGACCATATACCCGAGTGAGAGGTATATGGTTTTTTAATGTCCAGCATAAGAAAAGCCTTCAGTTGAATCCCTATCGATTTCAGCTATAATGAGCAATAAGAAGAGGAGTGAATAGTATGCCACAAACATTTGGATTCATCCCATCAGTTCCTTACCTATGGGAAGATGTCATTGCTACAGCAAGTTTAAATAAACCGATATTATTAAAAGGACCTACTGGTTCAGGGAAAACAAAATTCGCAGAAAGTATAGCTGAACACTTTAATCAACCTGTAGAATCTGTGAACTGTTCAGTAGACTTAGACGCAGAAAGTCTTCTCGGATTTAAAACTTTAGTTGTTGATAAGGGGATTTCTGTTATTGAATTTGTAGAAGGCCCTGTTGTCAAAGCGATGAAACAAGGCCATATCTTATATATTGATGAAATTAATATGGCGAAACCAGAAACTTTGCCTGTATTACATAGTGCATTAGATTATCGTCGCATGTTAACGAATCCATTCACAGGAGAAGTGATTCAAGCGCATCCCGATTTTAAAGTCATCGCAGCGATAAATGAAGGTTATATAGGAACGATGCCGATGAACGAAGCATTGAAAAATCGTTTCATCGCGTTTCAAATTGATTATTTAGAAGAAACTGCACTTCAACAGCTACTGTCGAGTCGATATACTGATATCCCTGCTGAGCGACTTGAGGAAGCTGTCAAAATAAGTATAGAATTGCAAAAACAAGTGAAGCAAGGATTACTAGCAGAACAGGCTGCATCCATTCGAAGCTTGTTAGATGCGATAGATTTGAGCAATGATATGCCTTTTAGTCGTGCGCTCCATTATAGTATTATTGAAAAATTAGAAGACCCACTCGAACGGCGATTAGTGGAAGAATTAATCGATATGTGGGTGAGTTAACATGTCTGAAATGAGTCGGTTCATTCAATTTAATGATGAAACCATTGACCCTAATGATTATTTAACCTATGAACGATTGGCAAGAGCATTGACCGAAGAAGATGTCCTTATTGCAGAACGACAATTGCTTGAGATTCAAATTGCAGAAAAAACAATTGCCATGAGTGTTTTTTGGCGACACCGTTCACCCTCTGTGACTCATAGTGGACGACTGACAGATATTTATTTGTTGTCCCTTGGTTTTTGGTCCCATTTTAACTTAAAAGATTGGCGAACAATACTGATGGAATATGTAGGGAAATACCCAGAGTTGCTGCAACAATTAACTTTATTATTTGAAGAAGTTAGATTATCTGAGATGATTCAACAGGAGAGAAAAGGTACAAGAAAACATTTTAAAGTGCGTGTGGAACAATACCTACTTCATCATGAAAACCGATTAAAGGCGAATATAGAGCGTGGGGACTGGTCGGATGCATTGATTAATCAACTCTATCTCTATATCCATGAAGGAAGTTTATATACTACACTACTTCCTAAACACTTCCCTATAGCTCAATTGGAGCATTTCAGTTTGGAGGTAGAGCAACTAAGAAGTACAGCAGATAGTACTTGGTTGGCACTTCGTTTTGTTTTACTAATGGAACAATGGTTAACACATGACGTGACTACGCCTTATTATGCATTCAATCAATTTTTAACGGTAGAAAAGATACGTCCTTTTTCTTATCATGAAGGGATGAAAGAAGCAGAGTGGGGCAAGGAAGATGAAAAAGAAACAATAGAGGAAGTGTATCGTACGTGGCATAGAGAGTCCGATGATGAAGAAGGGGTACATCTACAGTATGAGTTATCCCACGGTACAAAAGGGAAAAGTTTATCAGAGGAAGCTGAACAAGGAAGAGATGCCGAAGAAATTGATCATATTCAACAAGGGGCAAGTCATGCATCGTCTGATAGACGTTCAGATGAACAGTCAGTAGATGAAGGGAAAGAATCTTCGGCAAGCGGTGAAGGATTTGATTACGGTATCGCCAATCGACATGTTGACTTACAACTCGAACCGATGCCAACTACATTGACGAACGAGCAACATTCCTTGATTGAAGAGTGGCGACAAGCGGATCGAAAAGAAGTGAAACGATTCGTTCAAGAGATAGAACGACGAATGGAAAAGAAAAAAGAAAGTCCACGAAAAGGCATGCAGTACGGAAGGGTTCAATCCAGTGCATTATTACAATTATGGACAACGACTCGTCCCAAAATATTTTATAAAAAGAATCAACCAGCGAAACCATTAGATGCTGTGTTTGGTTTATTAATCGATACGAGTGGTTCGATGTGGAATAAACTAGATGAAACGAAGCGGGCGGTCTTGCTTTTTCATGATATTTTAACACAGTTGAGGGTAGCACACCAATTGACTACCTATTCAGAAGATGCCATTAGAGCCACGAAAGAAATGCAGCCAAATCTCTTTAAAATGATCCATTCCTTCGAAGCATTAGGTCAGGATGCTGCTCATGCCATCATGAATATGGATGCGGAAGAAGATAATAGAGATGGTTTTGCTATTCGTTGGATGGCCAATCAATTAAAGTATCGGCCTGAAAAGCATCGATTTCTATTTGTTTTTTCAGATGGCGAACCTTCTGCTTTTCACTATGGTGAAAACGGGATAGTGGATACAAGAGAAGCAGTGATTGAGGCAGAAAGAATGGGAATTCAAGTGTTGCATTTGTTTTTAAATGATGAAGAGCCTACAGAGCAGCAACTTGCTCTATTCAGAAAAATCTACGGTACAAAATCAGTTGCCACTAATCATCTCCAAGCATTTAATGATCAAACTTTACGTATGCTTAGGAAATTGATGCAACATATTTTAAAATAAAAATACAAGCCCCTTGGATAGGGACTTGTATTTTTTATGCTTCTTTAAAGAAGGCTTTGTCGTAGTTATACTTCGCACGTTCGTGATTGATGAAGTACGTTTCTAACATTTCACGCTCAACCGGACTGTCAATATAATAAATTTTAATGGTCGCAATCTCTTTTCGATAAGGGGTTAACGGACTCCCTTGATCTTGCAAATGTTTTTTAATACGCTGTCTCATTTTTCTAGCTTTTCCAACGAACATGCATTGTCCATTCATATCAAAGTAGAGAACGAGTCCACCTTTTTCTCTTGAAACGCCTTGAACATTAGCAAATCCGTGTAATTCTTCACTATTTTCTCTTTTTAAAATAACATCAAAAGCTCTTGGTTCAACTGTAATCATGAATAGAAGTCTCCTTTTTTTAACTTATTAAGTGTAGCATAATCAGAAACAAACATCCATCTTCAAAAAGAATGGATGTTTGTCTTTTCATTATTGATTTTGTTGTTGCGTTTGATCATAGACAGTGAGTAAGCGTTGCTTCAATTCGCCTTCCATACGAGCAATTTCAACTTCAGCTTGTTGACGTTTCACACGGCCTTCTTGTTGAATCGTTAACGTTTCTTCAATCGTAGTAATTAAATTCTCTTGTGTTTGTTTCAATGTTTCAATTTCAATTAAACCACGTTCATTTTCTTTAGCAGTTTCAATTGTATTAACTTTAAGCATTTCAGAATTTTTAAGTAATAAATCGTTGGTCGTCTGCGTGACTAACTTTTGAGATTCGACTGCTTGTTGTTGGCGATTTAAAGTAAGTGCAATAGCAATCTGATTTTTCCAAAGCGGGATAGCAGTCATGATAGAACTTTGAATTTTTTCTGCAAGTGCTTGGTTAGTTTGTTGAATCATTCGAATTTGTGGCGCACTTTGAATCGTAATTTGACGTGACAGTTGCAAATCATGTAAACGTTTATCCAAACGATCGACATACTGCATCATATCATTCACTTCTTGAATCGCCATTTGGTCATTTGAAGCTTCTGCCTCAGCTCTCATTTTCGGAATAACATCATTAAGAATTTCATCTCTTTTTAATTCAGCAGCCGCAATATACACATTGAGTGCTTGAAAGTATGATTTGTTTTGCTCGTAGAGTTGGTCTAAACTTTGAACATCCTTTAATAAACCACTTTTATTATGCTCAAGTTGAACAGAAATTTTATCAATTTGAGTGCCTAATTTTTCATACTTACTCATCATTTCTTGAATTGAACGTTGTGCTTTTTTAAATAATTTTCCAATGAAATTTTGTTTTTGTGGGGTTAAATCTTCAGGATCTAACAGTGAAAGTTTACCCATCAACTCATTTAAGACATCCCCAATTGGTCCAATATCGTTAGACTGTACATGGTTCAGCATGGTATTTGAGAAGTTCGTTAACTCCTTCTGTGCATTTGCACCATACGTAATAATTGCCTCGTTATTCCCAAGTGGAATTTGTTTAGCGATTTGTTTCGCTTTCTCTTGTTCAGCTGGTTCTAGACGATCAAGCATCGTTTGTTTTTGTTCGACTACAGTAGGTGTAGTCGTTTCAGTTGCAAATGTATCAGAAACTTCAAAGGGCGTATCTAGTAAATCGTCTAGTGATTTAAACGTTGTTTCAGGTGTTGTTTTATTTTCAGTCATGTTTAATTTCCTCCTCGATGGCTTTTGGACGGCTATTTTTTAATGCGACATCAATGTAATCCAATTCAATATTCATTTGCGATACATCTGTTGACACTGCTTTTTTTAAATCTTCTTCCAACAGTTCTTTAATATCATTCAATCTGTGCTTAGTAGTGGCTAGAGCAATTTTAAATTCCTTATCTTGAATAGGTTGGTTCGTTAATAATGTGTATTTAGAAGTGACTTCAACAGCGGAATCTAAATGTGCATAAAAGAAACGATCCACTAGATAGAATTTAGTAGGGTTTTGTTGGACCAATTGAATGACTTTTTTAGCAATTTGATTTAAATCATAGAGTTGACGAAACGAATGAACTGAACGAACGTTACTATAACTATTGTTGAGTTCACGTAATTTCGATTTTGCATCATCAATGGCCCCCATAATTCGACGGTACTCACCTCGAGAAAGACCAAGTGCTTTCGCATTTTTTGTAGTTTGAACTTGTTTCGAAATAAATAAGGTTGAACCGTAAGCGACTATCATTAATCCTGTCGCTCCGAAAAAACCAATATTTAAACTGATCATAGCATATAACCAAGTGGTCACACTAATGGGTAAGGCGAGCAAGTGACGCGTGAAAAATTGTTTAACGATATTCATATCGCTCCTCCTTGTCTAATTTCTTGTCGTACTATTCATACGAATCTACAATCAAAAAGTTTCATTCTTTCTTTAATTATACATGATAGTTTAGTCACAATGCTATGAAAGAACTTGAATGATTGAGTCAAGTTTTTGTGGGTGATTATTTGATCCAGGTAAAACTCTTCAAAATATAATGAGGTT
>JASLCF010000139.1 GCA_030146155.1 Savagea sp.
TCTTATTAGGCATCGTCGGATTAATTAGCGGAGGCGCATTATTTGCTTATTACGCTTCGACCGCCCCCGAATTAGATGAAAAATTATTAAAAGATCCAATTACGAGTGACATTGTCGATGCAAACGGCGATTTAATCATGAAATTTGGTGCAGAGAAAAGAAATTATGTGCCTTATCAAGACATTCCAGAAGTCATGAAAAATGCAATTTTAGCCACTGAAGATAACCGTTTTGAAAAACATATCGGCATTGATTTTTACCGATTAGGTGGTGCAGTACTTGCAAATATTAAAGGCGGCTTTGGTTCACAAGGTGCTTCTACATTAACACAACAAGTGATTAAAAATACATTTTCTTGGCAAGATAAAACCTTGAAAAGAAAAGCACAAGAAGCTTGGTTAGCTTTAAAATTAGAACGTGAGTATTCAAAAGATGAGATTTTCGAAATGTATTTCAATAAAATTTTAATGGGCGGTAATATTTACGGATTCGGTACGGCTGCTGAATATTACTTCGGAAAACCTTTGAATCAACTTGAACTGCATGAGGCGGCTCTGCTAGCTGGGGTGCCACAATCACCGAATGGTTACAACCCATTCCAAAACCCAGAACGTGCAGAAAAAAGAAGAAACACAGTCCTTCATTTAATGGAGAAACATGGTCGAATTAGCGAGTCAGAAATGAAAACGGCACAAAGCGTACCTGTTGAAAGCACACTTGCTGCACATGATGAAAGTACACCTCAAGCGAAATACGCAGCTTATGTAGACGCTGTTCTTCATGAATTAAATGACTTAGGTATGCAAGATGTGTTGGCAGAAGGTGTGACTGTTCATACAGCACTTCAGCCACAAGTACAGCAAGCGATGGAAAAAGCAATTAATAATGAAGCCATTTATGAAGAAAATATGGAAGCAGGCGCTACTGTTATCGATACTCAAACAGGAGCAGTCGTCGCTGTCGGTGGAGGACGTGATTACTCTGGACGTGATTTTAACTACGCCATCAAAGCGATTCGACCACCAGGTTCAGTCATCAAACCAATTTTATCTTACGGTCCAGCCATTGAAAATTTCAATTGGTCTACTGGACAAGCAATCAAAGATGAAAAGTACTTCTATAAAGGAACAAAACAAGAAGTAAGAAACGTTGATGGCGAGCATAAAGGTACATTGACAATGCGTGAAGCCTTGTATCGTTCAAGAAACGTCACTGCAGTGAAAACCTTTGAAGAAGTCGGTGCCAAAGCGGCAGGCGATTTCGCAGAAGGCCTTGGACTCCATTATGATAACATTTACCCTTCTAGTGCTTTAGGTGGTGGAGATACAAACTTCTCAACCGTACAAGTAGCAGGCGCTTATGCTGCGTTTGGTAATGGCGGAATGTATACCAAACCTCATACGGTTAAAAAAATCGTTTTCCAAGACGGGTCTGAACGCAATATGACGCCAAAAGGCAACTTTGTAATCAAAGACTCTACTGCATATATGATCACAGATATGTTACGTGACGTCTTATCAAAATCAGGAGGAACAGGTTCGAATGCCTATATCCCTGGTAGCGACTTTGCAGGGAAAACAGGAACTACAAACTATCCTGAAGACATCATAAAAAAACATAATTTCAAATCAAATTACGTGCCAGATACATGGTTTGCAGGTTACTCGTCACAATATACATTCGCCGCATGGGGAGGCTTTAAAAATTATACAGACCCTATTAAATATCCTAAAGTGGGTCGATTAGTTCCTCAAAAAATATTTAAAGCAATTATGAGTGAAGTCGGTAGAAATCCTGCACCAATGAAACGCCCTTCATCCGTTGAAGAAGCGACAATCGTTTACGGTTCTGACCCTATTATTTTAGCCGCTTCCTCTAGTTCTTCAGGCAACCGTACCACTGAACTTTTTGTACGGGGTACATTACCTGTTGTCAAAGAAGAAGTAGTCATTAAAGCCGATTTACAAGCACCTACACAGTTGCAATTAAACTTGCCTGAGAATAGTAATGACTTACAAATCAGTTGGTCCCATCAAGTAGCAAAAGATGATCCTTCTGATGATCCAGTCGAATTTGAAGTCAGTTATTCAATGGACGGTGGAGCAGCCGTTACCCTTGGAAGAACAGATCAATTACAAGCTGTTTTACCTGGTGTGCAGGCTGGTCATAATTATACGATTCAAGTGACCGCCATTCGAAATACAGAGTCTGCTGGTCCTACAACAGCTTCAATTACAATCGAAGCTGAACAAGTACCAGAAATCGTAGAACCGGAAGAACCGGAAGAGCCAGAACAACCGGTTACCCCACCTACAGAAGAAGAAAAGCCTTCGGATGGAAAAGATAAAGACAAGGATAAAGACAAAGACAAGGATAAAGATAAAGATAAAGATAAAGATAAAGACAAGGATAAGGAAAAACCAGCTCAGCCTGAAAAACCATCAAAACCTGAAATACCAGTGACTCCTCCAAAAGATGAGGAAGAAGACAATTCAGACGCAGCCTAATGAAAAAAGGTGCTCCGGCAATTCATATGGGTTAAGAATGTTAATCCATCCTTATGAAGTGGTGTTGAGTCTGTTTAGAAAGTGAGAACAATCGGCTTTCTAAACAGGCTTTTTTTATGAAGTGCTACCTAAATACCATCTCCCCTCTCTATCCAACAGAAAGTGATTATCTTTCACCAACGTTAGAAATATAAAAAATGAAAGAAGTAAAGTATATTCGTCGTTGAATAAGTTCAAGGGAATGCTAATCGGTTTAACAAAAAAAATAGACGTCAAACGTGTTTCCTGAAATAATCAAAGGATAAAGATAGAGGCCGGGATTGTTGAACGAGGATTGGAAAATCAATAAAGGAGGTAAACGATATGAAAAAAAGCATTTTATTTGTTGTATGTTTGACTATACTATCCGTTACACTGAGTGCTTGCCAATTAAAAAAGACCCATCAATTGCCCAGTGCAAGCTTAAAGCAGGTTAGTATTTCTAACTCAAAAGAATTTGGCAGGGTGAATACTGACTTTTTTAAAGGATATGAAGATAAAGAAACGCTGGATAAAATCAAAAAAGCTCTATCTAATGCTGTTAAGGCAGAAGGTGTTGTAGATATGGCTGAGCCTGAATATGATTTAAAAGTCGTTGATACAGCAGGCAATGAGCAAGGCTACCATCTCTGGGTAGGGGAAAAAGGACAAGTTAGTACCTTAATGAATGTTGAGGATACGCATACGATTTATACCATTCCCGAAGAATTAACCAGTCAATTCATTGATTGGGTTCAATAATTTTTCATTTGAGACTTCTTTAGTGGAGTCTCTTTTTGCTCTGTTCATTTCACACACTCTCTCTGAAAAATCGATGGTCATAGGTTGGGGTGTTGTATCTTTCACAGCAATCTATTTGTATCGTTCTTTGACAAGAGGGTGGCTGTAGGACGCGTTGCTAGAGGTATTCCGTGAGCCGCTTCCTTCGCTTCGCTCTGTCCAGGGTCTCACCTGTAACGTTAAAATCCATAAAGAATCGCATCTTGTCCTTCAAGCACCTTCATCTAGTCATCTATTCAATTCATCTCAACAAAATCATACTGACTTTGTTGAGAGGTGATTTCTGTAGGTTTTAACTTAAAGCGTACGATCATTCGTTTTTGGCATGTCATACATGGAGTTTGTGTAGTGTTTTATAGATTGTATCGTTTTGATTGCCAATACGACAAGCCATGCAATGTGTAAGCGTATCGCTTAATTTTCCATTTAAAATAAAACGAACGTTAGTGAAATTGCTTCACCAACGTTAGTTATGATAATACCGTTCATTGTTTTTGTACTTCTTTTTATTTTTTCTGCTGAAGTCTCTTCGCTTGAATGGTCAAGCGTAAGGCTTTCTTCTTCACTTCATCCATCATCTCATTCAATTGAATAAATGCATAATGGCTTTTACATTTCTCTTCTACAAAATCGAAGCGCTCTTGTCCATTTAACGGTAAGAGAGCATCAGTTACTTCACCTGTAAAGCGATTTTCTTCTTGTCCAAATGAAGGAATAATTTGTTTGAGCTCCTCGAGGTACGCTAAAACGAACTGTGCCCCTTCTTCTTTTTCATTCATTTTATAATGCTGTCTAATCGTTTGTTCATCTGCCAACCAGCGATTCACTAGTTCAACAATCGCAGCGTATTGTTCATCCATTTGTTTTCATCCTTTTTTTTCCTTCACGACAGAGGTCCAGTAAAGGGCAGGCCTCACAATTTGGGTTTCTTGCCTTACAATGATAACGACCAAAAAAGATGACTTGATGGTGGGTTTGCGTCCATTTTTCTTTCGGTGTCCACCGCATCAATTTTTCTTCAACCGCTAACGGTGAATCTTTCCAACGGTTCATCCCTAATCGCTTAGCAACGCGTTCCACATGCGTATCTACCGCAAGTGCCGGAATACCAAATGCATTGGATACAACCACATTCGCGGTTTTTCTCCCAACACCTGGAAATTTGGTTAATTCGTCTCGATCTTCAGGTAAAATACCCCCGTACTCTGTCACTAATAATTCACAAAGCCCTTGTATATTTTTAGCTTTACTTCTAAATAAGCCAATCGAGCGAATATCGTCTTCTAGCTCTGAAAGTGGGACAGCTAGATAGTCTTCTGGCCGTTTATATTTTTGAAACAATTCAGCTGTAACTTTGTTGACATGAACATCTGTTGCTTGCGCTGACAACAATGTCGCAATCACTAACTCAAAAGGATTCGAATGGACAAGTTCAACATGAGCATTTGGAAACATGTCATCAAATACTTCTAAACAATGTGTCCATTGTTTTTTTGTTAACATGGGTTGCCTCCTAGTCTTCTTCTAACCAATTATAGAGCGGTGCATTAGGGGTTTTCGTGTATTTCCGCTGCCCCTCCGCAGGTTTAACATATGAAAATGCTTCTCTCCGTACATCATGCATTGATTTTACATTTTTTCGTTTCCACTCGTGTAAAATCCGATCAATGTATTTAAAACTCATTTTTTGAGCAAGTACTGCTTCTCTTAATGCGGCTTGAATGACTTCAACACTTTGTCCGTCTTCATCCAACCACATGCCTATCATTTCACTTTCCATTGGGGAAAGAGGACGAGCAAACTCTTGTTCAAACATTTGGTAAAGGACCCCTGTTTCATCCACTTCCCGTTGTTCTACTTGTTCTAAAGCTTGCTCCTTCCCTACTTGAATGACACGTTCCCAAAGAGGAAGTAAAGAGTATTTTTCATATAATACACCATCACTTTCAGTCGTTTGATGAATCTCAATTAAGCCTCTTTGCATTAGTTTTTGAATGGTATGACCGATATCTTGTGCAGATATCCCCATTCTTTCTGCCAAGTCATAATGGGTTGGAAAGAAATTTTGTTGCTCTGCAAACGAATGGATTTGAAGTAAGACAATCGCTTCTTGAGCGGCAATATGTAACTTACTATAATGATGAAAAAAAAGCTGGGAAACCGAAACGTTCCCCTGCTTTATCCATTGTTTGAGGTCTTCTTGCATCATATTGATTCACCTCTTGTTTATTTATGGGTAGAGACGGTTTAATAAACGT
This sequence comes from Savagea sp., assembly GCA_030146155.1. Classification (GTDB taxonomy): domain Bacteria; phylum Bacillota; class Bacilli; order Bacillales_A; family Planococcaceae; genus Savagea. Next base: position 5,585 of record JASLCF010000139.1, read on the forward strand.
GGGAATGGAATCGATTCACGAACATGTTCTGCCCCTGTAATCCAAGCCACTGTACGCTCTAAACCTAAACCGAATCCTGAATGTGGAACTGCTCCATATTTATTGGTATCTAAATACCAAGCATAAGCCTCTTCGTCCAATTGATGTTCTTGAATGCGTTGTTTCATCAACTCATAGTCATGAATACGCTCAGAACCTCCAATGATTTCTCCGTAGCCTTCTGGTGCAATTAAATCGGCACATAAAACAACATCATCACGATCAGGGTGTGGTTGCATGTAGAACGGTTTAATGCCTACTGGATAGTTCACGATGAAAACAGGCATATCATAGTGCTCTGCAATCGCCGTTTCATGTGGTGCACCGAAATCATCCCCCCACTGAATATCGTCGAAACCTTGTTCATGTAAAAACTCAATCGCATCATCGTATGAAATACGTGGGAAAGGTGCTTTAATTTTCTCTAATTTAGAAACATCGCGTTTCAAACGGTCTAACTCGACTTTACAATTTTCCAATACAGAAGCAACTAAGAATGAAACGTACTGTTCTTGCACTTCTAAGCTTTCTTCATGTGTATAAAATGCCATTTCAGGTTCAATCATCCAGAATTCAATTAAATGACGACGTGTTTTCGATTTTTCAGCACGGAATGTTGGTCCGAATGAAAATACTTTACCTAATGCCATTGCAGCAGCTTCCATATACAATTGACCCGATTGAGATAAGAACGCATCTTCATCGAAATATTTAGTATGGAATAATTCACTCGTTCCTTCAGGTGCAGAACCTGTTAAAATCGGCGGATCAATTTTAACGAAACCATTCGATTCAAAAAATTCGTAGGTTGCACGAATAATTTCATTACGAATTTTTAAAATAGCGTGTTGACGTGGACCACGAATCCATAAATGACGATTATCCATTAAAAATTCTGTTCCATGTTTTTTAGGTGTAATTGGATAGTCTGTCGCTGCAGCAATTACTTCTACCGACTGAACTTGAAGTTCATAGCCAAAAGCTGAACGTTCATCTTGGGTTACTTCTCCTACTACATACAGAGAAGACTCTTGTGAAATATGACGTGCTGTCTCAAACATCTCATCGCCAACGACTTCTTTCACAACTACGCCTTGAACAAAACCTGAGCCATCACGTAATTGTAAGAAAGCAATTTTACCGCTTCCTCGCTTACCTGCTAACCAACCGCCAATTTTAACTATTTCTCCTACATGGTTTGCCATGTCATTAATCATAATTTTTTTCATAGTTTGGACCCTCCAAAATTAATCTTGCCATTTTTGTTCTACAAAGTTTTGAATACGTTGTATTGCTTCACGTAAGGCCTGAATAGATGTTGCATAGCTTAAACGAATCGTTGTAGACGACCCAAAAGCAGAACCTGGTATCACTGCAACATTGGCTTCTTCTAATAACGCTTTTGAAAACTCATCTACAGATGAATAACCTGTATGCTTCATTGCTTCTGTAACGTCTGGGAGTAAGTAAAACGCTCCTTCTGGACGGATGACATGAAATCCTTTGACTTGTTGCAACAACGGATAAACTTCATTTAAACGTCCCTCGAAATCTGCACGCATCTCTTCTACAATTGTTTGAGAGCCATTATAAGCTTCAATGGCTGCATATTGAGAAGGCGTTGTCGGATTTGAAGTTGAATGACTCGCTAAATCAGTCATCGGAGCCACTACTTCCTTAGGGCCAGCAACATAACCTATACGCCACCCTGTCATTGCATGGGATTTAGATACGCCATTGACAACAAAGGTACGTGCTTTCATTGCGTCACTAATTTGTGCAATGGAAAAATGTTGTTTCCCATCATAAATGAGCTTTTCATAAATTTCATCTGACACAATCCAGCAATCGTGACGCTCTGCCACTGCAGCGAGTTCACGTAATTCAGATTCGTTATAAATCATACCTGTTGGATTGCTTGGTGAGTTGATAATCACAGCCACCGTTCGCTCAGTCATCGCCTCTTCTAGTTGCTCAGGCGTGATTTTAAATTGATGCTCTGCAGTCGCTTCCACGATGACAGGGACGCCGCCTGCTAACTTCACTTGTTCCGTATAACTAACCCAGTAAGGAGCAGGGATAATTACTTCATCTCCTTCATTAAGGATGACTTGAAACAAAGTGTATAGGACATGTTTTGCACCTACTCCAACCATAATTTCAGAACGTTCATACGTCAATTCATTATCTCTTTTCAGTTTGGCAATCACCGCATCTTTTAAAGCAGGTAATCCACCAGCTGGTGTATACTTCGTTAAGCCTTTTTCCATCGACGCATAAGCAGCTTGAATAATTGGTTCTGGCGTATTGTAATCTGGCTCACCTGCACCAAGTCCAATAATGTCTACGCCAGCATCCTTGAGTTCTTTAGCTTTAGCTGTAATTGCTAAAGTAGTTGATGGTGTCAATGCCTGCACACGTTTCGCTAATTGCTTTGTCATGTCTAAATACCCCCACTATACATTTAATATACGCTTCCACCATGTACCGTCTTTTACTTGAACATATACATAATTTAAACGTTGATCTTTCCCTTTATACGTGATTTCCCAAATTAATTGATCATTCTCTAATCCTAATTTAGCGTGTATTAATTTATTCATCTCGCCTGTATCATATACCTTTTTAACCGCCTCTGCTTTCGAAGTCCCTTTTGTTAAATCAACCGATTGAACAAACTTCATTTCCGGCGTTAATAAAATCGCACGTTGCGTCTCTTTGTCGTCTACACCATAGACAACAACGTATTGTTCATTGCCATTATAGACTTCAACATCGTCTGTTCGCTGCAGATGAGATTCATTCAACACAAAGGCCACTGCCTCTTTTTCAATGACTTTATACGGCTTACTTGCATTGTAATAAAGAATGGCTAACAAGGTTAATGCGAGTGAACTTAAAAATACGACTAAAAATTTAATCCAATTGAGCATGGCTTCACTTCTTTCTACGATTCATCGTTGGATTTCCATTGCCTCAATGTTTCACCCAACTCATATAATACCACTTTTTTGATTGGAAGTTGAGGAATCGTTCGAAGAAAATGCACACCATATGCTTTCGTTTCAATTCTAGGATCAAGCACGATGAATGCACTCTTCTCTTGCGCATTCCGAAGCAATAAATGAAAGGATTGTTTAAATTTAACTAATGCTTCTGGTAAACCAAAGTGATAAAAAGGATGTTCATGTGTTGCGAGATAAGCTGTGCTTTTTAGCTGATACAACGGATGCTTAGGAGATGTAAAAGGTAAGCGTACAATAATTATACTATGAACTGGACTATCTTTAACATCCACCCGTTCAAAAAATTGATGTGTACCAAATAAAATCGCCTTTTGTTCCACTTTAAATCGTCGAATCAGTCGTTCATCACTACCTGGGGTTACATTGTAAGCTAATAGACTATATTCTTCGAGTAAACCGATATCTTGAATCGTTTGATAAACTGTTTTCATCATTTGTAAGGAATGGAAAGAAATAAATGTTTTACCATCCATAGCTTGTGCAGTTTGAACGATGGCATCTACCACATCTTCTACATACTTCGTTTGATCCTCATCTTGCCATTCAATATCTTTCACTAAAAATAACGATGTCTGATCGAGTAAAGTTGCTGCTGGTGGGAAAGATTGAATCGGCAAATGTTGCAGACCGAGTTGATTCATTACAAAATCAGGATAATCCTGTACTTGTAGAACGCCACCTGTCCAAATCAATCCCATTGGATAAGCGACCAGTTGCTCTTTAAAATGACGAATGAAAGACGCACTATACAGAGGTCTCTTCACAAATTGAATGGAACTTGGTAAGCTGTTGCCTTTAGCTTGAATCAATGTCGCATAGCTTTGATGTTCTTTTGTTGACCATAATTCCATACAATCCGTTAAGAGCGTATTCATTCGTTCGCACACTTCTTGCCACTCTTTGAACGGGTATTGTTGCTTATCCGTCAATGCAAACTGTGCGGCTTCTGCTGACCACTCTTCCATTTGATGAATATAACGCATCATCTCTCTTAAAAACACTTGAAATTGCTGCTGTATGTCCTCTGTTTTCAATGCTGCCAAACTAAAATATTGTTTCCCATCCACTTTTGAAAGCTTAGGTTGCAACTGCGAAACGAGTCCTTTCATCCACTGATCAAATGCATAAGAAAACTGTTCATATTGGCGAAGCATTCTTTT
>JASLCF010000144.1 GCA_030146155.1 Savagea sp.
GTCCAATTCTTCCAAAACCGTTAATCGCTACTTTTAATGTCATCATAAATTCCTCCCTATCCTTAAATTCACTATATGTTAATTGATTGAGTATCCATTCCGCAGCACCTTCATCTGTGACTAAAACAGTTTGTGAGGGTGCAGTTTTTAAATAAGCAAACAGTGCTTGACCTTTCGATTGACCACCTGCGACAGCAAGGACTGCCTTCGCTTGATGCACTTGGTTTAAATCAATTCCAATGGTGCGAATTCTTTCAATAACTTGACCCGCTTCATTAAAATAATATCCAAAAGCTTCTGCCACTGCGTGCTGCTCGTGTAAACGACGTATCGTCTCTTTACTGCTCTTTCGTTTTTCAGCCATTTGAAGGGCTTGACCGACGCCGTGAATCACGATGTCGACTTGTTCATAAAGTGCAATCATTTCAAGTGAAGTGGCCTCTGCTTTTAACACCTCGTGGGCTTCTTCACTCAATTCATCAGGGTAATAAAACAATTTGTATGGACTGTGACAAGCTTCTGCAAATTGTGCAGCAATGGTATTGGCTTGATGTTGAAACTGATCACCCACACCACCTCTTGCTGCGATAAAATAAAAGTGCTGATGCAGCGGGTGAGGAGATAGTTGTTCAGGAATAGCAGCGATGGTTGTCCCACCTGTTACAGCCACTTTTTGTTGATCCGCATTGGCCAAACTTTCTAAATAAGTTGCTGCACGTTCTGCTAATTCTTGCTTCACTTCTGATTGTTCATCACTATTTCCTTCAACTACCCACACTTCTTGAATCCCAAACTGCTGTTGAAGTCTTTTCGACAAAAGGGAACGTCCAATAAATTCATTCATTGTGGGTTCTAATTGTCTGAGAATGTCTTCTCCATGAGGAGTGACTGTCATGCCCTCTTTCTCAACATGAATACATTTACTTTCTCTTAAAAAATCTGTAATCGCTCTAATTTCTCTTTCTTGCATCGCACAGAGTTCAGCTAATTTGCGACGTCCAACTGGACCTGTTCTGTGAATCTTACTGAGGACGACAAAGCGTCTTTCAAGTAATTCTTTCATTTCTGGGACAAGTGCCCATTGTGCAAATGGTTCCATTTCGCCATCACCTTTCTTCATAGGACATTTCTAGACCACCGAACATTTTTAGTCCCACCGGTGATAAAAAAAGAGTTGTTCTACTTATAGTATATAAAAAAACGTTCGCAAAAGCAAACGTTTCTACTAGTTCATCTGAAAATATTAGCCCCTTTAGACTATTCCTCTTCCAGTGCTAAGCGTACATCTACATAATCAATGACGCCATGCAACGCTTGTTCTCCATCTATAAAAAGAACAGGAACTTCTAGCAAATAACGCTGATGAAGTTCCTCGTCTTCTTGTATCGATTGAATGCGAAGCTTTGAGGGAACGTCTTCCATCGCTAATCGAATGGATTGTTTGGCTTGTTCACACAAACCACAATTTTCATTGACTAACAAAAGTAATTCTTTTACCATGACCGACCTGCACCTCCACCACCAGATGAACCACCGCCACCAAAGCCACCAAATCCGCCTGAGCTTCCGCCGCTTCGACCTCCAAAACCGCCACTACTTCCACCAAAGGAAGTCGTTCGATACATTCCGCCTCTTCGACGTCCACCGCGGCTTGGCGGTCCTGAACTTCCGCCACTAAAGGCAATGATTAAAATGACAATAATGATAATGATGACGACGGGGACAGGTAAATCCCCATCATCTGAAGAGTAATTTCCATCATTTAATGTAGAGACCAGCATTTGCTCGCCGTCTAACCCATATTCAATCATCACTTCATTGTAAATCGCTTTATAGAATTCGACAATTGCTTCAGTGGGCTGTTCATTTTCCAAATAGGGCATCGCAATTTCATCAATCATTCGCCCTACTTTTCCATCAGGTAATGCCCCTTCTAATTCATAACCTACATGGAGCCGGAAATAACGTTTACCTGATGCATCCGGCTTCATCGTGACAACTAATAATAAACCGTTATTATTCTTGCCCAATTTCATTTGTTGAAATTGTTGTTGACTAAATTCTTCAATCGGAAGATCAATCGTATCTTGAATCAGGACAGCAAACTCTGCTCCTGTTTTTTCCTGAAGAGCCCATGCATAATTTGTAATTTCATTCTGAACCTCTTGACTCATGACTCCGCTGCGATCCGTTACTGCAGATACACGGTGATCCACTGCCGCAACAGGTTGAACTGTGAATAGAAATAACCAGGCGCTGAGAAGAAGAAAAATTCCTCTTCTGCTTGTCATTTCTTATTCGTCTCCATCATCAAAGTTCACTGAAGGGGCTTTATTTGAACCTTCATCTGCTTTGAAATATGATTTTTCACTAAAGCCTAAGATTTTTGCAGCTACTAAAGTTGGAAATCTTTTCACAGCGCCATTATATTCTCTTACAGCTGTATTGTAATTACTACGTTCTACACTGATACGGTTTTCTGTACCTGCTAATTCATCCATCAATTGGGTAAATTGTTTGTCACTTTTTAAGTCTGGGTAATTCTCTACCACAACAAGTAAGCGAGAAAGTGCACCACTTAACTCATCGTTGGCAGCTAATTTTTCTTCTGTCGTACCTGCACCTGCCATTTTTGAGCGGGCATTTGAAATGTCAGCCATTACTTTCTCTTCATGACTCGCAAATCCTTTTACCGTTTGAACGAGGTTAGGAATTAAATCCGCACGTCTTTGTAACTTATTATCAATTTCTGATTCATGTTGGTCTACATTTTGCTCAAGACCGACAAGTTTGTTATAAGGCGCAATTAAAAATAAACCAATTGCTCCTAAAACTACAACGACTCCAATCATCCAGCCTGTCATTTTTTTCATAAGTAACCCTTCTTTCTTGTTCTCTTTCCTTGTATACGTATCACTTTTCTAAAAGTTTCAAACCTAATCCATATAAGAAGTGCTTACTTTGGATAGGCGTCTTGCAAATAAGAAGACAAAGAACATACTTAACCCCTGTAAGATGAAGAAAATACCGATTGTCATACTCACCGTAATGGCTACAGGAAGTTTAGAGAAAAAGGACAGTAAGGCAAAGATGAACACAATTACGCTTAACATCAATAAGTAAATCCAGCCTTTTGTGTTTCGAATCGAGAAAGCAGTAATCATCTGTAACACGGCAGAGATTAATAACCAAACCGCAAACAGGATGATGAATGTCGTTTCAGCTGTGCTTGGCGAAACTAATGCAAACCCACCAATTCCTAAAGAAAGTAAGCCATTGAGTAAAAATAAAAAGGAAATATTCCATACTTTTCGTTCACGAATAAAGGAGACAATCTCAACAATCCCATGAAACATAAGTAAAACACCAATGGTTAATGTCACTGCTCGTAAGGATAATGCTGGGTTTACCATAACCCACATTCCAAATGCACCCATCGCAATACTAATGAGTAAAATTAATAATAAATAAAATTTTCGCAAGGTATTCACTCCACTCTTCTCATTTGTTAGTTATCCATACCCATTTTACTAATCAATGAATCATCTGACAAACAAATGGATACGATTGGAAGCCCGGAAAATCGTTGGTGAAGAAGAATCATCAATCACTGGAGATTGCTGTAGGACTCAGCACCAAGACAATGAATTGGATTATTAAGTGGGCCTGTCTATTGGAGGTATCCCAATAAACCGTTGCTTTACGTTCCAAATGGACTCCATTCTTTACCAACGTTATTTAGCCTAGAATCATAAAAAAGTGTAGGAACGATGACTCGTCTCTACACTTTTTATTAGCCATAAATCGCATCATAACCAGTTGAACCCATGATTAAGCAGGCAAAAATTCCTTCCCATGCTTCCAAAATCGTTGCCCCTTTATACGCGATAGTTCGCGCATTTTTGCGGTATGAGCCAGGGACGAAGCTGGCACGATAACATTCTTGTGTTGATGTCCATTCAATTTCTAGTTCGACTTCTCCTTCAACTACATAGGGTTGGAAGTCTGCTGCACGTTCGACTGCTCGTTTCGCATGTTGTGTAATTAACGCATGTGAAGTAGGTAGGGAAAGACATCGTGCACAGAAGCGGTTGATTGCTTTTTTTACAACTGCTGCTTCGACATCACCTAAACTTGCTTTGGCATCTTGTGCTAAATAATCATCACCAGACACCATGCCTACTGGAATACCAAAATGCCCTGCAATGGCTGCATTTAATTCAAGTTCGCCCACAGGTTCACCATTCATACGCATCTCATACATTTCAGGGCCCATCATCGTTTCATTGGCTAAACCGTCTGAATGACCCACCTTCGCATGTAAGCCGACCATGAAAACTAAATCATTGCCTTCTACTTGTTCGACCATCGATAACTTCTTCGCACCCCCGCGGATAATTTCAGCACGTGGATCTAAATCTTTATAGATCAGATTTAACATTGACCAATGGGCATCATTGACAACTACTTCTGTCGCTCCTCCTTGGAAAGCTCCTTCAATAGCTGCATTGACATCCATCGTCATTAATTCACGAAATTCTTCGAAACGACTTCCAGATTCATGCATTTCATCTGAACTCACTACACCAGAAATCCCTTCCCCGTCTGCGATAATATAGACTTTCATTGCCCCAACTCCTTATTGTTTAAATACGACACGTGAACCATACGAGATACCGATGACATCATTGGCTTCATTTAACACGAGTGGAATAAATGCAAAACTATCCACAAAACGAATATACGCCGTCTGCTCATCTTTAAAATACAGAGTGAATGTTTCCCCGTCCATATCTAATTGATAGTTCCCATCCTGTTCTGTAATCGTCATATCTGTTTCTTCTGCATTGACATATCGCCCAACAAATCGTTGTTTTTGAGTAGCTGTCAATTCAGGCTCTTCAAATGATTCCATCCAATTCACGTCTTCACCTGTGTATTCATTGACTAATTTTTGAAGTGTACGAATCGCTGGGTAACTCATCGTATTGGCAAAGACCACTGCTTTGACTTGCTCAGCTGGAATGACGCCTACTGCAGAAGACACTGACTTTAAGCTGCCTCCGTGCCAATACATCACATGACCTAAATAATCCTTCGTAATCCGAATTCCGTAGCCATAATATTCATTCGGTTGAATAAAAATATGCGGTTTCATCAGTTGTTCCATACTGTCTTCACTTAAAATTCGAACGCCATTAATGACACCTTTTGTTAAATAAATCTCTAAAAACTGCAGCATATCTTCCGTGTTCGATTTCAAGAAACCCGTCGCTCGCATTGAAATACTATCTGCCCACTGTGGGTCTGCATGTGTAATTGTTTCTTCGCCCTTTACTGTACGTCTAAAAGGTTCTGTTACTTCAATGTTAGCATCAAAATCTTCTCTTTTAAAACGAGTGGCATGCAAATTCGCTTTTTCTAAAATATTTTTTTGAATAAAGGTTCTGTAAGTTTCTCCACTTACCTTTTCA
>JASLCF010000158.1 GCA_030146155.1 Savagea sp.
AATAAAATATCAATCCAAGGATTATTCCTAGACTAACGATAAAGAGTGGAGATCTTTTCAAGATGAATAAAATAAAGCCGAGAAAAAATACAACCAAGAAATCCAATGGCTGTTCAAAAAGTGGGAACAAGAGTGAGCGAATAAATGTTGCAGCTAACATACCTACTACTGCTGAACTTACGCCTTTTAAAGGACCTTGCAAAGATTGATGCGCTCTCATTTTTTCCCAGTATGGAAAGATTCCTATTAATAAAAGGAAACCCGGCAGAAAAATAGCTAAGGTAGCTACTAATAAACCTGTTACGCCATTTAAATAGTAACCTAGGAAACTCGCAAATGTAAAAAGGGGGCCCGGCACTGCTTGTGCAGCTGAATAGCCCGAGTAAAAAATATCTTGAGGGATAATAGCTGTTGTGACAAAAGATTGTTCTAAGAATGGAAGAACGACGTGTCCACCTCCAAAAACAAAAGCTCCTGCTTGATAGAACAGGCGGAAAAGTTGCATAGAAGAATGCGAACTTAAATACGGTAAAATAAATAATATTCCCCAGAGTAATAATGAAAGTAAGGCAGTTCTGTGATGAATCACTTGTTTATTTTCAAAAGACTGTTCTTTATTTTCATTTGGAGGTGATAAAAGTAGTCCGAGTAACAATCCCATTAGAATAATGATCACTTGTGCAAAGAAAGTAGTTGTAAATAAGCTGATGACGAGAGAAAAGCTAGCAATTACAAATGGAATAGATGAAGTAATCCATTGTTTTCTCATTTGGATTAATGCTTGTAAAACAATTACAACAGCAACTAATTGTAGACCATGTAACCAAGAAAGCCCTTCTGTAGAAAATTGTGCAAAGATTGCAATCAGCATAAGAATAAGGACGGAAGGAAGTGTAAACCCTATGAAAGAAGCGATTCCTCCTATAAGGCCCCCCCGATATACGCCAATCCCAAATCCGACTTGACTGCTTGCTGGACCCGGTAAAAATTGTGAAAGCGCTACTAAATCTGCATATTGTTTTTCTGACAGCCATTTTAATTTTTTTACATAATGTTGATGAAAGTACCCTAAGTGTGCACTGGGGCCTCCAAAAGAAGTAAGTCCTAATTGTAATGATTGCCAAAAAATAGTAAAGAATAAGTTCATTTATTTCTCCTTTTTAAATAAACATACATGAATAGAATTAAGATGAGTCAAAAAGAAATAAAAATTTACAAATAATTAACATTGAAATTATGTTATACTACTATTAGAATTTTCAGAAAATTGGAGTGAGTGATGATGTTGGATGCTTGGAGAAAAGATACAGTCAAAAAAATGAAAGATCATCCTTTGCCTGGATTAATCATTAAAATCAAACAAGACAATCAGGTAATACTTGAAGAAAGCTTGGGGTATCGAAATGAAAAAGAGCAATTGCCGATGACTTCGAAAACCGTTTGTGGGATTGCTTCTATGACAAAATCATTTACAACACTTGCAGTGATGCTTTTACAAGAACGTGGTGATCTTGAAGTAGATGATTTAGTATGCACTTATCTTCCTGAATTAGATATTGCTCAAAGATATCCCATTACTTTACATCATTTGATGAGTCATACATCAGGCTTACCTCCTTTAGTAACTCATTTAGGGGCTCGAAAAAGAAGTTTTATAGCTGATCCTTCGACGCGTGACTATCAAGGGTTGGATTTCTTAAGTGAAGACATTCCATTTATTGATACGATGGAAGAATATATGGCTCACATGAATGAATCTTCTATTGAGTTAATTGGAAAGCCGGGCGAACGATTTAGTTATTCAAATGATGGTTTTGCTTTATTAGGAGAAGTGATTCGAAGAGTGACCGATCTAACGTATGAAGAAGTTGTTCAACAATTGATTTTAACGCCACTTGAAATGAAGGATACTTCTTTTTTTATCGAGGATTATTCAGAGAAAATGAATGATGTAACCATGCTTTATGCAACACGTAAGACTGATCATGCTAAAGAAGCCTATGAAGCACCGCTTTGGTGGGATTCACCTACAATGAGAGCAGGTGGATATTTAAAATCTACGGCAGATGATATCCTACGTTACTTAAGTTTTTATTTACAAAAAGGATGGGTTGGAAATCGCCAAGTTGCAAAAGAAGAAACAATCAAAGAAATGATGAAACCAGTAATAGAAATAAGTCCAGGACAATATTATGGATATGGTTTAATGATTACACCAGATTATTATGGCGAACCGCTTATTGAACATGGCGGCGGGCAAAAAGGGGTATCGTCTCTTATGGTGATGCTTCCCGAAAGGAATTTAGCTGCAGTTACGCTGACGAATAGTGCGGGTTTTCCGACAACAGCAGTGACAAAAGGTGCCATTCAAAGTGTCATAGGACATGCCTTTCATCAACCATCCTATTCAGTCATTGAAAAAGAGAGCATTTTGCCATTGTCTTCTTATGAAGGAAGTTATCATTCAAAAGAAGGGATGTCGACTTCTTTTCTTGTTAAAAACAAGCAACTTTACTTATGTGAAAATGAAGTAGAACAACGATTGAAGTCTATTGGCCAACATCAGTTTTCTTTTGAGTCTGGGAATCAAGTGACTACTTTCAAATTTTATGTTGAACATGGAGAAGTAATCGCAGTCCATTATCATTTGCGTTTTATGCATAAAAAATAAATGAAACTCCTTGTAGAATTAAAGTCGAAGAAAGTCCTCATCTCGGCAGGAACTCACTTATCAATCACTAATGAGATTAAAATGCTCTTTGATATTCAAGATTCAAACGTTATTTTTGAACATGTTTTTTTCAAAGGGGCACTTTTAAAGAAAATCTATGTAAGTTTATTCATGGAAAACGAAGCTATACGCTTACACATTGTGAAGTTTGCGGTATCAAAAATCAAGGCGATGTCATCTATAAAAACGGTACTCGTGATTAAGGATACAGAAGCGCACTCTATCAAGTTTACAAAAAAAGGAGAGCTTACACTTTAAGTAAAAACCTACAGAAATCACTCATCAACACAGTACACTAGTATCCATAGCCGTATGATGTTGTGTAGATATAATTGATTAGCAGATGTCAGAGTTGCTTGAAGTGCAAAATAGCCACTCCTTGGGGATCGCTTTACAAGACAGAGCGAAGCGAAGGAAGCGGCTCACCGAACGCCCCCAGGAACACGTCCATCTGGAATGGAAAGCAACGGGTTATTGGGATAACTCCTATAAAAAGAACGCGTCAAAAAATCAGATGCACTGACTTCTTGACGCGTCTTCTATTCATCGACTAAACTTCTTCACTAACGTGATTTGACAAAGAATCCTTGTTTTCTGATGCTATTCTTTTTTATTCCACGCTAATTTGCCAAGAGACGCCAAATCGATCGACACACCAACCGAATGATCGACTGAATCCATACGTATCTAAAGGCATAAGAATGGCTCCGCCTCGTTTTAATTGATTGAATAGTTCATGCTGTTCAATGGTATTATTGGCAGTGATGAAAAAAGAGAAAGAAGGTGTAAATGTAAATTCATGTTGAATTGGACTGTCATTGACATAGTAATGATTCGTATGGATGCGTAATAATGCAGATTTGACAGTACCTTCTTGTGCACCTTCATTAGCCTCGTAGTAAGAGATAGAGATGATTTCGCTATCTTCAATGACTGACGTATACAATTCGAGCGCCTCTTTGGCTTGACCTTGAAACATTAAAAATGGAATGACCTCTTTCATTGATAACTCGCTTCCTTTCATAGCTATTTCATATAAGTATAACAAAGGAAAGGAATGTGTAGGGAAGTATGAGTTGCCATTTTCTCGAAATTCTTATACTATTTCAAAGAGAGTATAGATTGAGGTGTTCGCATGGATCCAGAATTACCACCATTTTGTCCCAAGTGCGAGGGTGAAGAAATTAAACAAATGAAAAGAATGACCATTTTTTTAGTTCTTCTTGCAATTGGAGCAGTATTTTATCTCATTGGTTTCTTTTTAGTGTTTTTTAAAATAGTAGGGGCGATATTTTTTGCTATTTCTCCTGTATCTTATTTAGCAGTTCCTCTTTACCAGTGTAAAACTTGTGGGCACGAATGGAAAGAACATGAATTTGAACGATTATAAAAAAGACTAATTTGCGTGTACAGTGAAGTGTACAGGTAAATTAGTCTTTTTTGGTATATAATTTCTCTTCGATTTGGTCATCACCGTTTAAATAAAAAGTAATCAGATAAAATAGAGAGGTAAAAAGAATTGCAGCTGGCCAAGAAAGATGAATGTGATCAAACATAGGTTCGATTGAATATTTAATTAAAAAAAGCGCGAGTATAGCTTGAATAACTGTGCTTTTCTTGATGGATTGATTGGTAATTGGAATCTTCAACATCATAGTAAAAATGAGAGTGACTGTTACTTCAATCAGTAGAGCCACTAAAAAAACGATATAAAGAAAAAAACCATTGTAACTAATGGTACGTGCAATCGAAGGAAATGTATAAAAAGTAGCAAAGCCATGCTTAGCTAAAAAGGTCATTAAGGCATAGAAAATGGGGATTGCAAAAGTAGTTGCGACTAGAATGGCAAACATCATCGAGAAAACTAAAAAACCAAAATGTCCAATTCTTTTCATCATAATAGGGTTCCTCCATTAGAAGGTAGGACGATTAGCCGAGTACTGTCTTTCATCCAAACATTCATCTCCATTCTATATCAGTAGATAGTATAGCAAGATTTTCCTTCATTAAACAAGTAGATTACCTCTTTAGACTTTTTGATTCAATGGTATAATGAAACAAATTATATCGAAGGGGAGGGCTTTTCTTGAAAGGGAAATCAGGAATATTCATATTTGTAGTGATTGGTGTTGCACTATTCTCACTTTTATTTGGGAGATTTGCAGGAAGAGAAGAGCAAATTGAGTCTAAGAAAAATCAGAAATCACTAAATAATAAAGAGTTAGATGTTCATTTTATTGATGTAGGTCAAGGAGATGCTATCTTTATTGAAGCACCTAATGGAAAAACCATGTTGATTGATGGAGGTAAGAAATCAGCTGGTCAACGAGTTGTTGATTTTATTAGTGCTAAAGGATATACCAAGGTTGACTTTGTTGTAGCAACTCATCCAGATGCAGATCACATTGGAGGACTTCAACAAGTTTTAGAAACATTTGAAGTGAAGCATTTCATTGATAGTGGAAAAGTACATACGACTGAAACATATTATCGCTTACTGCAAACGATTGATGAACAACAGATTGATTTTATCGTGCCCAAACGAGGAGATAAAATCGATCTTGATTCAGCTATGCATACGATGGTTGTCAGTGCAGTGGAAGAGGCAAGTAACAATAATGAGGCATCTGTTGTCATTTATATGAAATATGGAGAACACTCCTTTTTGTTTACAGGTGACGCAGATACGGGAATTGAAAGTCAAATGACTCATCATTTTGATTTACCTACGACTGTGTTAAAAGCAGGTCACCATGGTTCCGATACGAGCAGTAGTCTTTCATTTTTACAAGCGACACAACCCGAAGCAGTTGTTCTTTCATATGGCGAAGGCAACACCTATGGTCATCCACATGAGAGCGTCCTTCGATCAATCGAGGCAATTGAAAGTAAAGTATATTCAACTGCAGTGGATGGAGATATTCAATTCACGTCAGATGGGGAACAATTAACAGTCAACGTCGATCCTTGGAATACACTTTCAGGGTTAATTAATATCAACACAGCTTCTTCCAATGAGTTGCAATATTTAGTCGGGATTGGACCTGCAATTGCCGAGAGAATTATTGAATACCGAACACGCACACCTTTTGAAACCATAGAAGAACTAATGAATGTCGAAGGTGTTGGACAAAAAACTTTTGAAGCGATTCGATATAAAATTAAAGTGAAATGAGGGAATTCATATGATGGTGATGTATACAGTGGATCGTATTGAAGAAGGCTATTATATTCTTTTGAAAAAAGGAAATGAATCGCAAGTTCTTCATATTCCAATAAAGCAAGTAAGAAATCGTGTACAAGAAGGTGATGTTGTCTCAATTATCGAACTTGACGGCGCAGCATACCAATATGAACTTCATGTCCGTCCGGCAGAGACCCATCGAATGAAACAAGATGTATCAGCTTTATTAAAGAAGCTTCAATCTAAAAAATAAGATTTTGCGGAAGAGGGGCTTAGGCTTCTCTTTTTTTATTCAGAAATCTGTGAGCAAGATGTTTGAATAAATACCTAACAGGGTATAGTATGAATGTAGAAGAAATAATAGATTAAAAAAAGGAGAGATTGTGAATGACGGAAGTTACAAATGAACAACAAGTTGAAGTACGCTCACTACCAAGGATTGGATCGAAAGCACCTCAGTTTGAAGCTGTAACAACGCACGGTAACTTGTCACTTAATGACTATAAAGGAAAGTGGCTTGTATTATTTTCTCATCCTGCCGATTTTACACCTGTATGTACGACTGAATTTATGGGTTTTCAAAAGATTTACCCTGAGTTACGTGAATTAAATACAGAATTATTAGGGTTATCCATTGATAGTGTACACGCACATATTGCGTGGGTAAGAAACATTGAGAAAAATTGGGGAGTTAAAATTGAATTCCCTGTCATTGCAGATTTATCTATGGAAGTTGCAGAAAAATTTGGCATGATTATGCCAGAAGAGAGTTCAACTGAAGCATCTCGAGCAGTGTTTGTAATCGACTCTGAGCAAACGGTTCGAGCGATCATCTATTATCCATTATCAACAGGTCGTAATATGGATGAAATTGTACGATTAGTTACTGCATTACAAACAACAGATGAACATCAAGTTGCAACACCAGCTGATTGGCAAAAAGGAGATCGTGTGATTGTTCCACCAGCTCCGACACAAGAAGGTGCAGCAGAACGTATGGATGATCCGACACTCGAATGTAAAGATTTTTATTTCTGTACAAAAGAATTAAAATAAACAGAGGCAAGAGAGAATCACTCGCTGCGCTAGTAGTGAGTGATTTTTTTTTGAGGCAATGAATGTGAGGGAAAGAACATGTCAACTTTTTGGAAAGTCTATCGTGCACCCGCAAAATACTTAATGTTGAGTGTACCGGTAACACTTCTTATTGGATTTTTAACAGGGCTACTCGTTGATACAACAGCAATGAAAAGTACTTTATTGTATGGAACCATAGTCATGATTTATGCCACGATGGTCGGTTTTAATTTTAAACAATTAGCTTCTACACAAGGCAGCAAAGTCATGTTATTTTCAGTAATTATCAATTTTTTAATTATTCCGGTGATTGCATTTATACTGGGCACACTTTTTTTAACTGGACGAGCAGATAATGGGGCAATGTTTGCAGGTTTAGCTATTTCGGCTTTGCTCCCTACAAGTGGAATGACGATTTCATGGACTGTTTTACAAAAAGGGAATGTGGATGCGGCAATTAAATTAACTATCTTTGGTTTAATTTTAGGTTCAATTCTTGCGCCTTGGTATTTATTGGTAATGGTAGGGCAATATGTGCCGATAGATATTTGGAAAACAATGCAAACTATTTTACTAGTTGTATTTGTCCCTATGCTCTTAGGACATCTCACATTTAAGATGATTTTGAAAAAACATTCTATCGAACAGTTTAAAAAAGAAATTAAACCTAAATTTGGGCCTCTCAGTATTTGGGCGATGTTATATGTCATTTTTGTCAGTATTAGTAGCGGGGCCACGATGATTGTAAATAATTTAGAATTAATTCTTATCGCACTCGTTGTTTTACTTATATTTTACGGCTTAAATTTCTTGATTAGTACATACACAGCTCTACGCTTTTTTAATCGTGAAGATGGAATTGCCTTGGTGAATGGCACAGTTTTAAGAAATTTATCTATCGCGATAGGGTTAGCAGCAACTTCATTTGGACCAGAAGCAGCATTGATTGTAACGCTTGCCTTTATTGTGCAACAACAAGGTATTGCAAATTATGCAGTGCTGTCACAAAGGAAATGGTTTGCACCTTTAGAAAAATAGTGAATAAGACACATCCTTACTGATGACGGTCGTTTCAGAAGTAGGGATGTGTTATTATTTAATTACTATGTTTGACTGAGAGAAAGGTGTGAAATGATGAGAAAGAAAGGGCATATTCAAAAAATCGGCAATCTTTATGTGTTTCCAGGAACTGTTCAAAAAATTCTTGCGGAAGCAGCGGATTCATTTGAAAAAGGATATTTTCATGAAGCTGTAGAAAAATATGAGCAAGCAATGCCATTAACGACACTAACTGAAGAAGAATTCTTCATCTATGCATTTGCCCTCTTTGAAATCAAATCTTTTCAACTGTGTCTCGAAGTTACTGAAGAATTATTGATGATTTATAGGGACGACCCGACTCTTTATTACGAAGTCATGGAACTGTACCTTTCCTCATTGATTCAATTGAGACGTTACGAAGAGACACACCAACAATTAGAAATGCTGTTCCAAACAGGTGAAATACCGGATAGAAAGTATAAAAAGTTTACCTACTTAAAACAATTGAACGAAAGGCTCGCTCACCATTATCAATTTTCAACACCCGATGATTGGGCATTAGAAAAAGTGGATCAACGTGCTATTCAACATTATCAACGCATGTCATTCTTTGATAAATTAGCTCATTTATCTACGATTGAAGCTGAACAACAACGAAGTCAAATCGCATGGATTTTGGAAGTCATAAAAATAGAAAGAGAGCCTTTACTACAAACTCATTTACTGGTTTTACTCCAGCAATTTGGATGGTCTCAACCTGTTGACCTTGAAAAGTTTACGATCAAGCAAACAGTTATCCCAAAAGAATTAGAAGAACTAGAAGATAGACAAAAGGCTAAAGATGTTAAAAGTAGGGTGAGTCAATTATTAGAAAGAGAGCCTCAATTATTAGAAACTGTTCATGTAATGATTGATAAATATATGATGCTGGCGTATCCATTGGAATGGCAAGATTATACGCCGGAAGAAGTCGCAACTGCCTATTGTCATTATGCAGAATCGTTATTTAATCGTGCTACTTTCGAAATGGATGACCTATATCGACACATCATTGAAATAGAGTGCTATGAAACAATGCATGAGAATGAATAATTGTTGAAACATTGAGCGACTATGTTATACTAAAATGGTTATCAATAGTGTGAGTTTACCATTGAAATAACCGTAATTAAAGAATATCGGAGGGTTTTATTATGTCAGTTAAATGGGAAAAACAAGAAGGAAACCAAGGGAAACTAACGTTTACGGTTTCTGCTGAAGATTTTGATAAGGCGTTAGACCAAGCATTTAAAAAAGTAGTGAAAACAGTTCAAGCACCTGGTTTCCGTAAAGGAAAAATGCCACGTAAAATGTTTGAACGTATGTACGGTGTTGAGGCACTTTACAACGATGCGTTAGATATCGTATTACCAAAAGCATATTCTGATGCACTCGATGAGTCAGGTATTTTCCCTGTAGCTCAACCGATGATCGATGTAGAACAAATTGAACAAGGGAAAGAAGTTATCATCGTTGCTGATGTAACAGTAAAACCTGAAGTTGAATTAGGAGAATACAAAGGTCTTGAAGTTGAAGCAATGGACAAAGAAGTGACGGATGAAGAAGTAGAAGAATTTTTAAATAATCGTTTGGCATCACTTGCTGAAATGGTTATTAAAGAAGAAGGAACAATTGAAAACGGCGATACTGCAACAATCGATTTCGAAGGATTTGTAGACGGCGAAGCATTCGATGGTGGAAAAGGTGAAAACTACGATTTAGAAATCGGTTCAGGTTCATTTATTCCAGGATTTGAAGAGCAATTAGTTGGATTAGCTAATAACGATGAAAAAGATGTAGAAGTGAACTTCCCTGAAGAATACCACGCTGCAGAATTAGCTGGTAAAGCTGCAACATTTAAAGTAAAAGTACATGCTATTAAATCAAAAGAAGTCCCAACTTTAGATGATGAAATTGCAAAAGAAATCGACGAGTCTGTAGATTCAGTTGAAGCATTAAAAGAAAAAACGAAAACAGATTTAGCAGAGCAAAAAGCAGCACAAGCTGAAGCAAGCTTAAAAGATGAGTTAGTTGAAAAAGCAGCAGAAACAGCAACTATCGATATTCCAGAAGCAATGATCGACGCAGAAATCGATCGTATGGTTCAAGAATTCGAACAGAACTTACAAGGACAAGGCATGAACCTTGACTTATACTATCAATTCTCTGGACAAGATGAGGCAGCGCTTCGTGGACAAATGAAAGAAGATGCAACAACTCGTGTGCGCGTTTCATTGGTATTAGAAGCGATTGCTGAAGCAGAGAAAATTGAAGTAACAGAAGCAGACATCGATGCAGAATTAGCTAAAATGGCTGAACAATTCAACATGGATGCTGAACAAATTAAATCAATTCTTGGTGGAACAACTACTATTGAAAATGATTTGAAAATGAAAAACACGATTGATTTCCTTGTGAAAGAAGCAAAAATCTCATAATCGTATTCTCAAGTTAAAATTTAGTGTAACATCCGAATGGAAGAACGCGCAGTGATTGAGTTGCGTAAACATTCGGATGTTTTTTCATACGATGAGAAGTAAAAAGCAGTAAACAATCAAATCAGTTGATAAAACTTGAAAAGTCTAGTAAGATTTTCAAATGAATAGGGGTGAGCATATTGTTCAATTTTAATGATGAAGAACATTTAAACTGTTCGTTTTGCGGAAAATCGCAAGACCAAGTAAAAAAGCTCGTCGCAGGTCAAGGTGTTTATATTTGTGACGAATGTGTAGGACTTTGTGCAGAGATTGTTGAAGAAGAAGTTGGTCTTCAAGAAGATTTCGAACTCAAAGATGTACCTAAACCAAAAGAAATTCAAGCGATATTAGATGATTATATTATTGGACAGGACCGTGCTAAAAAATCATTAGCAGTTGCTGTCTATAACCATTATAAACGTGTAAATACAGGAAGTATTGTCGATGATGTAGAATTAGCAAAATCAAATATTGTCTTAATCGGACCTACAGGTAGTGGGAAAACGCTTCTTGCTCAGACGTTAGCTCGAATTTTAGACGTGCCGTTTGCTATTGCAGATGCTACAAGTCTCACTGAAGCTGGTTATGTAGGAGAAGATGTTGAAAATATTTTGCTTAAATTAATTCAAGCTGCAGACTTCGATATTGAACGTGCCGAAAAAGGCATCATCTATATTGATGAGATTGATAAAGTCGCTCGTAAGTCTGAGAATGCTTCTATTACACGAGATGTATCTGGTGAGGGTGTGCAACAAGCCTTACTAAAAATCTTAGAAGGTACAGTTGCTAGTGTTCCGCCACAAGGAGGAAGAAAACACCCACATCAAGATTTCTTACAAATTGATACGACAAATATTTTATTTATCGTCGGTGGAGCATTTGACGGTATCGAAGAGATTATTAAACGTCGTACAGGCCAAAAGGTAATTGGTTTTGGTGTAGAAGAAAAATTAACAAAAGATCAAGAAGTTACATTAATGTCTCAAATGATTCCAGAAGATTTACAGCAATTTGGCTTGATTCCAGAATTTATTGGCCGTCTGCCTGTAATTGCTACATTGGAACAGTTAGATGAAGAGGCGTTGTATCAAATTTTAACTGAACCTAAAAATGCAATTGTTAAACAATATAAAAAAATGGTTGAATTAGATGATGTTCAATTGACATTTGAAGATGATGCATTAATTGAAATTGCGAGACAAGCGATTGCGCGTAAAACGGGTGCTCGAGGACTACGTTCAATTATTGAGAATATCATGTTAGATGTGATGTATGAACTCCCTTCTCTTGAAGAAGTCACGGAGTGTGTCATTACTAAAGCTTCCGTATTAAAAGAAGAGCAACCTACTTTATACCGTGAAGATGGTACAGTGTTTGAACTAAAAGAAAAAGATATTGCATAAAGAAATAGTAGAAGCTGACTCAACGGATTCACATGCTTTCCGCTGTCAGCTTTTTTCTTTCATGAAAATGAATAGAAAGGATGAAAAATGTTGGAAGAAAATTTTGATTTAATTCCACTACTCCCTTTGAGGGGATTATTAGTCTATCCAGAAATGTTATTACATATTGATGTAGGTCGTGAAGAATCCATTGCTGCATTAGAATATGCATTGGATCACGATGATTACATATTCTTAGCTTCTCAGAAGGATCCTCGTGTAGAAAATCCAGAATTAGAAGATCTCTATCAAGTAGGAACATTTGGGTTAATAAAAGAAGCGAAACAATTAAAAAATGGTTCTTACCGTGTTTTAATAGAAGGTCTTTCGCGAGCAACATTAGAACTGATAGAGCGTGATACGTATGATGAGTTTTGTTTTGCGTCTATTACTCTTCACCCGGACGAGGTGGAAGTCACCAATGAAATAGAAGCATACATGCGACTGTTACTTGAAAAATTCAAAGCATACGGAGAAGCGTCTAAACGCATTTCTAAAGAAACGTTTGCTTCAGTTGAAATGATAAAAGAACCTGGTCGTTTAACAGACATGATTACTACACATCTACCACTTAACCTTCGAGGGAAACAGCGCATGTTAAGTACATTTTCTGTTATTGAACGTTTTGAACTTCTTTTACTTCGTTTAGATAATGAACAAGAAATTATCGAACTGGAAAAGAAAATTGCAGAACGTGTGAAAAAGTCTGTAGATGAAACACAAAAAGAGTTTTATTTAAGAGAACAATTGAAAGCGATTCAAACCGAACTTGGAGATAAGGATGGTAAAGGGGCTGAAGTTGCAGACCTCGAAAAGAAAATCGAAGCTGCCTCCATGCCTGCCCATGCCTACGAAGCAGCGAAAAGAGAACTCGCTCGTTATGAACGCGTTCCACAAGCTTCGGCGGAAAGTGGCGTCATCCGTAATTATCTCGAATGGCTCATTGCTTTACCTTGGAAAAAAGTGACGGATGAAGCACTAGATTTAAAACAAGCCGAGTTTATTTTAAATCGTGACCATGACGGCTTAGAAAAAGTAAAAGAACGTATATTAGAATACCTAGCTGTTAAACAAAATACAGATTCTTTAAAAGGGCCCATCATTTGTTTAGTAGGACCTCCTGGAGTAGGTAAAACATCGTTAGCTCAATCCGTAGCCGACGCATTATCTAGAGAGTTTGTCCGTATTTCATTAGGAGGCGTACGTGACGAATCAGAAATTCGTGGCCACCGCAGAACATTTGTAGGTGCAATGCCTGGTCGAATTATTCAAGGAATGAAACGAGCAGGAACAACTAATCCTGTCTTTTTATTAGATGAGATTGATAAAATGTCGAATGATTTTCGCGGAGATCCATCCAGTGCGATGTTAGAAGTATTAGACCCTGCTCAAAATCATAATTTTAGTGATCATTATATTGAAGAACCTTATGATTTATCAGATGTTTTCTTCTTAGCTACTGCCAATGACATGAGTATGATTCCAGGACCGCTTCGTGACCGAATGGAAGTTATTCAGTTGTCTGGTTATACAGAACAAGAAAAAGTCGTCATCGCAACGAATCATTTAATTCCTAAACAATTAAAAAATCATGGATTAACAAAGTCACAACTGCGTTTCCGTGAAGAAGCCGTCTTAGATTTAATCCGTTACTATACAAGAGAAGCGGGTGTTCGAAATCTAGAGCGTGAGATTGCTAAAGTGATGCGTCGTGCCGTCAAAGAAATTGTAGCGGGCGACCGGAAATCAATGACCATTACTCAAAACACGTTACCACAAGTACTCGGTAAGCGAATTTTCCAACATGGGTTGATGGAAGAAGAAAACGAAGTAGGAGTTGCAACAGGCTTAGCGTATACCACTGTTGGAGGAGATATTCTTCAAATCGAGGTTGCTTTGTCAGAAGGAAAAGGGAAGTTAGTATTGACTGGTAAACTAGGTGATGTGATGAAAGAATCAGCACAAACAGCCTTGTCTTATGTACGCTCGAATGCTAAAGCCTTTCAAATTGATCCTTTATTTAATGAAACGACAGACATTCATATTCATGTGCCAGAAGGTGCGGTTCCAAAAGATGGACCTTCAGCAGGGATTACAATGGTGACTGCACTCGTTTCTGCATTAACCAACCGTCCGATTCGTCGAGAAGTGGGAATGACGGGGGAAGTCACTTTACGTGGAAGAGTGCTTCCAATTGGTGGATTGAAAGAAAAATCACTGAGCGCACACCGTTCAGGCTTGACGACACTTATTATTCCAGTAGATAATGAAAAAGACTTGGAAGATATTCCGTCATCCGTAAGAGAACAGTTGACGTTTCATCCTGTAAAAGATGTGAAACAAGTGCTAGACATCGCATTGGAGGCGAGCACGAATGAAAGTTCATAACGTAGAAATGATCATGAGCGCAGTCCGACCTGAACAATATCCAACTGAAGGATATCCAGAGTTTGCACTTGCCGGACGCTCAAACGTAGGAAAATCATCGTTTATTAATAAGATGATTAGTAGAAAAGGGTTAGCCAGAACTTCAAGTAAGCCAGGTAAGACGCAAACACTTAATTTTTATAAGATTGAAGAAAAATTATTTTTTGTTGACGTACCGGGGTATGGCTATGCGAAAGTTTCAAAATCAAGTCGAGAAGCATGGGGAAAAATGATAGAGGAGTATTTAACAAGCCGAGAATTGCTCAAGGCTGTTGTACTCATTGTTGATTTACGCCATGAACCAAGTGATGATGATTGTGTGATGTATGATTTTTTAGTGCACTATGAAATTCCGGCTATAGTCATTGCTACGAAAGCGGATAAGTTGAAACGTGGTCAATTGAATCCGCATAAAAAAAGAGTACGAGATGTTTTAGATATGCGGCCTGAAGATGAATTGATTTTATTTTCTTCTGAAACAGGACAAGGATATGAAGAAGCTTGGCGTGCAATAAAGAAATGGATGTAATAGTAACATGCGGAGGATAATACTTCGCATGTTTTTTAATTGAAGAAGGATTGACGGAACAGCATATCTTGCCTATAATACAGTCATAACTGAAAATGATGCATTGAAGAGGAAGCGTGTTTGTCTGGTTTTTTAGAGAGAGTCTGGTTGGTGAAAAGACTTAAGCCCCATTCACAAGTCGCCTCTTGGCAAAGGTAAATGAAAGAAGTAGTTTATCTCGGTCGTACCGTTACCACGTTTGAGTAAACATCTGTTGAATAGATGTGAACAATTAAGGTGGTACCACGATGTCCCTCGTCCTTATGATGACGAGAGGGCTTTTTTTATGTCTTTAAATTCAAAGGAGAGATGATGATGACGGAAGAATTGAAAATGTCGACGAAATATGACCCGACAGCAGTAGAAAAGGGAAGATATGAATGGTGGCTAGAAGGAAAATATTTTGAGTCTGATCCTAAAAGTGATAAAGAACCTTATGCGATTGTAATTCCTCCTCCAAACGTAACAGGAAAATTACATTTAGGTCATGCATGGGATACAACGTTACAAGATATTCTAATTCGTATGAAACGCATGCAAGGCTATGATGCACTGTGGTTACCAGGAATGGATCATGCGGGTATTGCGACACAAGCTAGAGTAGAAGCACAATTACGAGAGCAAGGAATCTCACGTTATGATTTAGGGCGTGAAAAATTCATCGAAAAAACATGGGAATGGAAAGAGGAGTATGCTGGCCATATTCGTGATCAGTGGGCAAAAATGGGCCTCGCTTTGGACTATTCCAAAGAGCGCTTTACGTTAGACGATGGATTATCCGAAGCGGTTCGTCATGTATTTGTAAAGATGTATGAAAAAGACTTAATTTACCGCGGAGAATATATTATTAACTGGGATCCACAAACCAAAACAGCTTTATCTGATATTGAAGTGATTCATAAAGATGTACAGGGTGCATTTTATCATATGCGTTACCCATTAACGGATGGATCAGGAACGATTGAAATTGCAACAACTCGTCCTGAAACAATGCTAGGTGACACTGCCGTTGCTGTTCATCCTGAAGATGAGCGATATGCTCATTTAATTGGTAAAACAGTCACTTTACCCATTGTAGGTAGAGAAATCCCTATTGTTGGCGATGACTATGTAGATATGGAATTTGGTAGTGGTGCAGTTAAAATTACACCTGCTCATGACCCTAATGATTTTGAAATTGGTAATCGTCATGATTTACCAAGGGTATTGGTCATGAATGAAGATGGCACTATGAATGAGAATGCATTAGCGTATGAAGGATTAGATCGTTTTGAATGCCGCAAGCAAATTGTGAAAGATTTACAAGAAATGAATGTACTCTTTAAAATTGAGGAACATATGCATTCAGTAGGTCATTCTGAACGAAGTGGTGCAGTCGTTGAACCTTATTTATCGACTCAGTGGTTTGTCAGCATGGAGCCACTCGCAAAAGAAGCGATTGCTTTACAACAATCTGAAAACAAGGTCAATTTTGTGCCTGAGCGCTTTGAAAAAACCTACTTAAACTGGATGGAAAACATTCATGATTGGGTAATTTCAAGACAATTATGGTGGGGACACCGTATTCCAGCATGGTACCATAATGAAACGGGAGAAATCTACGTGGGCATGGAAGCGCCAGAAGACGCAGAAAATTACACGCAAGATAACGACGTGTTAGATACATGGTTCTCGAGTGCACTTTGGCCGTTTTCAACAATGGATTGGCCTAATACAGACAGTGATTTATTCAAACGTTACTATCCAAACGACACATTAGTAACGGGTTATGATATTATTTTCTTCTGGGTTTCTCGTATGATTTTCCAGGGACTTGAATTTACAGAGGAACG
This sequence comes from Savagea sp., assembly GCA_030146155.1. Lineage (GTDB taxonomy): Bacteria > Bacillota > Bacilli > Bacillales_A > Planococcaceae > Savagea. The sequence goes on from JASLCF010000158.1 coordinate 16,819, forward strand.
ACCATTTAATGATGTCTTAATTCATGGTCTGGTACGTGCGGAAGACGGTAGAAAAATGAGTAAATCCTTAGGGAACGGTGTGGACCCGATGGATGTAATTGACCAATACGGAGCGGACGCACTTCGTTATTTCCTTGCAACAGGTTCTTCACCAGGACAGGATTTACGTTATTCAACTGAAAAGGTAGAATCCATTTGGAATTTTGCCAACAAGATTTGGAATGCTTCTCGTTTTGCACTCATGAATATGAATGGGTTGACTTATGAGGAGATCGATTTATCTGGAAAGAAATCAGTGGCTGATGAATGGATTTTGACACGTTTAAATGAAACCATCGATACGGTTACACAACTTTCAGAGCGATATGAGTTTGGAGAAGTTGGACGTGCACTCTATAACTTTATTTGGGACGACTTATGTGACTGGTATATTGAGATGGCAAAATTACCTTTATACGGCGAAGATGAAGAGGCAAAACATACGACACGTTCCGTTTTGGCGTATGTATTTGATCAAACCATGCGTTTACTTCATCCGTTAATGCCATTTATTACAGAAGAAATTTGGCAAAACTTACCGCATAAAGGTACATCCATTACTGTTGCACCTTGGCCAACAGTGAATCACGAGTTAGGTAATAAACAAAGAGCTGAAGATATGAAATTATTGACAGCGATCATTCATGCAGTTCGTAATATTCGTGCTGAAGTCAATACACCAATGAGCCAGTCGATTCCAATGTTTATTGATGCTAAAACGACAGAAGTAGAAGAAGCTTTATTAGAAAATAAAGCTTATCTTGAAAAATTCTGTAACCCATCTCAATTAACAATCGGGGTAGGCGTTCAAGCAGAAGGAAAAGCAATGAGTGCGGTGGTTACTGGAGCAGAGATTTTCTTACCACTCGAAGGCTTAATTAATATCGAAGAAGAATTAGCACGTTTAGCGAAAGAACAACAAAAATGGGAGTCGGAAGTGAAACGGGTAGAAGGTAAGTTAGCAAATGAACGTTTCGTTTCAAAAGCGCCTGCTGCAGTGGTTGAGGAAGAGAAACAAAAGCAAGTCGATTACCAACAGAAATTAGAAGCAGTTAAACGACAAATTGAAGAATTGAAAGAAATATAAGTAGAGAGAGCATTTTCTATTCATTGTTGAATGGAAAATGCTCTTTATTTTTCTAATATGAAATGAAAATGAGCCTCAAATTATTGTTTTAGTTAAGTTAAAGATAGAGACTTCTCTTTAGGCTATGCTTATCTAAACAATGGAGGTGACCTATTTGTACATCATACTGTTTCTAGTTGGTAGTATTTTTGGTTCTTTTTTCAATGTCGTTGGATTAAGGGTACCCGTTCGTCAATCTATTATTTACCCTCGATCAACTTGTCCGAAATGTAAGCACACTTTAAGCCCAGTTGAGTTAATTCCCATCTTTTCCTATATTGTCCAGAGAGGGAAGTGTACACAATGTCTGCAACCCATATCTGCTCTATACCCTATGATTGAAGGCCTTGTTGGACTTCTTTTTGTTTGGACATACTTTCACTTTGGTTTTCAAGGTGAACTATTCATTGCTCTTTTATTTCTCTCGCTACTTACAATGATAACCGTTACGGATCTCACGTATCAGATTATTCCTAATCGCATTATTTTTCCATTCCTTCTTATGCTCATTATTCTACGAATCATTCATCCTTTACAACCGATGTGGGATTCTTTTTTTGCAGCTGCTTTTATGTTTACCATGTTGACGCTCATCGCCACTTTTTCGAAGGGTGGAATTGGTGGAGGCGACATTAAACTTTATTTACCGATTGGAATTGTCCTTGGTTTAGAGAATGCCATACTCTCTCTGTTTTTAGCAGCTTTGATTGGGCTGGTAAGTGGTTATGTTTATATTTATTATCATAAAAAAGCAATCAGTACCCCGATTCCATTTGGCCCTTCTATAGCGATAGGATCTTGGATAGCCTACCTTTACGGTTCACTATTCAATCGTATTTTCTATTGAAAAAGAGCGATTCTCAACGAAGGAGAATCGCTCTTTTTTTATGCTTTGAGTTGTTGTGCGATGTAGTCAATGAAACGTTCTCCACTATTAATGGCGGTAGTCGCATATAAGCTACGTGCACCTACAGGGTCCTCAATTTCATTTAATATCCAGTTACCTTCAGGATCTTGTAAAAAATCAATCCCAATGTAATCACTTTTTAATGTTTTTAGAAGAATTTCAACATATTCTTCTAAAACTGGGGGTACTTCGAAAGGTTGAACTAGCCCCCCAAGTGTATAATTGGATTTAAACCCTGTTGTCGCTTGTCGTTCAACTGCTCCTAGAATCGTATCACCTAGTACCCAAATACGAACATCTCTTGCCCCCGTTTCAATATAGGGTTGAATGATTGTTGTGTGAAGGGTTAATTGTTCGAGAGCTTCTCTTTCATCCCGCTTATCTTTGCATAGATAAATATCTTTTCCTCCATGCCCATGTCTAGATTTAATAATTTTCGGGAAGTTAAATTCTTCTTTATCTAAAGAGGAAGGAATAGTTGGTATTTGAAGTTGTTGAGCCAATTGATGCGTCAGCCATTTATCATTAGCCACATGATTCACAGCAGTTGAGTTAAAAGATCGTATGCCAGCTTCTTCAATTTTATTCCGAACAGCTTCATCGCGTGCCCGGTTGATACAAAAATGAATATCAGACGTTAGAGTTAGAGAGTCACTTGTTGTTAATTCTAAGTCTAATTGATGTTTCAAAGCAGATTGTATTAATAGATGGATAAATGATTCATTGGATTCAATATCTTCTCGTTTATAAATGAGCAAACCTTTTTTCATGGTTTAATCTCCTTTACAATAAAGTCAATCATTGCCTCAGCTACATTAATTCCTGTGATGTTAAAAATATTGCGGATATGTGCAGCGGCGTTCACTTCACACACGAGCGGTTCTTCATCTGGTCCAAATAATAAATCGACACCCGCAAAAGTGGCATCAACAGCCTGAGCCGCAAGCAATGCAACTTCTTTCTGTTTGTCTGTAAGCACAACTGTTGAAGCAACGCCGCCATTAGTAATGTTTGCACGAAAGTCAGTTTCAGAATGACGGTACATGGCTGCTACAATTTCGCCCCCAATAATATTCACTCGGATATCTCGTCCATAACTAGAAGAGATAAACTCTTGAAAGACAAAATCAACGCCTCGTAACGCATCAACTCGTTCATAAAACTCTCTTTCATTGTGAATTAAATAAACTTTCATGCCAAAAGAGCCCCGACCTTCTTTGATAATGAGTGGGAATCCAAGTTGTTGTATGACTTGTTCAAAGTAGCCTGATTCTCTAATGGAAAATGAAGGATAGACTTTTGGTGCAATAATTGTTTGAGGCATTGGAATATTTGCAGAAGCAAGACTTAAATATTGATTTGCTTTGTTATCACATCGTTCAATCACTTCAGGGTCATTGAAAACAGGAATCCCTTGGGAAACTAAAAAACGACCTAATAATATATCTTTGTCTAAAAAGATAACAAAGTCTGGCTTGTCCTGCATTACTAAAGTAAGATCCATCATTATTTCATAATTTTTTTTAATCTGGCTATGAATGCCTTTTTTTGTTGCTGCTTCTTGTACTAACTCTGCTTGATCTCTGAATTTTTCACTCGTTAAACTTCCATTATAGATAATCCAACAGCTTATCATTTACATTCTCCGTTCATGGTATACTCTATGCATTATATTTTATTAGGGGGAAGAATACAATGATTCCTAAGTTAAATGAATGGAAAGAGGAGTACGGTATTCAAAGTCGAGAGGTAATCGATTTAGGGATAGATAGGGTAAAAAAAGTATTGCAAGCATTAGGCAATCCAGAACAACAACTGGCGATTATTCATGTCGGAGGAACTAATGGAAAAGGCTCAACGATTGCTTTTATGCAAGCTTTATTGAATGAACAAGGTCGAACAACAGGGATTTTTACCTCACCTGCTGTTCAAGATGTATTTGATCAAATTCGAAGAGACGGTGTGTTATTAACAGCGGCTGAAATGGATCAACGTTTTCAACAACTTGCAGGAATTGATGGTATAGAGGAATTAACTGATTTTGAATTATTAACTGTAATTGCTTTCCTTCAATTCGTAGAGTGGCAAGTAGATGTTGTTTTATTGGAAGTAGGTTTAGGTGGCAAGGATGATAGTACGAATGTCGTGTCACCGAAAGTTTCAGTCATTACATCTGTCAGTTTAGATCATACCGCTGTTTTAGGAGCAACTGTGGAGGAAATAGCCACTGTAAAAGGTGGCATTATTAAACCATTGACGCCTGTTGTCGTTGGGGAAGAGAATAAAGCTGTTCAATCAGTATTGAAAGAAATTGCAAAAGAATGCCAGTCGCCTATTTACTGTTTATCAGAATCCTTTCAAAAATTAGATGATCAACTGTTTGTGACGGGTTTATTAGTAGGGCCTCACCAGCTAACAAACGCTACTGTTGCAGTTCAAGCGGTTGAATTATTGACAGGACCGATTCATGAAGAGTTCATTCAACGAGCATTAACAGTCGCTTATTTACCGAATCGATTTGAACAAATCAAACAAAATATATGGGTAGATGGTGCACATAACCCAGCTGCTGCAAGAGCATTGGTCGATACGATTCAAGATAAATGGGGCAAAGATGCCAAAGTCGATTTTTATATTGGTATTTTAAAACGTAAAGATGTCCAATCGGTACTTGATGAACTGAGAGAAGTTGCAGCATCTATAACTTTTGTTGCGTTTGATCACCCAGAAGCTTTGACAATAGAGGATGCGAGAGCCAATGGATGGACAGAACCCTTTCTTCCTATAGACCAAATTTTTAAATGTGCTAACTCTACCACTCGTCCGACTATTATTACGGGGTCATTGTATTTATTACAAGCCCTTAGTCAAGCGTAAAAAGTTGGAATAGGTCTCGTTTTTAAATTATGCAGCTGTTTTACAGCCCACTTTTGGCATTTTATCCATAAAAAACATCCCTCCTTTTATTCACTTTAAACTGAAGAGAAGGAGGGATTTTAATGACACAACCTATTTATTGCATGGAGAATATTCAACCGAGTGAAAGACCGAGAGAACGTTTAATGAAATATGGACCTAAAAGTTTATCTAATCAAGAGTTAATGGCTATTTTATTTCGTACAGGAACGAAAGAACGCTCTGTACTTGAATTATCCAACTATTTTTTAAATAAATTTTCACAAATGCAAGAGTTAGAGCATGTCACATTAGAAGAATTGATGGAAATAAAAGGAGTTGGGAAAGTTAAAGGGATTCATTTGTTGGCATCTATTGAACTGGGGAGACGCGTTTTAAGTCGAAGAACAGAAGATTTATATGCTGTAAAAAGTCCTTCTGATGCTGCTGCTTATTTAATGACCGAGATGTCTGGTTTAAAGCAAGAACATTTTAAAGCGCTATATTTAAATGTGAAAAATGAAGTCATTCATGAGCAAACTATTTTTATTGGCGGATTAAATTCTTCAATTGTGCATCCACGGGAGTTATTTAGAGAAGCAGTGAAGCGAAGTGCAGCGTCTGTTTTGGTTGCTCATAATCATCCGAGTGGCAATGTTGAGCCGAGTCCTGAAGATATTAAAGTAACGAAAAGACTTGTCGAAGCGGGTGCCATCATAGGGATTGATTGTGTGGATCATATCATTATCGCCAATCATAGGTATATTAGTTTAAAAGAAAAAGGATATATGTAAATTCAGGCAACTTCTTATCCTATAAATCGTTCTATTCTTATAATAGCAAGAAAAAAGAGTGTAAAGTTAGTGTGACACTGTAAATTTATTGCTGTTTCCTATATAATGATGAAGTAGTGAAAGAAGAAGAGTAGAAACTCGTATATGAAAGGAAGAACTCATTTGTTTGGATTAGGATCAAAAGATGTCGGGATTGACCTCGGCACAGCGAATACACTTGTTTTTGTTAAAGGAAAAGGCATTGTTTTACGTGAACCTTCAGTGGTTGCGAAAAATATTAATACAAATGAAATTGTTGCTGTCGGTAGTGCAGCAAGAAATATGATTGGACGTACACCAGGTTCGATTGTAGCAACTCGACCAATGAAAGACGGCGTAATTGCAGATTTTGAAATTACGAAAGCGATGTTACAACATTATATGACTGAAGCAGGGAAAGCAGCTGGCGGTGGATTTAAAAAGCCAAATGTCATGGTATGTGTACCTTTCGGAATCACATCAGTTGAACAACGTGCAGTAATTGATGCAGCACGTCAAGCTGGAGCGAAAGATGCTTTTACAATTGAAGAGCCATTTGCTGCTGCAATTGGTGCAGACTTACCTGTATGGGAACCAACGGGAAGTATGGTTGTGGACATCGGTGGTGGAACAACAGAAGTAGCAGTGATTTCACTTGGAGGAATTGTAACAAGTGAATCGATTCGAGTAGGTGGAGACATCATGGATCAAGCGATTATTGCTTACATTCGAAAAGAATACAATTTAACAATCGGTGAACGAACTGCCGAAGCAATTAAAATTGAAGTAGGTTCTGCAAGACCATTAGAGGTCGAAGAGACTATGGACATTCGCGGACGTGATTTATTAACAGGTTTACCAAAGACACTAGAAATTAATGCTTCAGAAATTTCAAGTGCACTTACTGAAGCGGTACATCGTATTATTGATGGTGTGAAGAAAACGCTAGAATTAACACCACCTGAGCTTTCTAGTGACGTTATGGAGCGTGGTATTGTCCTTACAGGCGGCGGAGCACTATTACGTAATTTAGATCGTGTGATTTCAGATGAAACGAATATGCCTGTCTTTATTGCAGAACAACCATTGGATTGTGTAGCAATTGGAACAGGAAAATCTTTAGATAATTTTGATTTAATAAAAAAAATGCAAGTACGCTAAATGTGAGAGGAGACGACTGTGATGCGGCGATTTTTCTCTGATAAACGGTTGATTGTATTACTCGTCGGCGTCATCCTGCTTGTCGCTCTAATTGCAGTTACTTTAAAAGGGCGTGGTGAAGCAAATGTGGGAGAGCAAGTCGTAAAAGACGTCGTTGGTTTTGGTCAATCCATTTTTTCAAAACCTGCACATTTTTTCACTGAAACATTAGCGGATATTGAAAGTTTAGTGAATACATTCGATGAAAATAAAGTATTAAAAGAACGACTCGATCACTATGCGACGACAGAAGCAAGAGTTGCTGAATTAGAAGTTGAAAATCAACGACTAAAAGAATTACTTGAAAAAGAAGAAGATTTAATGCGTTATGAACCGATTCACGCAACGGTTATTTCTAGAAATCCCGATCAATGGGAAGAACGAATCATCATTGATCGCGGAGAAAAGCATGGCGTAGAAAAAAACATGGCTGTGATTACAGCACGTGGGTTAGTCGGGAAAGTTGTTTTGACCACTCCGCTAACATCAACTGTCGAGCTTCTTTCTACAGAAAACCAACGCTTTAGAATTTCTGTGCAAGTTGCAGGCGGAGAAGTATTTGGTTTGATTGAAGGTTTAGACAAAGAACGTCAACAACTTGTTATGCGTCGAATCGACTCTAACCTTGATATTAAGGAAGGAGAAACAATTATTTCTTCTGGTCTAGGTGGTATCTACCCTAAAGGATTGTTGATAGGGAAAGTAAAAGAAGTAACAACAGATGACTATGGTTTAACGAAGTTAGCTTATATTGAACCAGCTGCTAATTTTGGATTACTTGACCACGTTGTTGTGACAAAGCGAAAGGTTACTCAAGTGGAAGGTTCGGATAGTGATAATAGTGCATTTGACGAAGAGGAGGGCGCATCATGATCTTTCGTGTGCTTGTTCCTCTTATTGCAATCAGTCTATTTTTTTTAGAACCGACCTTTAGCTTATTTTCACCCTTATCTTTTGGGGAGCACCAATATATTTTAGTGCCGCATTTCTTTGCGGTTTTTCTCATTTTACTTGCAGTCTACGATAAGAGAAGAACAGCAATCCTGTATGGCATTGTTTTTGGTTTATTATATGATTTGTATCATATTGATTTAGTTGGAATATACATCTTCATCTACCCATTTATCGCTTTTTTAGCGGCTGTATTGATTAAGCAAGTTCATCGCTATTTTCTATTTGTGATAGCATTAGCAATATTATTACTCGCAGTTGTTGAGTTTCTTTCGTTTGGATTCGCTTCTGCTATAGGTTTCACAACGATTTCCTTGGAACATTTTCTCCAATTCCGTCTATTACCAACGGCATTAAGCAATATTCTTTTTATGTTGTTATTTGGATTTATGTTAAAATGGGTTATAGTGAAAAAGAAAGAAGCGCAAGAACCGACCATGTAATTGCATAGGAGTGTGGTATAAATGTCTACTCAAATTGTTCAAATGCGTGGAACAAAAGAGGGGTTTGTTGTTCAAATCGATGATCAGTGTTCATTCGATGATGTACTTGACGCACTTGAGACGTTTGTCAAAGATGAAAGAATTACAACAACAACGACTGTTAAAGTTCATTTAGGTTACCGGTATTGTTCAGAAGATAAAATTCAACAAATTGAGGATTTATTTAACAATAGTCCTCATTTAACTGTGTCTGAGTATGACAGTTATGTTGTTTCGAAAGAATTATGTAAGACACATCTCGAAAAGATACAAGCAGAGAAGTATATTGGTGTTGTTAGATCAGGGCAGATTGTGTCATCAAAGGGTGATTTAATCATCGTAGGTGATGTGAATCCCATGGGCAAAGTGGAAGCTGTTGGTAACATATACATACTCGGTGAGTTGAAAGGCGCGGCACATGCAGGGGTTGAAGGTGATACTTCTGCAGTAATTGTGGCATCTATTATGCGACCTACACATTTATCTATAGCAAATGAATTACAGTTGATGGGTGATGCTGCTGAGCAAGATTTGCAGTTTGAACGGATGGAATGCGTGTATTTAGTGGATGGCTCTCAAATGAAGAATGGAGAATTACATGAACTTCGCATGTTAAGACCAGAGCTAATGACACGATTAGGAGGAATTAATCATGGGTGAAGCAATCGTTATTACTTCAGGTAAAGGTGGCGTAGGAAAAACGACGGCCTCAGCAAATATTGGTACGGCACTTGCATTAAATGGGCAACGTGTATGTCTTATTGATACAGACATTGGATTGCGTAATTTAGATGTCGTATTAGGTTTAGAAAATCGAATCATCTATGATTTGGTTGACGTGATTGAAGGACGTTGCCGTGTGAATCAAGCGTTAGTGAAGGATAAACGCTTTGAAGATCACCTTTATTTAATACCTGCTGCACAAACTAGTGATAAATTAGCAGTTAATCCTTCACAAATGAAAGAGCTTGTCGAAGAGTTGAAACAGCAATTTGATTTCGTTTTAATCGACAGTCCTGCTGGTATTGAACAAGGTTATCAAAATGCTGTTGCCGGGGCTGACCGTGCAATCGTAGTAACGACACCTGAAATATCGGCAGTACGAGATGCAGATCGAATCATTGGTTTATTAGAACAAGAAAATATTCCACATCCAAAACTGGTGATTAATCGTGTTAGAAAAAAACTAATGGATCGCGGAGAAGCTTTGGACGTTAATGAAATTACGACCCATTTGTCTATTGACTTGCTTGGGATAGTCGTGGACGATGAGCAAGTTATTTCTTCATCCAATAAGGGAGAACCTGTAGTGATGAATCCAGATAATCGTGCCTCGATTGGCTATCGCAATATTGCAAGAAGACTTACAGGAGAATCTGTTCCACTGATGTCGTTAGAAGATGAAAAGACAGGTTTCTTCACAAAATTAAAAGGTTTATTTTCAAAATCATAACTTGTACAGATAAACCATTGACATGAAGGAAACAACGTGCTAATATTTTAATGTTACTGTTTGTAGCACCTGTTGCTACAACCGCACTTACTAGGTAATAAGCGTCTAACGACCACCTACACAGGCGAGTCTGAGTATAAGAGGAGGTGCAATTATGTACGCAATTATTGAAACTGGTGGAAAACAAATCAAAGTTGAACAAGGTCAAGAGGTGTACATCGAGAAAGTTTTCGGTGAAGCTGAAGAAACTGTTACATTTGATAAAGTATTATTCGTTGGTGGAGAAAATGTTAAAGTTGGTGCGCCATTTGTTGAAGGAGCTTCTGTTACAGCGAAGATCGTTAAACAAGGTCGTGCAAAACGTATTATCGTTTTCAAACGTAAACCAAAGAAAAACTACAAAAGAAAACAAAGTCATCGTCAACCATACACAAAAGTAGTGATCGAAGGAATTAATGCATAATGATTCATGTCATTATACGTAGAGATTCAAATCGTATCCAATCTTTTGAAATGAGTGGACATGCTGATTATGCAGAGCATGGCAAAGATTTAGTCTGTGCTGGAGCATCAGCTGTTTCTTTCGGAGCAGTGAATGCCGTGATGCAACTGACAAAAGTCGAGCCAATCATTGACCAAGGACGTGATGGAGGATACTTACAAGTGTCTTTTCCTAACACAGATCAGGACGATGAAGTACAGCTCATTATTGAAGCGATGATTGTCGCTTTAGAAACCATTGCATTTGATTATAGTGAACATATAAAAATAACTAATGAGTAGGCAGGAGGTGCCCTTATGTTACGTTTAGATCTCCAGTTCTTTGCTTCTAAAAAAGGAGTAGGTTCTACAAAAAACGGTCGTGATTCTGAGTCAAAGCGTCTTGGTGCAAAACGCGCTGATGGACAATTTGTTACAGGCGGATCGATTTTATACCGCCAACGCGGAACGAAAATTCACCCAGGTGAAAACGTTGGACGTGGTGGTGACGACACACTTTTTGCTAAAGTAGATGGTGTTGTTCGTTTTGAACGTTTAGGCCGCAATAAGAAAAAAGTTAGCGTTTATCCTGTTGCACAGGAAGCGTAATTGATAGAGGCTGCTTAGGCAGTCTCTTTTTACTTTTAAGAGAGCTATGATTGAGCTCTCTTTTTTGTTGAAAAAATGATATACTAAAAGGTATGAAAATACATCCGTCTGTTGATGGCGGACAAAAGGAGGCGAACGTAATGTTTGTCGATCACGTAACAGTTTATGTAAAAGGTGGCGACGGTGGAGATGGTATGGTTGCTTTCCGTCGAGAAAAATATATCCCATATGGTGGCCCTGCAGGTGGCGACGGTGGACACGGAGCGAACGTTATTTTTGAAGTAGACGAAGGGCTTCGTACATTAATGGATTTCAGGTACCAAAGACACTTTAAAGCTCCTCGTGGAGAGCATGGAAAAAGTAAAAATATGCATGGCCGTGCAGGTGAAGACATGGTAGTTCCTGTACCACCAGGAACAGTAGTGAAGGATGCAGATGATGGTACTGTCATTGCAGATTTAGTTGAACATGGCCAAAGAGCAGTCATTGCAAAAGGCGGTCGTGGTGGAAGAGGGAACAGTCGATTTGCTACACCACAAAATACAGCACCTGAACTTTCTGAAAAAGGAGAGCCTGGTTTAGAAAGAAATGTAACATTAGAACTCAAAGTACTTGCAGATGTAGGATTAGTTGGTTTTCCTAGTGTAGGTAAATCAACACTACTTTCTGTTGTATCTGCAGCTAAACCTAAAATTGCAGATTATCACTTTACGACATTGGCTCCGAATTTAGGGCTTGTTGAAACTGAGGATCAACGAACCTTTGTAATGGCTGACTTACCTGGATTGATTGAAGGGGCTCACGAAGGTGTAGGGTTAGGTCATCAATTCTTACGACATATTGAACGTACAAGAGTCATTGTACATGTGATTGATATGTCAGGATTAGAAGGACGAGACCCATTTGAAGATTATGAAACGATTAATCATGAGCTAGAACAATATAATATGAGATTATTAGAACGACCTCAAATTATTGTGGCGAATAAAATGGATATGCCTGATGCAGAAGATAACTTATCTCTGTTCAAAGAAGAGTTAAACGATCCTTCTATTCAAGTCTTCCCAATCTCTGCTTATACGAGAACGGGACTAAACGATTTACTTTATGCGATTGCAGATTTATTAGATGAGACAGAAGAAATGCCTCTCTATGAATTAGGTGAAGAGGAAAGCGAAGCGGTTCTTTATAAATATGAGGATCCGGATGCAGGCTTTGAAATCGGTAGAGATGATGACGGAGCTTACGTGTTGTCAGGCTATACAGTAGAGCGAATGTTTAAAATGACTGACTTTAATTATGATCAATCTGTCCGTAAGTTTGCACGTCAATTACGTTCTTTAGGCGTAGATGATGCACTGAGAGAACGAGGTGCTGAAGATGGGGATATTGTTCGTATTTTAGATTTTGAATTTGAATTTATTGAATAATTGAAATGTACGAGGGGAGGAAGCGTATGAAACCCTTAGGAGAAGGACAGTTTTACATTGTCCATGAATCCGTTTTGACAGAATCAATGCAGAAAATGCTTGAAGTAAAAAAAATATTAGCGAGTGGTGAAGCAAAGACGGTGCTCGACGCAACTGAAAAAATTGGACTGTCACGTAGTGCTTATTATAAATATCGTGATACTGTTTTTCCGTTCGAGGCCATTGCTAGAGAACGAGTGATTACGATTTTTATCCAATTAGAAGATCGTAAAGGTTCATTAGCCAATATTTTATCGACGGTATCAGAAGCTAAATGTAACGTCTTAACGATTCACCAAACGATTCCAGTGCAAGGGAGAGCAAACATCACATTATCTTTAGATGTGACAGAGATGCCACTTTCTTTAGAGGATTTTGTTCACCGTTTAAAGACAACGCCTTTCATTGATTCTGTTCATTTAATCAGTTCGGGTGCATTGTAAATAAAGGGAGTTTTGTAAAATGGATCAAACAAAAGAGAAGTATGTACCGACAGTTGCATATTTGGGACCTAAAGCTTCATTCTCTCATGTTGCAGCGGCCAAATTTTTTGGTGAAGAAGGGCTCATTCCGCATCCTACGATTCCAGATTGTATAGAAGCTGTAGCAAAGGGAAAAGTAGCCTATGCGATCGTGCCACTTGAAAATGCACTTGAAGGGTCAGTGCCGCTAACAATCGACTATTTGTTTCATGGCAGTGAATTATTTATGACTGCAGAAGTCAAGTTACCGATTGAACAACATTTATTAGTGGCAAAAGAAAATGCATCGCGCGTAAAATCGATAGAGTCGATTCATTCTCACCCCCATGCATTGGCACAGTGTCACCAGTATTTTCAATATCATTATCGTGGAACACCTCTCATGCAAACAACATCTACTGCCGAAGCAGCGCGGTATGTTGCGGCGCATCCTGAAGAAAATATTGCAGCTGTTGCTAATCAATTAGCAGCAAAAGAGTATGACTTAGTGGTTGCTGAAGAAAGAATTCATGATTTTCATTTCAATCATACACGTTTTGTTGTACTATCATTAAGGAAAGAAAAAATGGAGAAGCTGGGTCGATCAGCAGAACCTAAAACTACTTTGATGATTAAGTTGCCAGTCGATGACGAATCTGGAAAACTTCATCAAATTTTAAGCGTCTTTGCATGGCGTCGGTTAAACCTTAGCAAGATAGAATCTCGCCCGCTGAAAACAGGACTTGGCAATTACTTTTTTATTGTGGATGTAGAGGCAGATGAGGCGGAACCGATGATGCAAGGAGCTTTTGAAGAGTTGAAAGCGTTAGATTGTGAAATCCAATCCTTTGGAAGCTATCACGTCTACGATTATTCATAAAAATAAAAAAGGAGGATGACTGAAATGGCAGGACATTCTAAGTGGAATAACATTAAGCACCGAAAAGGCGCACAAGATGCAAAACGCGGTAAAATCTTTCAAAAAATGTCACGTGAAATTTATGTGGCAGCAAAATCTGGTGGTGCTGACCCAGGGATGAACCCTACTTTGCGTCTAGCAATTGAAAGTGCAAAGCGTGTGAATACACCCAATGATGTCATTCAACGTGCATTAGATAAAGCAACAGGGGCTAACTCTGATGAGCATTATGAAGAGGTAGTCTATGAAGGCTATGGCCCAGGTGGAGTGGCTGTGTTAGTTTATACATTAACAGAAAACCGTAACCGTACAGGCCCAAATATTCGTGTAGCTTTTAATAAAAATGGCGGTAATCTAGGTGAATCAGGTTCAGTTGCGTATATGTTTAATCGAAAAGGTCGTATATTGATTGAACGAACTGCTGAAATGGATGAAGACGAGGTAATGATGATTGCTTTAGAAGCTGGAGCTGAAGATATTGAATCATCTGAAGAAGGCTTTGAAATTATCACTGAACCTCAAGCGTTTGAAGAAGTGAAAGACGCACTTGAAGAAGCAGGACTGGAATTAGCTACTGCCGCAGTTGAAATGGTTCCTACAATTGAAGCAGAACTTACAGATGAACAATCGGAAGCATTTGAAGTGATGATCGATGCACTTGAAGATGACGACGACGTTCAAAATGTCTATCATAATGCGGCTGAGTAAAAAATAGCTTAAAACATAATAATATCAACGTTCATAGCCATCGATTTAGAATCAATCTATCTACAGCTATGGTAAACATTGCGATTATTTTTATCTAGTTAAGGTTTTAATATGAATAGCAGTTCTCTTTTTATATGTGTTTATATTCACATATACAAAGAGAGCTGTTTTTTTGTTCATCATCAACTGTTGCTTGTGATGCATTGGCATAAATCATTCGAAGCCGATGTCAGAACTCACATTTTCCGACTTCCCTTCGAGTTCTTTGAATAAGAATAAGTTGAAAAACATTGCCTAGAAAGAAAGCACGTAGCATATTGTTCTAGAAGTGAAAAAGAATAATAAAATTCATACAGCCAAAATTTGAGTATGAGTAAAATGTTTGTGGGGATAAATAAAAAATCCATCACACAATTAATCTCCGTTCCAATCG
>JASLCF010000169.1 GCA_030146155.1 Savagea sp.
AAAAAAACGTTAGTGAAATGCCATCACCTTCTCCAAAATCAGGAGAGGGTGATTTTCTTTCACCAACGTTAAACGTATAGAACCAAATTTTTTCACTGATTGAAAAGAAGGCCAATTTGTTTAAGATTCAGTTGGCGTGTAGGCATCTTCAGGAATTTGAATTTGAAGAGGCTCGTTATATCGATAATCAAACGTTTTAGTCGTTCGATTGACTTCTTGTTCCTGTCCCGTAATCTTAAAATGATATTTTTCGATTAATGTGGAAGAAATCATCTCGTGACTTTTTGCATCGATTAACACATCTAATCCATACTGTTCAAACGAAGTAATCACAACATCTTCCTTTTTCAACCCCGAACGTTCGATTAATTGTGAAAAAATTTGCTTAAATGTTTTTTCATTGAGGTGGTAAGTTAGTTTCACTTGTTCATCCTCTTTTTTCACTTTGACACGTTCAATAAATTCAGGATCAAATAGCGTATAAGGTTGAAAAGGATCGACTGAATTAGCCGCCAATTCTTTCATCACGCGTTCAACAAATTCCAACTCTTTTTTAATTTGTTCTTCATCTTCCATTGCTGGAGCATGTAAAAAAGGCTTCCCTTCATCTATGTAATAAATCATTCCTTGAATGCCACTATCCACTTCCCCTTTTTGATGAACGACATCATACTTCCTTTGCGTTTCATGCCTCTTTTCATCATTACCTTCCTCATAAGTCACTTGTAACGTTTCCAAATTCTGATGTACTTTTTGCACATTGTTGACCCACAATTTCGCTTCGTCCGATGAAGAACAAGCACTCAATAAGGTAAACAACAAAGCGATTCCTAACCCACTGACCATTTTTTTCACACTGATTCACTCCTCAAAAATACTCCATTTAGTGTATCAAACATCCTTTTTGATTACCAATGCCTAAAAAAAAGATGACTTCAGTCATTTACCGAAGTCATCTAAATCATTCAATTGAATTGACTTAACAAAATAAATATAAACAATTAGATATCGCAAAACTTTCTATTTAGTTTACCTTGTTTTCTTTTTTCTTTAAACGCGTTGCTTCTGACTTCATAAATTGATTAAATAATTTCTTCGCTTCTTTTTTTGTAAAGACGTCTTTCATAATTCCTTCAATCGACAAAGTCTGATCCTCGATTTTCTTTTTGCTGACTCGGTAACTTAGCTCAGAAACAGTGAGACCAAGCGCTGTTGTGATTAACGAAGCTACCGTCCCATTAATGAGACCCCCAGCAAAAGTACCAATGCCTGGTACAAACTTAACGACCTGTCCAACCATATAACGACCGAATTGAGTCACAATCTGCCCAACTCCTAAAGCACCTACCACTGTTTGAATTTGTTTAGAGAGATTACCTAGCTCGTAAACTTGCAAAATTTTACTCAACATTTTTGCTTGGTTGGCTAATAAAATCGGACCGTCTGCAAAAGGAATCGGTGTAAAGCCTACTGCAAAGGAAGCCGCCACGTGATTTCGTATCGATTTTTCGACTTGTTCTTTATTCATTTCTAGCTGTTGGAATTCAGCGAGTTGGCTTTGTTTATGAAACAACTCTTTTTTTGTTGTCTTCATCCATTCTAAAAAAGCCACTTGGTCTTTTTTTAATCGTAAATTAAAAAACGGATGGTCCAATTCTTGTTCTAATCGGCTTGTCCCTACTTTTTGTTCATCCATGTAAGCAATTGGAATTTGCTCTACTCGAAGTAAATCTAACGTCTGCTGGTCAATTGGCAAAAAAGAACCCTCAGCATCCGTCAGTGTATACAGTGCAAGTGTTGGAACATTAGGTTGACGTTCTAAGTAGGTCGTCACGCGATTCGCAAACGCTCGCTTGGACTGTTCTCCTTCATCATACCCTCGAATATGAAAGGCATGATCCAATGATTCAACAAACTCGTAATAAGTCCCCTCTTCACTGGTCATTTCATTTGCAATCATAAAACAATCATTCATCCAAGCATAAGAAGACAATTCTTCGCCTAAAATTAATAATTGAACCCCTTGTTTTTTATTTTTCATACGTACTCACCTCTTCCTTTACTTTACCCACTCTTTTTGTTTTCTACACCTATTTAATGATAGGTTTGCGTAATTTTTTGATACAATTGCTGTGTGAATTCTGGCATTCTTCTGTCCATACGACACATAAAATAAAGATGCTGCATCAATTGTAATCGGTTCGTTCGGCTATAAAAGTAGTTAGGCGTATACCCGTTCACCGTGAGAGATCGACTGGCCTGTTCATCTAGTTGTTCAACCCATTCCATCGCTATTTCTTCATCAGGTAAATGTTTGAATAAACTGAGTATTGCAGTTGCCATTCTTTCCATTTCATCATCGATGTACACCAAGCCAATTGTTAGCACTGCATAAACTTGTTGCAATTGTTCGACTGCTTGGCGAGTTGTAAAAAGAGGGTGTTGAGCACTCATTTTCACCAAATCGGATGCATGTGCAATTGAATGAGCCCAACCTTTTTCATCCACATAGCCCCTCACATCTTTTTCTTGCCCCCAATACTGAGGCAATTGCTGAAACAATTGTTGCACGCTTTCTTCTTGAAGTGTACGTTCCTCCCCATCCAGTTGGACAGCATGGGCTAAAACCAATTGTGCGAAAGACCTCGTAAAGACTGAATCTGTATCTCGTTCCCCTAATCCAAGCTGACTCTTCTTTAGCATTTCATTGAAAATTTCCTGTTTCCAGCTATTTGAAAAATCGGAACGACTGTAATATAAAGAAAATAATCGATATACCAAGCTATCCCTTATTTCAGGATCAGTTGAACCGACTTGCTCGATTAAATAAGGAATCGCTTGTTCTTCAAATTGTTGATGATTTAGTAATTGTTGTAAATAGGATTTCATTTTATCCCTACTTTCCAGTTGAATAGGGTCATTATAGCATAGGTTTTCCTAAAAAAATGAACGTAAGTCCCCAAACTTACGTTCACTTTTTAGCTGAGGCGTCCGCTAAAATCGTACGAACAATATATTTTGGTGAATATTCACCTAGCGAAGTCCGATTCATTAGATTTCGATATGGAAATAAAGTGCTTGTAATCTCTTTTTCAGATAAGCCCTGTTCTTTTTTTAACAGGACTTCTTCTTGCACCTGTAATAAATACCTTAGTTTTTCTTCTAAACGTTCACGCCCATTATAAAGCACACCTGCATGCTGACAAAATAAGATGTCGAAATCATAGGTTAAGGCTTTTTGAATAGATTTAATTTGCTCTGGAATGTTTTCAAATGAAAAAATACTTTTAGGACGTGGTGTCACATATAGATCACCTGAAAATAACCATTTTTTCTCAGGTACATAAAAACAGCAGTGATCGAATGCATGTCCTGGAGTATGAATGACTTCAAAAGTATAGTGTTGTGTCGAATAACTGTTCTCAAGTGGCAATGCTTGAAAACTATGTCGTTTACCCCAAAAGAATTTTCGATAGAAAGGTAAACGTGGTGGCTTTGCACAGATTTGAAGTCCTAAAGAATGAATCCACTGCTGAATTCCGACCTTTGTTAACTCGCAACTTGCCCCCGTATGATCCTCATGATGATGGGTTAGTAACACAGCTTGAATTGGGTTTTTCTCAATGACGCGCAGGGTAGTATTGACTGTTTTAGGTGGTCCTGTATCAATCATCACACCATCTACAATGTAGCTATACACAGACATTTTCATCTTGCCAAAAGCTTGCACCACATGCCGAATACAAATCACATCTTCTTCCATTGTAAGCTCGATTCTTCTCACCCCTTTATATTGAATGACTATTCATTCAATATATCAAATCTCATCTCCTTTTTCTACACTTCTCCTCTAAAAAACTCCAGAGCTAAGCTTCAGCTCTGGAGTTACTATTGATGATTCGTTTATTCATTCAATAACGCCGCAAGTTCTAATCTCGCTTCTTTCAATCGCTCATGAGTGCCAGGGATACTTGGATCAGTAGCAAGCATCTGAATCAATGACTGAATCAAGTCTTGTAAAGCTTTTATTTTCTGAGCTTTTTGTTGTTCTGTATATTTCGGAACAGTAAAAGGTAATGAATGTTTATCTACAGGATTCCCTTTGTCAGATAGTTGCGCATGCTTCTCTTCTCAAAGCGTATGAAAAGTTGAACGTTCTACTTTTCTAGTTTTTGGAATAGTATCTCTAGGTAATTCATTAATCGTTTCGATTCGCATTATTTCTCCTCCATTCTGTCCATATCCTTTCCCTTATTATCGGTTGATAAAGCGCTGTCATTAGGTTATCTTTAAAAATCGTTCTTTTGACTCTTTTTTTGTAAAAATTCAGTGACTCTTTCAAATGTTTGAACCGCTGCTGGATGATTCATTTGAAATTGGTACTCATGCCCTAATTCGTCCTGTTCATAAAATTGAGCAGTAACTTCAACCCCCAGTTCATTTAACTGTTCTACTGCATGTTTAGCCTGTTCTTCAAATGACATGTGATTGCCATCTGTAATAAATGTAGGCGGGAAATGGGGAGACCAATTGGAAGAAAGTGAACCATAAGTAACCTCAGGTAATTGTTCCCATTGGTAAACACCAAAATAAGCCCAACCGATGCGTTTCGCAATAAAATCCATCACAAAAGAACCACTCTTTTGACTTAAGGATACAATATCAAAAGGCGTACAGAAAAATAAAGTGGACGCAATTTGTTCACGTTCTAGCACTTTAGGTAACTTACTTGCTTCTCGGTACTCAGCATCCACCTGACTCAATATGAACTGACCCACAATTTGCCCTCCTGCTGAATCGCCAGCAAAATGTAAACGTGTCATGTCAATCGGTGCATTTATTTCCTCTAACTTTTCTACCAAGTTCGCAAGTTCTAAGAGTGGTGCTGGGTAAATCGCATGCGGAGCTAACTCATAATTCATAGCAACGACAACATATCCCTCATTCGCGAGCAAAGTTGCATATTCTTTCACATCTTCTTTATCTCCTCCAACATACGCTCCCCCGTGCACCCAAATGATTGTAGGTAAACGTTCAGATGATTTAGTAGATGGAAAATAGACATCATATGTGGAAGAGGATTGGGAAGATGGAAGACGTTGATTGACCTTTCTCACAACCTGTTTTTCAATATGCTCATACCCTTCAGGAGCGATAGCAACACCCCCTTTAAACAGTTGATAGATTGCAAAAGCTACAGGACGTGGAGATAAAAAAACTAACCCGATAAGCACGAATAAACAACCTAGAATGACAAGCATCCCTTTTTTAAACATGATGATTCTCCTGTTGTTCCAGTTGAAGTAAATGAATTTTAGTATCAAGACCTGTTCGAAATCCCACCATCGCACCATTTTTTCCAATCACGCGGTGACAAGGGGTAAAAATAAGTAAAGGATTTTTATTATTGGCTCCCCCTACCGCTCGTGCGGCATTTGGTTTTCCGATTTGTTGTGCAATTTCACCATATGTTCGCGTTTCTCCATAAGGGATTGTGCGTAAGGCAGCCCATACTTTTTGTTGGAAAGGCGTCCCTTGTGCTTGTAAAGGGAGAGAGAATTCTTGAAGCTGTCCTTGTAAGTAGGCAAGCAATTGTCGTTTGGCTTCAAATAAAAGGCTTGGTACTTCTTCATCACTCTCAACAATTGACGCTTGTAATAAACAACTTGAGATACCCTGTTCATTCCCTTTTATTTCAAACCATCCTAATGCGGTTTGAAAACCGATTTTCTTCATTTTCATCACCCTTTCAAATGTCTTAAATAACGCTCAGGTGCTTCTAAAAATTGCTTGGTTAATTGGACATGTTCACACGCTTCAAAAGTTGTAGGCACAAAAGAGTCTTCTTGAATCTCTAATAATGTAGCTTCTGGTAAGGCCATCAACATCGGCGAATGGGTCGCAATAATAAACTGACTTCCCAACTTCACACCTTCTAAAATCAATGCCATCAATGCCAATTGTTTCATCGGAGACAGTGGCACTTCAGGCTCGTCTAGTAAGTAGAGAGAGCCCGGTCTAATTTGCTCTTTAAAGAGATCTAAAAAACTCTCCCCATGAGAACGTTTATCTAACCCTCGACCATATTTTTCTCTCAACTCTACAATTGTTCGAGCATAAGGCTGGGCTTCAAGAGGATTTCTGCCCTCTCGCTTAATCTCATCTAACATTTGCTGCGAAAAGGCTCGTTCCATCTCCAACCGATGAGTGAAATTAATAAAATCGTTGGCACGGAAAAACATGCCTTTTGTCGTGCGTATCGTCCACGTCAACTGAATAGCATCCATCAACTTTCGACTTTCTTTCATCGTTGGCTCATCATCTATATGACGTCCTCCAATGAGCTGACTGCCAATCGTCGCCGCCATCCCTTCTAATAAAGTGGACTTTCCTGAACCATTTTCACCAATAAGAATTGTAATCGGTTGGTCAAACTGAAGTGAAAATGCTGACTGAAATAAAGCTATAGAGAAAGGATATTCTCCTGTTTGAGTCGGTTGAAATTTCAATTGTTTAAGTATCATGTTATTCCTCATTTCGTTATCTGAACATTTCGATTGTTGAAAGAATTTTTCATAAAAGCATTGACACTCTAATTATATTGCATTAAAGTAAAGAAAGCATTGAAAATATAAAAAGAAACGGAGGGGTTACGGATGAACAAATTATTCAATCAAAATAAAGGATCTTTACAATTGGATAGCTCTGTTCATTTGACGTACCCTACTACCGTTACGCTTTTTTAAGCATAATCATAGCAAAAGGGAAACGAAGAATGTTTTCCTTTTCAAAAAAAGCACCTGCTCTTTTTGAAGAGAGGTGCTTTTTTGTGCCTTTTTTCAATGACTAACGAAAAGGAGAGATGAAAAATGAACAAGTTTTTCAGAAAAGTCAGAAGATTATTAAAACAAAAGGAATCGACGCGAAGTGATTAGCGAAGCTTAGGAGGAAGAATATGTTTGATGTATTTAAAAAATTAGATTGGTTTTTCAAAGAACGGTGGAAAACCTATACGCTTGCCATTTTTCTATTAACGGTGGCAAACATTCTAGCCGTAGTACCTCCCTATTTAATCGGTCAAGCAATTGATGCGATTCAATCTGGGGAAATGACAACACAAACGATGTGGCAACTTATTGGGATTTTCTCGATTGTTGTCATCACTACTTATATCGTCAGTTATTACTGGCAATATGGACTTTTCAGCGGTGCCAATGAATTAGAAAAACAATTGCGTTCTCAAATGATGCATAAATTCTTGAAAATGACACCGACTTTTTATGAGCGCAATCGAACAGGCGATTTAATGGCCAAAGCAACCAATGATATTGGCAGCATTGCTGAAACAGCAGGCTATGGCATTATGACCTTAGCCGATTCAACGCTTTATTTACTTACTTTAATCGCCATGATGGGCTTTTCTATTTCATGGAAATTAACGTTACTTGCTATCTTACCCCTACCGATTTTAGCGATTATTATGCAAATTTTAGGTAAGAAAATACACGAACGGTTTACCGTAGCACAAGAAGCTTTTGGTCACTTGAATGACGGTGTATTAGAGGCCGTTGAAGGTGTAAGAGTGATTCGTGCATATGTCGAAGAAAGACCGATGGAACAACAATTTCAACAGATGACACAAGATGTTTATACCAAAAACATGGCTGTCCGGAAAATTGATGCCTTTTTTGCACCGCTCACAAAAATCATCACTACTTTAAGTTATATGATTGGGATTGGATACGGAGCTGTACTCGTTTCTAGAGGCGAATTAACGGTTGGGCAACTGGTCACATTCAATGTGTATTTAGGAATGTTGGTATGGCCGATGTTTGCAATTGGTGATTTAATCAATATCATGCAAATGGGAAATGCTTCACTTGACCGTGTACTAGAAACACTCGAAACGAAGGAAGATGTAGAAGATCCCAAAGATGCAGTCGTTGCTGACTCTTTAGATGATATTCTACTCAGTAGTTATTCGTTCCAGTATCCAACATCCGACGAAATCAATCTACAAGATATTCAATTGCATTTAAAAAGAGGACAAACACTCGGTATTGTCGGAAAGACAGGTAGCGGGAAAACGACCTTTATTAAGCAACTATTACGTGAATATCCAAAGGGTCAAGGGCATTTGGGTGTCAGTGGCATTCCAATTGAAGAACAAACAAAAGAACAATTGAGAAGCTGGATTGGTTATGTGCCGCAAAATCATATTTTATTCTCTAAAACAGTAAAAGAAAATATACTTTTCGGAAAACCAGATGCTACTGAAGAAGAGTTGCAAGAAGCGATTCGACTGGCCCACTTCCACACAGATATTGAGCATTTACCAGACGGTTTATCCACCTTAGTTGGTGAAAAAGGGGTCAGTTTGTCAGGCGGACAAAAACAACGTCTCTCTATTGCAAGAGCCTTTATTCGTCAACCTGAACTATTGATTTTAGATGATTCGTTATCTGCAGTAGATGCCAAAACAGAACAAGCAATTTTATCTAATTTACAAAAAGAAAGACAAGCGGCCACTACGATTATCGTCACTCATCGTCTATCAGCCGTACAACATGCGGATCATATTATTGTTCTCAATAAAGGACAAATTATTGAAGAAGGTACACACGAAGAACTCCTTCAACAGCGAGGATGGTATTATGACCAAGCTGTGACGCAACAAATGGAAGGAGTGGATTTACAATGACCGTTTTTCAACGACTCGTTCATTATGCCTTACAATTTAAAGGTCCATTACTATTAGGTATGATTTTCTTACTCATCACCGTAGGAGCCGATATTTTAGGCCCCTTTGTCGCAAAAGCAATGATTGATAACCATGTACAAGCCAATGTTCCGATTGACTTACAACCTTTCTTACAATTAATTGCGTTATTTTTCGGTCTAGCAATTGTTTCAGCTGTTTTCAGGTATTTCCAATATTTACTGTTTCAACATGCGTCGAATCGAATTGTACAAACAATGAGAAATGATGTATTCAGTCATATTCAAACGTTACCGATTCAATATTTTGATCATTTACCTGCTGGAAAAGTAGTATCAAGAATTACCAATGATACAGAAGCCATTCGTGTATTATTTGTCACTGTCTTGTCTCAATTTTTCACAAGTATTGTAACAATTATTGGCATCTACATTGCCCTCTTCATTTTAGATTGGAAAATGGCAATGATCGCATTAATTTTAGTTCCAATTGTTATCATTTGGATGATTGTTTACCACAAATTTGCATCACGCTATAATACAATCATTCGCAGTAAATTAAGTGAACTCAATGCTAAAATTAACGAATCTATTTTAGGGATGCCAGTCATTCATGCATTTGGTCAAGAGAAAAATATCCAAAAAGATTTTGACGAGGCCAATGATGAGTATTATAACAATCAAAATAAATTACTCGTTTTAGATTCTTTAATGAGCTTTAACTTAGTTGATGCGCTCCGTTCCATTATTTTTATTGCATTTATTGCTTACTTTAGTACAGAAGCAATTGGTGGTAACCTTGCGATTTCAGCAGGATTACTCTATGCATTTGTTGATTTTATTACTCGTTTAATCAACCCTATTATGAACTTAGTCAGTCAACTTTCTCACTTAGAACGAGCTAAAGTAGCAAGTAAGCGTGTCTTTGAATTACTTGATCAAGTCGGTGAAGCAGTGAGTGATGAAGAAGTAGAACGTTTCAAAGGCGATGTCGCTTTTAAAGATGTCAGCTTTAGCTACCAAAATGATGAGTATGTCTTACACGATTTAAACTTTGTTATCCCCTCTGGTGAAACAGCTGCTCTTGTCGGACATACGGGATCAGGTAAGAGTTCCATCATTAATTTATTGTTCCGCTTTTATGATCCACAAAAAGGAACGATTACCATCGATGGAAAAAATATTCAGCACATTTCTAAACAAGCGATGCGTCGTCATATGGGGATTGTCTTACAAGACCCTTATTTATTCACAGGAACGATTGCTTCAAATATTCGATTAAATGAACCGACAATTAGTGATCAACAAGTCGAAGAAGCATTAATTGCAGTCGGTGGTCAACACTTACTCGATAAATTTGAAAAAGGAATTCATGAACCCGTCATCGAAAAAGGAAGCACACTATCAGCAGGTGAACGTCAATTAATTTCATTTGCTCGTGCATTTGTCTTTAATCCAGCTTTACTGATTTTAGATGAAGCCACTTCTAATATTGATACGGAAACAGAAACAATTATTCAACACGCAATGTCCGTATTAAAACAAGGAAGAACGACGATTATTATTGCACACCGTTTATCCACCATTAGAGATGCAGAACAAATTTTTGTGCTTGACCGTGGGGTAATTCAAGAACGCGGAAATCATGAAGAATTGATGCAACAACAAGGTACTTACGCACAAATGGTACAGCTTCAATTAAAAGAATAATGTAAAAAGCATGTCGACTGGAATTTCTTCCAATTGACATGCTTTTTAATTGATTGGATTATTGTTTGACAAAAAAAGAAGGAATAGGTTCTTTCCAAGTTTGCGTATCCGGCAATGCACTTTGTTGATTGGTTAACACTTGAATTTTAGTGAATAGTGGAAAATATTTTTCGCGTTGTCCTGTCGCAAAAATAAATTCAATCCCATAAGTATATAAATTTCCAACTGAAGACGCGTGAGCGATTCGACCATAAAAAATATACGTTTCATTGAATAAACCCATGGTTATCTTTAAAACAATTGTCGGATTATCGAGCAATTTGATATGTGAAACCAAACGTAAGCCTCCTGGTCCAATATCGGTTACTAAGCCACTCGTTACACCGATTGATACTTGCTTTTGATTGACTTCATGAATCGTCATTTCTGCAACAACGGGATAAGTAACATCGACACGGAAAAACTTTCTCTTCTCCACAATTTGATTTGGAATAACTGGTTCAACAGTTTCACCTTTCAGTAAATAAAGTAATTGTTTCTTCGGAATCGGACGGCTTAAATAATAGCCTTGTGCATACGAACAATTGAAACTTTCTACTTTTTCTAATTGCTCAATGCTCTCTATGCCTTCCGCAATAATATCAATGGATACATCTTTCGCAATTTGGGCAATCCGTTTGAATAAGACTAAGCTCAATTGATCATTCAACATATTTTGGGTGAGCGAACGATCCATTTTAATAATGTCTGGCTGAATTTCTCTTAATTTATTAAATGAAGCATAGCCCTCTCCAAAATCATCCAACGCAATTTTAAAGCCTAACGCTTTTAAAGCTGTAATTTGCTTCAAAAACATCGAGTGGTGTGAAACGGTTGTTGTTTCCGTTATTTCAATAATAATATTCAATGGAGAAACATCAAACTCTGTCATCATCGTCTTTAATCGATTAATTAAAGAAGGGTCTAACAATTGAATCGGAGAAATATTATAAGAGATGATAAAATCAGGGTATTCTCGCCCACATTCAGCCAAACAAATACAGACTTGTTCAAAAACCCAATACCCGATAGAAACGATTTTACGAGTTTGTTCGGCAATGGGAATAAAATCAGCTGGAGAGACGACCCCTAGTTCAGGATGATTCCAACGAATTAAAGCTTCTGCCCCTATCATCTGTTTGGAATAGTTTGAAAATATCGGTTGATAATGAATAAAAAATTGGTCGTAAATAGTCTCTTCTTCTAACTTTGCCTTAATATTAAACATTTTATACGTATCAATCGTAGCTGATGAAGAATGTACTTTGTGGGTAAACGGCCCTTCCTTTTCCGAGACATAAAGTGCAGCATTCGCATTTTTATAAAGCTCTTCAAAATCCGTTCCACTTTCGTTAAATATACTTAAGCCCAAATTGACCTCCATTTGAACAGCAATTCGTTCAAATTTCACAGGTTCAACAAATAAATCCATTACTCTCTCAGCAATTTCAGCGTATGCTTTTGAATCCTTAATCGATTTTGTCAAAAAGCCAAATTCATGGTTTGATATTTTAGCAATGTAATAGAAATGCTCTGACGATAATTCACTTAAACGTTCACTCACTATTCTTATCATTTGATCAGTGACAATACTTCCAAGCGTACTATTCATTTCATGATAATTGGAGACTTTTAGAACAATCATTGCAAATTGTTGTTGTTTAAGTTTCGATAACGAAGCGTAGGTCATCGTTTTTTCTTCGAATGAAATACGATTCGGCAAACCGGTTTGTACATCGTATTTAGCGTAATAATAAATTTCTTCATCCCGTTCAATCATTTCCGTGACATCATGCAAATTGATAACTATATTTCGGGTGAGTGGCGAGTGGACGAAGTGATTGGAAGCGGTAAGTTCAAAGGTTTTTATATTTCCATTTAAGTGGGGGATTTGTACTATTATTTTCTTTTTCACCCACTCCCCCTGAATAACAGCTAACAGAAAGGCCTGGATTTTCTTTTGTTCCCTTGCCTCCAAACAAGAAATAAATGACTTTTCTAACCAATCTGACTTTTTGTAGCCCAGCACTGCTTCTAAAGAAGGTGTAACCATCTGAATCGTAAATTCTTGATTGATTAGAGCTACAATATCATTTGTATTTTGAATGAGCGACTCTAACTGAATATTTTCTTTTTTCATCGCGTCATGTTGTTTCTTTAACTCGGTAATATTGGAGATCGGAATATAGATTTTATTCACTTCGCCATTCTTGGAGACAATAGGTAAAAAAGTCGAGTGTATTTCAAGATGCTCTTGTTCATCAGTCAATACCCGGTAATTCAATTGACCTTTTTGTCCTGCAATCGCTTTCTCAAATGTTTTTTGAAAGGATGATTGATCGGCTTTCTCAACCCACTTCGACGCCGCATGACCAATATATGAAGTAAATAATCCCGTCTCATCATCTGGTTGACCAATAATATCTATAATCACTTGTTCTTTATTCAAAATAACTAACAACATTCCGATGGATTCATCCAATGAGGGCGGAGCAAACACTTCTTTATTTTTAAATGAAATATCAGAATGAGAATTAGACATACTTGTGCCCCCTAATAATTAGTTAATATCTTTAGTATACGCTTATTTTTATTTTTTTCTATCAATTTTAACAAAAGATTTATATTCAATTTGAAAATTGGTAAAAAATGTTGAAAAAATAATATTATATTTATAATATTACGTATACCGAAATATATACCTATTCTAAATGTTTTTCGAATAAGTACCCTTTATAATTGAATATTTACTATACATTGTGTTTATTAATGCTTTAACATTTTGAGTTTAAAATAATTTTTATATAATAATATCCTAAAGAATTTTTATTCCATGGAATTCAACAAAAAAAGAAAGTATAAAAGTCAGGTGACTTTCATACTTTCTTTTGAAAAGACAAATTATAGTTTTACAACGTTTGCCGCTTGTAAACCGCGCTCGCCTTCAACGATTTCGAATTCAACTTCTTGATCATCTTCTAAAGTTTTGAATCCGTCTCCTTGGATAGCTGAGAAGTGTACGAATACATCGTCTTCACCTTCAACAGCGATAAATCCAAAGCCTTTTTCTGAGTTAAACCATTTTACTTTACCTTGTTTCATGTGAACAAACCTCCAAATAATAAGTACTTATAATATATGAACTCATCCGTATATGAAAAAATTCACATATTACAAAAAGTACCGTTTACACGATCACTCTTTGTAATATGTGAAACGTCATTTCCGGTCAAAAGCAAGTGCTTTCATATACTATATACTTTTACTATACCATACTCTCAAAATATGTCAAAGAAATTTCTGATTATTCAATTATTCCTGCTTTATGTAAGGTTTACCTTCTACCAGCAATATTAAACCATGGTACATTTGTAAATCTTCGTCGCAGTGATCACAAAAGCATTGCTCACCTTTTGTCCAAAATGCCGCAAATGCATACTTTCTTCTCTCACTGGACTCATGTTGATCAGCATATCTTGTCATTTGTTCTTCAAAATAAGCTTCGGCTTCATCTAATGTTGAAAATGTAGTCCTCTTTTGTACATACTCTTCCCATTCTTCAAACATCCACCAAGGTTCAAAATCTGCTAGCATATAAACTACTTCATACATGGAGTTCCCTCCTTTTTAGTGACAAGTATTTCCATTGTAACAAATTCAATTCAACAAGCAAATATTTTGATTCCTATCCCATTATTTTTAATTGTAGCTGGCTGATGTATTTTTATTCTACCCCGTTCTTTCTTTTCGTACTTTTCTCAACTCTTTACATACATTCAACCATTCAAGTTGTATGAGTAAAATGTTTGTGGGGATAAATAAAAAATCCATAACACAATTAATCTCCGTTCCAATCGG
>JASLCF010000170.1 GCA_030146155.1 Savagea sp.
GGTTCATTGATTTTATTAGACGATGGACTCATTCAATTAGAAGTTTCAGGCAAGGATTATAAAAGTGGTTTAATCCATACTGTAGTTGTCAATTCGGGTACTTTGAAAAATAAAAAAGGCGTAAACGTCCCTGGAGTAGCAGTTCAATTGCCAGGTATTACGAAGAAAGACAGAGAGGATATTTTGTTTGGGATTGAACAGGATATCGACTTTATTGCGGCATCTTTTGTACGTAAACCGAATGATGTCATGATTATTAGAGAATTACTTGAAAAGAATAATGGAGAGCATATCCATATCATACCTAAGATTGAGAATGCGGAAGGCGTTGAAAATATCGATGAAATTTTAACGTTATCTGATGGTGTAATGGTGGCTCGTGGCGATTTGGGAGTAGAAATTAAAGCGGAAGAAGTTCCTTTAGTTCAAAAAGAATTAATCCGCAAATGTAACCAAGCGGGTAAACCCGTGATTACTGCTACGCAAATGCTAGATTCTATGCAATGGAATCCACGTCCAACTCGTGCAGAGGTGAGTGACGTAGCGAATGCCATCATGGATGGTTCGGATGCCATTATGCTTTCTGGTGAAACGGCAGCAGGTGCATTTCCAGTTGAGTCGGTTCGTACGATGAATAAAATCGCGATTGCTACAGAAGATTCTATTGATTATAAAGCAGTTGTATCTACTCGACGCAAAGAGCAACATAATAATATGACAGAATCAATTGGGCAAGCTGCAGCCTATACAGCGATTAATTTGAATGTAAAAGCTGTCCTTGCTCCAACAGAAAGTGGTCAGACTGCGCGTATGATTGCTAAATATCGTCCAGGGTGTCCTATTGTTGCTGTAACTTCCTCTGAAGAGAAATCAGGAAAACTTACATTATCTTGGGGAGTATATCCAATTGCTGGAAAAAAATCACAGACAATTGATGACATCTTACAGGAAGCAGTAGATTTAAGTTTAGAAAAAGAGTATGTAGAACATGGAGATATTGTGATTATTACGGCAGGAGTACCTGTGGGTCAAGCAGGTACAACGAACCTGATGAAAATTCACATTATTGGTGATTTAGTAGCTAAAGGACAAGGAATTGGAAAAGAAAATGTATACGGTCGTGCAATTGTGGCTAACACTGTAAAAGATTTAGAGAACGTCGATGTGAAAGACGCAATCATCGTAACAAAATCGTCTGACAAAGATATGATTCATGCTATTGAAAGATGTGCAGGTCTAATTACTGAAGAGGGTGGATTAACCAGTCACGGTGCAGTAGTTGGACTGAGTTTAGATATTCCAGTTATTGTAGGCGTTGAGGGTGCTACAGAGAAAATTATCGATGGTAGTCCAATCACATTACACGCAGAGACTGGTTGTATTTATAGTGGTCATGCACAAGTACTTTAATTAATTGTAAACACAACTCCTTATACTGAGTAATGTTCAGTAAGGGAGTTGTTTTTTTAGAGGAGGATTGAAGATGAAAGTCATTCTGTATCTCTTTGTGTTTGTTCCTTTATTAGAAATACTAGCCGTATTATTTTCAGGAAGATGGATAGGTGTCTGGCCAACAATCGGTATGATCGTTGCAACGGGAATTTTGGGAGCGATGTTAGCAAAAAAAGAAGGGTTAAAAGCCCTGAGAAATTTTCAAGATCGAATGAGGAATTTAGATGCACCAGGGATTGCATTAATTGATGGCCTATTAATAGGAATCGCAGGAATACTTCTAATATTGCCTGGTTTTGTAACAGATTTGATTGGTTTTTTACTATTAATCTCTTCTGTACGTAAGAGCTTGTATCCTTTTATTCTAAAAAAAATTGAGAAGAAGTATAGAAATAATCGGATTATTGTCATCAATGGTGATAGAAATAATCGCTGAACCGCTTATAAAAACCTTATGAAAATAGAAATCAATAGGATAAAAATGCGGATGTTCAATAATAATCAGCGTTTGCTAAAGATGTATTGAGTCCTTGAATAAGCTACTTTTTGTAACCAAAAATAGAAGAAGTAAAAAGGTCATTGAAGACAACAAAAAAGATTAGCAGTGAAGACTATGATAATTTTAAGGTTTTTTAAATCGCAAAACAGATTAATTCTATTGAAAACTAGAGTTTATTTTCCTAGCCTTTATTCCAATGAATATAGGCTTTGAACAATAAACTCTTTTATTATACTAAAAAAGAATAAGTCTTGCGTTTGTCAAGTAGAAAATGTAAAGCGTTTCCATTCACAAAACAGATAATATGAACTATAATGAAGACTGGAACTGTTTTAGTCGTATAAATTTATTGTCATCATTCTAAGTTGTGCCACTCCACTCCACAATGCACTTCGATAGAGTGATCAGAAAGAAGGAGCGATTTTATTATGACAGCAACAAAAGGTTTAGAAGGAATTGTAGCAGCACAAACATCTATTAGTTCAATCATTGATTCAACATTAACGTATGTTGGTTATGACATTGATGATTTAACTGAAAATGCAAGTTTTGAAGAGGTTGTCTATTTACTTTGGCATAAGCGTTTACCTAACGCGGATGAGTTGAAAGAATTGAAAGGTCAACTCATTGAAAATATGACTTTGCCAAAAGAAGTACTAAATCACTTTACTACTTACCCAATTCATGACGTACACCCAATGGCGGCTTTAAGAACTGCTATTTCTTTGTTAGGTCTTTATGATGAAGAAGCAGAAGACATGTCAGAAGAAGCTAACTACAGAAAAGCAATTAAATTACAAGCAAAAGTAGCTTCTGTCGTTGCTGCATTTTCACGTGTACGTAAAGGGTTAGACCCAGTGGCTCCAAAAAATGATTTAGGTTATGCAGAAAACTTTTTGTATATGATGAATGGCGAAATGCCAGAAGCTATTGCGATTGAAGCAATGGATAAAGCTTTGATTTTACATGCTGACCATGAGTTGAATGCATCAACATTCACAGCACGTGTATGTGTAGCGACATTGTCAGACCTTTACTCAGGAGTAACTGCAGCTATTGGTGCTTTAAAAGGACCATTACATGGCGGTGCAAATGAACAGGTTATGAAAATGTTAACTGAAATCGGATCATTAGATCGCGTAGATGAATACATCCAAAACAAGATTGATAATAAAGAAAAAATCATGGGATTCGGACACCGTGTATACCGTAACGGAGATCCACGTGCTAAACATTTAAAAGAAATGTCACGTCAACTGACAGAATTGACAGGTCAAAAAGAGTACTATGATATGTCTGTAAGAATTAATGACTATTTCACAGAAGCTAAAGGTATTCTTCCTAACGTAGACTTCTACTCTGCGACAGTGTATCATTCTTTAGGAATTGATCATGATTTATTCACACCAATCTTTGCAGTCTCACGTATGAGTGGATGGACAGCTCACATTTTAGAACAATATGCAAATAACCGCCTCATTCGTCCACGTGCAGAATACGTTGGACCAGGCTTACAAAAATACGTTCCAATCGAAGAACGTTAATTTTCACTTCAACTTGTAGTATAATGAATGGGACAAGCTAAATGCTTTTGTCCCAGAATTCATAAAAAAATTTGAGGAGGACTTTATTCAATGTCAAACGCACAAAAAATTGCAGTAGAAAACGGTGTACTTAACGTACCTAACCAACCAATTATTCCTTTTATTATCGGGGATGGAACAGGTCCTGATATTTGGAATGCAGCAGTACGTGTAATTGATGCAGCTGTTGAAAAAGCATATAACGGCGAAAAGAAAATCGAGTGGAAAGAAGTACTTGCAGGTGAAAAAGCATTCAATGAAACAGGAGAATGGTTACCACAAGAAACGCTTGACACAATTGAAGAATACTTAATTGCAATCAAAGGTCCTTTAACAACTCCAATTGGCGGAGGATTCCGTTCATTAAACGTTGCACTTCGTCAAGAATTAGACCTTTATTCATGTGTTCGTCCAGTTCGTTGGTTTGAAGGTGTTCCTTCACCAGTAAAACGTCCACAAGATTGTGACATGGTTATCTTCCGTGAGAACACAGAGGATATTTATGCAGGTATTGAATATGAAGAAGGTACACCAGAAGTTAAAAAATTAGTGAAATTCTTACAAGAAGAGATGGGCGTAAAAAATATTCGTTTCCCAGAAACTTCTGGTTTAGGAATTAAACCAATTTCAGAAGAAGGAACAAAACGTTTAGTGCGTGCTGCATTAGAATTTGCTCTTGAAAATAACCGTAAAAACTTAACTTTAGTTCATAAAGGAAATATCATGAAATTCACTGAGGGTGGATTCAAAAAATGGGGTTACGAAGTTGCTGAACAAGAGTTTGGCGATAAAGTATTCACATGGAACCAGTACGATGAAATTAAAGAAAAAGAAGGCGTAGACGCAGCTAACAAAGCACAAGCTGATGCAGAAGCAGCAGGTAAAATGATTGTTAAAGATTCTATCGCAGATATTTTCTTACAACAAATTTTAACTCGTCCACGTGAATTTGATGTAGTAGCAACAATGAACTTAAACGGTGACTACGTATCAGATGCGCTTGCAGCTCAAGTAGGTGGAATTGGAATTGCACCAGGTGCTAACATTAACTATGTAACTGGACATGCGATTTTTGAAGCAACTCATGGTACTGCACCAAAATATGCAGGATTAGATAAAGTAAACCCATCATCTGTACTTCTTTCAGCTGTAATGATGTTAGATCACTTAAACTGGAAAGAAGCTGGGAAATTAATTGAAGATTCGATCGAAAAAACAATCTCTTCTAAAGTAGTAACTTATGATTTTGCTCGTTTAATGGATGGAGCAACAGAAGTGAAAACTTCAGAGTTTGCTGATGCATTGATCAAGAATCTATAGTTTATGAAAAAGGAAGAGGATTGTATCCTCTTCCTTTTTTTATTCAACTCAATCATAAAGGAGTGCTATCAATGGCAAATCAAAGAAAGAAAGTCTCTGTAATTGGATCAGGATTTACTGGAGCTACAACTGCATTTTTACTTGCACAAAAAGAATTAGCTGATGTTGTGTTAGTAGATATTCCTACGATGGAAAATCCAACTAAAGGGAAAGCATTAGATATGTTAGAAGCAAGTCCTGTTCAAGGATTCGATGCATCGATTATTGGGACATCTAATTATGAAGATACAGCCAATTCCGATATTGTAATTATTACGGCAGGTATCGCTAGAAAACCGGGTATGAGTCGTGATGATTTAGTTCAAACAAATCAAAAAGTCATGCAGTCTGTCACGAAAGACATCGTAAAATACTCACCGGATACCATTATTCTTGTATTAACGAACCCAGTAGATGCGATGACTTACACCGTTTATAAAGAATCGGGATTGCCAAAAGAAAAAGTAATTGGACAATCAGGTGTTTTAGACACAGCACGTTTCCGTACATTTGTTGCTCAAGAATTAAACTTATCAGTTAAAGATATCCAAGGTTTCGTATTGGGTGGTCATGGAGATGATATGGTGCCACTAATCCGTTATTCTTCAGCTGGAGGAGTTCCACTTACTGATTTGATTGAAGAAGATCGTTTAGCTGAAATTATTGAGCGTACAAGAAAAGGCGGCGCAGAAATTGTCAATTTATTAGGCAATGGTTCTGCATATTATGCACCAGCTGCAGCTTTAGTTGAGATGGCAGAAGCAATTTTAAAAGATCAAAAACGAGTTCTTCCTTCAATTGCTTATTTAGAAGGAGAGTATGATATGAATCATCTATACTTAGGCGTACCTACAGTTTTAGGGGCGAATGGGATAGAGAAAATTATTGAACTCGACTTAACGGCAGAAGAAAAAGAAGCATTAGAAAAATCAGCAAATACAGTGCGCTCGGTAATGGAGATTTTATCATAAGTATTAAACCTGCAGAAGAAATTTCATGCAGGTTTTTTCTTACCCATTGGAAAGAAGACAAAGGTCTCACTCGATTTTTAACTATATTATTGATACAATTTGAGTAATGCTTGAGAAAATACAATGCATAGGAGGACATTCATTGTTTAGTCGTAATAAAAATAGTACAGTTCCATCTATCGAAGAAATTGAAGTCGGAAAGAAACTTTCTTTAACTGAAAAAATCAAAGATCGAGATTTACTATTATATTTAGGATTAACAAACGATTCCAATCCAGTTTACATTCAACATGCTTATTGTAGAGAAACTACCTTAGAAAAACCGATTGTTCCAAGTATTATGTTAGTAGGCCTTATCTCAGCGGCTATTTCTAAATATTTGCCTGGTCCTGGTGCTTATATTATTGAGCAACAAGTCCAATTGAAGCAGGTAGTCTATCATGATGAAACATTGCAAATTTTTCTCGAAGTTGTACATAAAGACTCACAATTGAACGAAGTAACGATTGAAGCGAAATTATGGGATGAACAAAAGAGAATAGTGCTAGAAGGTAAATTTGTAGTAGCATTACCATACCTCAAAGAGAGAGAGTGACCTGTTGATGCGTAACGAAAATAAAAAAATATTAATTGTTGATGATGAACAACCTATTCGCACATTATTAGAATATAATTTAAAACAATCTAATTTTCAGACATTAACTGCAGCAGATGGGGAAGAAGCACTTGAAGTCATTCAGGAAGAACAGCCAGATTTAATTCTACTTGATTTAATGTTACCCAAAATTGATGGTATCGATATATGTAAACAATTACGTCACGCGGACAACCATGTACCCATCATTATGTTGACTGCAAGAGGAGAAGAACCTGATAAAGTATTAGGCTTAGAAATTGGTGCAGATGACTACATGACGAAACCTTTCAGTCCGAGAGAAGTTGTTGCTAGAGTGAAAGCTGTTCTTCGTCGTACGGGTAAACAGCAAGTCACTGAAGAGGCCGAAGATTCTATTCGAGAAGGGGATTTAATTGTTTACCCTGATCGATATGAAGTGCAAAAGGGAGATATTGCATTAGAATTTACACCGAAAGAGTTTGAGTTATTAGTGTACTTTATGCAAAATAAAAATAGAGTTTTATCAAGAGATCAGTTACTAAGTGCAGTTTGGAATTATGATTTTGCAGGTGATACTAGAATTGTAGACGTTCATGTTAGTCATCTTCGAGAGAAAATTGAAGACACTACGAAAAAACCAAAGTTTATTAAAACGGTTCGAGGAATTGGCTATAAATTCGAGGAGCAAAAATAATGAAACGCACATTGTATTCGAAATTATTGATTGCAATCGTCATGACACAGTTTGTTGTTATGACGATTTCTGCGATTTTATTAGGTCAATTTTTCTTTATTTTTGAAACTGATACATCAAATGAGTTGCATAATCAATATTGGTTTTATTTAATTACTGTGCTGACGCTTGTATTTATTATCAGTTCGTTTGTACTTGCAAAAGTAATTGATGCCTATACACGTTCTGTAGAGACGGCTAATAAAGTTGCGAATCAATTAGCAAAGGGAAATTATTTAGCGCGGACACCTATGCGAGAGATTGTCGAAGAGGATAGTCTTTCAACTGCAATTAATCAATTAGGCGGAACTTTACAAGAGTTTAAAATCCAACAAGAAATGGATAAAGAAAGAATTAAAACTTTGGTTGAAAGTATCGGCAGTAGTTTAATTATGTTCGGACGTGAAGGGAATTTGACGTTAGTCAACGGTGTATTTGAGAGAAAGTTTCAAATGTCCCGTGATGAAATGTTAGGAAAACAATATTATGATATTCCCTTTGAAGCACCAATTGAAGAGGTCATTGAAGAGGTTTTTTTAACGGAACAAGTCTATGAAAAACAAATGAGATTAGAGAGAGAAAAAACCAAGCATTTTACAATCTATGGGGCTCCAGTGATTGGGCTACATGGCAACTGGTTAGGTATTATTATTGTTCTCCATGATATCTCTAAGCTCGTTCAACTTGAAGAAATTAGAAGAGAATTTGTAGCGAACGTATCCCACGAGTTACGAACACCTATTACTTCAATCAAGGGTTTTACTGAGACTATTTTAGACGGTGCGATTGAAGATCAAGAAGTAACTAGACAATTTCTCACAATCATTCAAAAAGAGAGTGATCGACTTCAATTATTAATTGATGACTTATTAGAATTGTCGAGAATTGAGAGAAGTGGTTTCACTATGCATATGCAGCCGATTATTCTTGAACGGACTTTGCGAGATGCAATTGAAGTGGTGTCAGCTCAAAGTGAAGAAAAACAAATTGCGATTACCCTTGAAGGTGATGAGAGAATTTCGGTTGAAGCAGACCAAAGAAGAATGATCCAAATTATTGTCAATTTATTAACTAACGCGA
This sequence comes from Savagea sp., assembly GCA_030146155.1. Taxonomy (GTDB): domain Bacteria; phylum Bacillota; class Bacilli; order Bacillales_A; family Planococcaceae; genus Savagea. The sequence goes on from JASLCF010000170.1 coordinate 8,294, forward strand.
TTACTTATTCTAAAGCGTCAACTCATATTCAAGTCCGTTACTGGCTTGAACAACCCTTTGTTTATATTGCCGTGCAAGACCAAGGGATTGGTATTGCAGAAAATGAAAAGGCACGCTTGTTTGAAAGGTTCTATCGAATAGATAAGGCACGAGCAAGGGATTCAGGAGGAACTGGGTTAGGATTAGCGATTGTAAAACATTTAGTTGAAGCTCATCAAGGTGAAATTATTGTGGAAAGTGAAGTGAATGTGGGAACGACTTTTACTGTCAAGTTTCCCATTCGACAAGGAAAGGAAGTAAAAACAATTGCAGAAAAATAAATTATTATTAATCGACGGGAACAGTTTAGCTTATCGTGCATTCTTTGCATTGCCATTGCTCTCAAATTCTCAAGGTATTCATACGAATGCGGCTTATGGTTTTACAATGATGTTGCAAAATGTTTTGAAAGAACATCAACCGAGTCATATTTTAGTAGCATGGGATAAAGGAAAAGTTACTTTTAGGCATGAGGTTTATTCTGAATATAAGGGTGGGAGACAAAAAACACCTAATGAATTAAGAGAGCAATTTCCGATTATTCGAGAAATACTAGAGGCTTATGGTATTCAACAGTATGAATTAGAGTCTTATGAAGCGGATGATATTATAGGCACAATGAGTCAGCAAAGTTCCGAAGAGATGGAAGTTATCATTATTTCTGGAGATAAAGATTTGACGCAATTGGCTTCTGCGCATACAACAGTGTTGATTACCAAAAAAGGGATTACAGAAATGGAAGAGTACACCCCCGAAACAATTGTTGAAAAATACGGACTTACTCCTAAACAAATCATCGACATGAAGGGATTAATGGGTGACAAGTCCGACAATATTCCTGGTGTTCCAAGTGTTGGTGAAAAGACAGCGATTAAACTATTAAAAGAATATGGAAGTGTCGAGGGTGTTTATGAACATCTAGATAAGATTACAGCAAAAAAATTAAATGAAAACTTAACTACTTATCAGGAACAAGCTTTTTTAAGTAAACAGTTAGCTACAATCGATAACGATTCGCCGGTTGAGATTTCAGTGTCTGAGACTCAATATGAAGGGCCAAATTACGAAGCTTTGCTAGAAGTGTTCAATCATTTAGAATCTAAAAATTTAATTCAGCAAGTCGTTCAAGAAATGAAAGAGAAAGGAATAGAAGCTGATGTCGTTTTAGAAGAACAACCTGAAATCGACACATCCTTTGAAACCGTCGCTTTATCTGATGGAGCAACTTATGTGGAGCAATTACCTAAAGAAGCAATCGTTCATCTCGAACTGTATGGTGAGCAATATTTCACTGAAGAAATTTTAGGGCTTGTCATTACACCTTTGAACGAGTCGGAAGGAAAACCTATCTTTTTTACGACCGAAGAAATTGAACAACAAGTTGAAATACATCAGTACTTAGAAAATCCTGAACAAAAAAAATATATGTTAGATAGTAAAGCAACAATGGGCGCGTTAAGTCGCTTTGGTATTACTGTCGAGGGAGTTGCTTTTGATTTTGAATTAGCAGCTTATATTGCAGATGCAGGAAATGCTCAAAAATCATTTGCTCAACTGGCAGTAGAACAAGGATTTCACTTTGTAACAAGTGATGAAGAAATTTATGGGAAAGGTGCAAAGAAAAAAGTACCTGCAGTAGAGATTTATCAACAACATAGCGTACTTAAAACATTAGCCATGCGTGGACTTATCCCATTAGTGATTGAACAATTAAAAGCAAGTGAACAATACGAACTGTACCAAGAGCTCGAGTTACCACTAGCTTCAATTTTAAGTCAAATGGAACGTCAAGGCATTAAAGTTGAAGTTGAGGTGTTACAAACACTAGGGAAAGATTTATCATTAAGATTAGATCAACTAGAACAACAAATTTATAGTTATGCGGGAGAATCATTTAATATTAATTCACCGAAGCAGCTAGGTGTTATCTTATTTGAAAAGATTGGCTTAACACCAATCAAGAAAACAAAAACGGGTTACTCTACAGCAGCAGATGTTTTAGAAAAACTTGAAAAAGAGCACGAAATCGTTTCTTTAATCTTATTATACCGTCAACTCGGCAAATTAAATTCAACATATGTTGAAGGATTGCAAAAAGAAATTCATTCCGATGGGAAAATTCATACAACGTATCAACAAGCGTTAACGACGACAGGTCGTCTAAGTTCAATCCATCCTAATCTTCAAAATATCCCGATTAGAATTGAAGAAGGTAGGAAAATCAGACAGGCATTCGTACCTTCTGAAAAGGGATGGCAATTACTCGCAGCAGACTATTCTCAGATTGAATTAAGAGTCCTTGCTCATATTTCAGAGGATGAGATGCTGATTGATGCTTTTAAACGTGGAGCAGACATTCACACTGAAACAGCAATGAATGTTTTTGGTGTTGCGCGTGAAGAAGTAGACAGTCAAATGAGACGTACAGCAAAGGCAGTGAACTTTGGAATTATTTATGGGATAAGTGATTATGGGTTATCTCAAAATTTAAATATCACTAGAAAAGAAGCTCAACATTTTATTGATACGTATTTAAATACGTATAGCGGTGTACGGCAATATATGAAACAAAGTGTCAGTGATGCGAAAGAAAAAGGATATGCACAAACTTTACTCAATCGCAGACGTTTTTTACCGGATTTAAATAGTAGTAGTTTTAATATTAGAAGTTTTGCTGAAAGAACTGCAATGAATACACCTATTCAAGGTTCAGCAGCAGATATTATAAAAAAAGCAATGATTGATATGCAGGATCGTTTAATAGAAGAAGGTTTATCGGCAAGAATGCTCCTACAGGTTCATGATGAATTAATTTTTGAAGCACCAATGGATGAAATTGAAAGACTTCAACAGCTTGTGCCAGAAGTAATGGAGCAAACTGTACAATTATTAGTTCCTTTAAAAGCCGATGTAGCAATAGGTCATTCTTGGTATGAAATGGATTGAGGTGATGGAGTAAATGCCTGAGTTACCAGAAGTAGAGATTGTGGTACGTCAACTCTTACAAGAAGAAATTATGCAGGAAATTATTCAAGTTGATGTATCAGATACGGTAAGGCGTTCTAAAGCAGAGGGAAAAGAAGCAATTATTAAGGGAGAAGCAGTCGATTCTTTTGTGAATCAATTAACAGGCACCACTATCGAAGCTGTGAGAAGAAGAAGTAAATACATTTACTTTTCGTTGCGTCGATTTGACCAGGCCTATTTATTAGTTAATCACTTAGGAATGACAGGAGCTTGGTTTATCGTAGAATCTGTCGATGAAATCAAAGAGGACAAGTTTCAAAGACATATTCATCTTGTGTTTCATTTAAAGAATGGCTTGTTATTAGTCTACTGTGATATTCGTCGATTTGGTGAGTTTAGGCTGTTGAGGGATGAGGCAGATTATCCGCCGCTACTTTTATTAGCACCAGAACCATTTGATTTAAATGCAGAACAGTTTTTCATTGACCAGATGCAATCTAAAAGGTCGCAAAAGAGAATGATAAAAGCGGCAATTATGGACGGAAAAAATATTTCAGGATGTGGAAATATTTACGCCACAGAAGCTTTATTCAAAGAGAAGATTCGCCCTGATACACTGGTTCACTTGTTAACAGAGCAACAACTTCGTCAGTTGTTTCAACAGATTATTGCTATTTTGAAAACAAGTATCGATAGAGGGGGAAGCTCAATTTCTGATTACAGAAATATCAATGGTGAGAGCGGAACGATGCAAGGAATTCATCAAATGTATAATAAAAAGACTTGTGCAGTTTGTGGAACAGATACACAACGCATCATCATTGAGCAACGAACATCCACCTATTGTCCAGTCTGTCAAAAAGGAGCAAACGCATGATTATTGGATTAACAGGAAGTATAGCTACAGGTAAAAGTACGGTTGCAAATTTGTTAACTCAAGCTGGGTTACCTGTCATTGATGCGGATGTAGCGGCACGTAAAGTCGTTGAAAAAGGAAGTCCGACCCTAGAAGAAATCAGTGCTACATTTGCTAATATCCTACTTGAAGATGGGACTTTGAATAGAGAAAAGTTGGGTGAAATTGTATTTAATGATGAGAAAAAAAGACTCCAATTAAATGCCATCATACATCCTGCAATCAGACAATGGATGAAGTCAGAACAAGAACGTTTGCTTGAAGAAGGAGAGCCGATTATCATTGTAGATATCCCACTTCTTTTTGAAAATAAACTAGAGCAAACGGTGGATCAAATTATCGTCGTAGCTACAAGTGCTTCAACTCAACTTCAACGGTTGATGCAGAGGAACCATTTATCTGTTGAACAGGCTCAACAACGGATTGCCTCACAAATTCCAATTGCGGATAAAGTAAAACGGGCAGATGTAGTCATTGATAATGAGGGAACCCTTGAAGAAACGAAATACCAAGTTGAACAATGGTTAAACAATCTCAAGAAAAAATGACGAATTTGTTACGTTTTGGTGAAAAAAACAAATCTAAATGAATTAAGTCTACATTATTGTCTAAATGTGTTATACTAATTATCGGAAAACGACAATAGTATAACATACATGCAGGAGGACTTATTACATGACGATTTCAGTGGCAATTAACGGGTTTGGAAGAATTGGACGTATGGTGTTCCGTCAAATGATGAAAAATGACAACATCAACGTGGTAGCGGTAAATGCAATGTACCCAGCAGAAACTTTAGCACATTTAGTAAAATATGATACAGTACACGGTACATATGATGGTGAAGTGAAGGCAGAAGAAAATGCATTAATCGTTGACGGGAAACGTGTTCAATTAGTAGCAGACCGTAACCCTGAAAACTTACCTTGGAAAGACTTAGGTGTAGATGTTGTAATTGAAGCGACTGGCGTATTTAATGATCGTGAAGGCGCAGCAAAACATTTAACTGCAGGAGCTAAAAAAGTTATTTTATCAGCACCAGGTAAAAATGAAGATATCACAGTTGTTTTGGGCGTAAACGAAGATCGTTTAGACATCGAAAAACACGATGTGATTTCAAATGCAAGTTGTACAACAAACTGTTTAGCACCTGTTGCTAAAGTATTGAATGATGAGTTCGGTATTGAAAATGGTTTAATGACAACTGTTCATGCGTATACAAACGATCAAAAGAACTTAGATAATCCACATAAAGATTTACGTAGAGCGCGTGCTTGTGCTCAATCGATTATTCCAACTTCTACTGGAGCGGCAAAAGCATTAGCTTTGGTTCTTCCTGAATTAGAAGGGAAAATTCATGGAATGGCGTTGCGCGTACCGACACCTAACGTTTCTTTAGTTGACCTAGTGGTAGATCTCAAACAAGATGTAACCGTGGAACAAGTAAATGCCGCTTTTGAAAAAGCTGCAAATGGTCCATTAAAAGGTATTCTTTCATACACAGAAGAGCCATTAGTATCTGTTGATTTTAATACAAATACTTCTTCATCAATCGTTGATGCATTATCAACAATTGTAATGGAAAAAAGAAAAGTAAAAGTATTAGCTTGGTACGATAATGAGTGGGGTTACTCTGCTCGCGTAGTACAACTAGCTGAAAAAGTAGGACAATTACTTTAAATTCTAATTGAATAGAAAAGAAAACGAACAGTATCGAACTGTTCGTTTTTTTATGCATGAAAGTTCATGGAAACACTGTTATAATGGACGTACTACAGTATGTGAGGAGATTAGTACAATGGAGTGTCCTTCCTGTCATCATAATGGAACTCGTGTCGTTGACTCAAGACCAGCCGAAGAAAATCGTGCCATTCGTCGAAGAAGAGAATGTGAAAAATGCGCGTTTCGTTTTACCACTTTTGAAAAAATCGAACAAATTCCCTTAACTGTAATCAAAAAAGACGGTTCGCAAGAGGAATTTAATGATGATAAATTATTGCGTGGTCTCATTCGAGCTTGTGAAAAAAGACCCGTTCAAGTCGATGATTTAAAAAATATCGTTTATCATATAGAAAAAGAATTAAGGGATCAACATATCTTAGAAGTAAAGGCAAGTGTAATTGGTGAGATGGTATTAGAACAACTCGCTCAATTAGACGAAGTTGCTTTTGTTCGTTTTGCCTCAGTTTACCGTCAGTATAAAGATATTCATGTTTTTATAGACGAATTACGTAAATTGCAAGAACAATCCAAATAGAAGGGCGGAAAAAATAGATGATTGGTATCCAACCCATTGATTCCTATGAAGTAGAGCTGGCTACAGAAATTGTAGCAAGTGATTTAACCATTGTCTATTCGCTCTACCAACCATTAATAGGAATCGAAGCGACTCACTTATATATGTCACTTTATCAACAATATGAGAGAGACAAAGAAAGACAAATGACTCATTATTTTTTATTGAATATTTTAAATGCTTCCCCGCAACATATCTTTGAGTGGCGTGTCCAACTCGAAGCAATCGGTTTACTCAGTTCTTTTTACAAAGACGGACAACCTGCACACTATATGTATCGAATAGAAAAACCTTTGTCTGCTGCTCATTTCTTTGAAGATGCACTCCTTTCTACATTTTTATTAAGTAAAGTAGGAGAACAAACTTATATTCAATTACGCTCTCGATTTACAAAAGAAAAAAAGAGTATGGATGATTATAAAGATATTACTCGTAGTTTTACAGACGTTTTTCAACCCAGTTCAATTCAAACAAGACCTGTATTACCTTCAAGCCAGCAGTTTGAAGAAGTAGAAGCACAACCATTCAAAGTGAAAAACAAGACATTCAACCATGTATTGTTTCGAGATGCTCTATCTAATCATCTGTTATCTGAACAAATGATCGATGATTTACCAATGGATACCATTGAAACAATGTCCTATATTTATTCGATTGATGCATTAGAAATGGTAGATGTATTATTATTAGCAATGAATAGATATGGCGTAGATGTTACAGAAGAATCGATTCGTAAAGCTGTAGTTTCATATTATAAGATGAACCGTTCTACAAAAGTGCCAACTCTTTTACCAAAAGTTAAGGCAGTAGAAAAAGAGTTTACTGTGAATAAAAAAGAGCCGAAAGCAAATCAACTGTCCAATTATTTTAATGAAGTAGATCCTGGACAAGTGTTATTTGATTTATCAGGAAAACCACCTGTGCCTTCGATTTTATCATTGGTTGAACGATTGATTAATCAACACCAGTTGAAAATGCCTGTAGTGAATGTGCTACTTCATTATATTTATTTACGCAATAACGGTAATATTTCAGAAAAATTTGCAGAGACTATTGCTCAACATTGGATGAATTTAAAAGTAGAAGATGCGGAAACTGCGTTACAGCTATCAAAAACAGAACATAAGAAATATACAGAGTGGCAAAATCGTCCGAAGCAAACTCAAAAATATAATTCAACTTCTCGAGTGACAAGAGAAGAAAAAGTGCCAGAATGGTTTGGTAAAGAGGAACAATCGAAGACAGATGAGCAACAGGAAGGTCAGTCAAAAAAACTAGAAGTTGAACGACTGAGAGAACAACTTTTAAAAGAATTAAATGAGAAGAAAGAGGGTGCTACACTTGAAAAACGTCAATGATCCTTTGCATCGTGTCATCGATTCGGCCAATCGTATGGCTGATAAAATTGACCAAATGAAGCAAGACACATTACGACACCCTAAAATCCAACAATTTATTCAAAAACATCAAGAGGAAATTGATGAAGAGATGATTAATAGGAGTTTATCAAAGCTTTATGAATTTAGCCAAGCTTCACATCATTGTGAGAAATGTCCTTCACTCCATGAATGTGTCAATGTTTCTAAAGGCTTAGAACCCCAACTTTTTATTAATCGTAATTTCATTGATGTGAATTATGTTGTGTGCCCGACGCAAAAAGCTTACACACAAAGTGAGAAGAATAAACAATTGGTATCAAGTCTATACATGCCTAAAGATGTGCTGACAGGGCAACTTGTAGAAGTGGATATTTTATCAGAAGACACGAGAGTTTATATTGTGAGTGCTGCGAATCAATTTTTACAAACCTATGATCAAACAGGAAGTTTACCAGAAAAAGGACTTTATTTACACGGCTCCTTTGGAATTGGTAAATCGTATATTTTAGGTGCTATAGCTAATGAATTGGCCCATCGTCAAGTACAGACCGTCATCGTTTATGTCCCTGAATTTTTGAGAGAGATGAAACAATCTATTCAGGACCAAACGTTAGGTGAGAAAATAGAAATGGTCAAGAAAGCAGAAGTATTGATGTTAGATGACATCGGAGCTGAATCAATGTCTGCTTGGACGAGAGATGAAGTGCTAGGAACTATTCTTCAATATCGAATGGCAGAAAAGTTACCTACTTTCTTTTCTTCAAATTTTACGATTAAAGAATTAGAACATCATTTGACATACTCTCAAAGAGGAGAAAAAGAAGCGGTCAAAGCTGCGAGAATTATTGAACGAATTTTGGCAGTGAGTGTTCCGATGGAGCTTAAAGGTAAGAATCGTAGGAGAGATAGTTGACGATTGTGTAAACTAGTAGTATAATTTCAACATCTAAAAATTTAAATGCATAGACAAGGACAACTTTACTTCTTATCTATTTTCAGAGACTAAAGAATTTGGTGTAATCTTTAGAGTAGACGAAGTATTGACCACCTTTGAGCAGTAATAAATTCAATTATTACCGGTAACACGATCCGTTATTCGTTAAAGCTTCGTATTTTCACATCATTTTGTGAAAGTTGGAAGAAGGGTGGAACCACGACTGTATCCTCGTCCCTTTTTAGGGACGGGGTTTTTTTGCATTTAAAATTTAAAATTAAAAATGAGGAGTGCACAAAATGGCTAATATGATTCAACTGACTTTTCCAGATGGGGCAGTCAAAGCGTTTGAACAAGGGAGTACAACTGAAGATGTGGCAGCATCAATAAGCCCAGGCTTAAGAAAAAATGCGATTGCCGGTAAACTAAACGGGGAGCTCATTGATTTTACAAGACCAATTGAAACAGATGGGACAATTGAAATTGTAACGCCAGATTCACCAGAAGCATTGCATATTTTAAGACACAGTACTGCACATTTATTAGCACATGCAGTTCACCGTTTATTCCCTGAGACTAAATTTGGCGTAGGCCCTGTCATTGAAAATGGTTTTTACTACGATATGGATGCTGTGGACGCAATTACAGCAGAGGATTTAGAAAAAATCGAAAAAGAAATGAAAAAGATTGTAGCTGAAAATATTCCAGTCATTCGTCATGAAGTAACGCGTGATGAAGCAGAAAAACGATTAGAAGCAATTGAAGACCCATATAAATTAGAGTTATTACAAGATATCCCTGCAGATGAAACAGTTACAATTTATGAACAAGGGGATTTCTTTGACTTATGTCGCGGAGTTCACGTTCCTTCTACTGGTAAGCTCAAAGAGTTTAAATTATTAAGTATTGCTGGTGCTTATTGGCGTGGGGATTCTAATCGTAAGATGTTACAACGTATTTACGGTACAGCTTTCTTTAAAAAAGACGAGTTGAAAAAACATTTAAAAATGTTAGAAGAAGCACGTGAACGCGATCATCGAAAAATTGGTAAAGAATTAGATTTATTCATGGTCTCACAAAAAGTGGGGCAAGGATTACCACTCTGGTTACCAAAAGGTGCAACGATTCGTCGTACAATCGAACGATACATTGTAGATATTGAAGAAAAATTAGGTTATCAACATGTGTATACACCTGTGTTAGGTTCAAAAGATTTATACGAAACTTCTGGACACTGGGGTCACTACCAAGACGGAATGTTCCCGCCGATGGAAATGGATAACGAAACACTTGTTTTACGCCCAATGAACTGTCCACATCATATGATGGTGTATAAAAATGGAATTCATTCGTATCGAAATCTTCCTGTTCGTATTGCCGAACTAGGAACAATGCATCGTTATGAAATGTCAGGAGCTCTTTCTGGTTTACAACGAGTTCGTGGAATGACATTAAATGATGCACATATCTTTGTACGTCCAGATCAAATAAAAGCAGAATTCAAACGTGTAGTCGAACTTATTTTAGCAGTATATAAAGATTTTGATATTACAGATTATCGTTTCCGTTTATCTTATAGAGACCCAGAAGATACTGAGAAATATTTTGATGACGATCAGATGTGGGAGCATGCACAGGCACTTCTAAAAGAAGCAATGGATGAATTAGAATTAGAGTATGTTGAAGAAGAAGGAGAAGCTGCTTTCTACGGTCCAAAATTAGATGTTCAAGTCCGTACTGCGATTGGTATGGAGGAAACTTTATCGACAGTTCAGCTCGACTTCTTACAGCCTGAACGATTTGACCTTACTTATGTAGGTGAAGATGGTAAACACCACAGACCTGTTGTCATTCACCGCGGGGTTGTTTCAACGATGGAACGCTTTGTTGCTTATTTGATTGAAGAGTATAAGGGTGCCTTCCCAACTTGGTTAGCCCCTGTTCAAGTTGAAGTAATCCCGGTATCCAATGATGTTCACTATGCTTATGCTGAATTTGTTCGTGATGAGCTAGTGAAGAGAGGCATTCGTGTGGAAATCGATGACCGTGATGAGAAAATGGGATATAAAATCCGTGAAGCCCAAGTTCAGAAAATACCTTATACATTAGTATTAGGTGACCGTGAAATGCAAGACGGAGAAGTAACTGTTCGTAAGTATGGTGAGAAAGCAACTGAAACAGTTGCGATTTCTCAATTTGTTGCTAATTTAGTGAAAGAAGTAATGCATGCTTCTGAGCGACAAGATTCAGAGTTAGAAAAATAAGAGATGGACTGTATAAGTGAACGATAAAAACTTATACAGTCTTTTAGTATGAGTAAAATGTTTGTGGGGATAAATAAAAAATCCATAACACAATTCATCTCCGTTCCAATCGGACGCTTTCT
>JASLCF010000180.1 GCA_030146155.1 Savagea sp.
GTCAGTAGTCAACTCAGATATGTCCATTGCCGCAAACTTAAACCCTTCTGAAGATGCGATTTTCAGAGAAGATGCGGAAAACAAATCTTACATTAATATTGTAGCTGCCCAAACGAAAAATAAAGATAACGAAGCCTACAAAAAACTGGTAGACTTATATCATAGCCAGGAAGTACAAGACTTTAACAAGAAAGAATTTAAAGGTGCTGCTGTTCCTGTCAATGAAGAGCCGTCTTACTTAGACGATTACGAACAAAACTAAGGAGTGCATCGATACATGATTGAACTACAACAAATTCGCAAATCTTTTCCCATTGACGGAAAAGCTGTTGAAGTACTCAAAGGAATTGACTTATCTATTGAAAAGAAAGAAATCTTCGGCATTGTCGGATTCAGCGGAGCGGGTAAAAGTACCCTGCTCCGCTGCATTAACTTTATTGAACAGCCGACGAGTGGAGAAGTTGTGATTGAAGGGGTAGCCTTATCTTCCCTTTCTAAAAAACAATTACTCGAAAAACGTAAAACCATCGGAATGATTTTCCAGCATTATAATCTTCTCCAATCTAAAACAATTTTCGAAAATATCGCATTACCGATGCGTCTTGGGAATTATTCTGCGGAACAAATTCAAGCGAAAGTCACTGAGTTGCTTTCTTTCGTTGGCTTAGAAGACCATGCGCAAAAATATCCAAGCGAATTATCAGGCGGCCAGAAGCAACGGGTTGGCATTGCTCGAGCACTCGTGTTGGAGCCTTCTATTTTACTCGCAGACGAAGCAACTTCTGCTCTTGATCCAACGACCACAGAACAAATTTTAGAGCTTCTACTTGAAGTGAGAGACACGTACGGCGTAACCATTGTCTTAATTACACATGAAATGAACGTCATTCGTGATATTTGTGACCGTGTAGCTTTATTAGAACAAGGGGTTATTTTAGAACAAGGAACGACAATGGATTTATTTATGCATCCCCAATCGAACAGTGCAAAAGCATTCGTCCGCACAGTGCTTAATGATGGGATTCCACAATTCATCCAAAATGACCCTAGCTTTCAACAAAAACGCATTTATCGCATTTTATTTGAAGGACGCTCAACGACCTCTCCACTGTTATCTGATGTCGCTAAACAATTTGAAGTAGACATCAACATTCTGAACGGTACGATTACCGAATTGCAGCATACACCATTTGGGAATTTAATTGTTGAATTTGTAGGAGATTCTAAAGAGGTCGATCGTGTTATTCAGTTTATTGAATCGACCGATGCAAGTATTCAGGAGGTGAATGTCCAATGACTTTTGAACCTTGGTTTTGGGAAGCGTTCTGGGAAGCCAGTCTTGAAACATTCACGATGGTGGGCATCAGTTTAGCCATCTCTACGGCTATTGGACTTCCTTTAGGCATTATTCTGGTCTTAACGAAAGACGGCGGATTACTGGAACAACGTGGTATGTCGTTTATTTTAAATATCTTTATCAATATCATTCGTTCTATTCCATTTATCATTTTAGTCGTTGCAGCAGCCCCTTTAACAAAACTCATCATGGGAACGACCATAGGGATGAAAGCAGCTATCGTACCACTCGTTTTATATACGGCTTTCTACATCGCTCGACTCGTCGAAAACTCGTTACTTGAAGTAGAACACGGCGTGTATGAACTGGCACAATCGGTAGGTGCCTCCACTTGGCAAACGATTTGGCGTTTCTTATTACCCGAAGCGAGGTCGTCACTCATCTTAGCGTTCACCGTTGCCATTATTGGGTTAATTGGCGCTTCAGCTATGGCAGGTGCAGTAGGTGCAGGTGGAATTGGTAACTTAGCGATTGTTTACGGTTATAACCAAAACAAAACGGAAGTGACCATCATTACGGTTATTGCATTAATTATTTTAGTACAAGCCGTTCAATCACTCGGGAACCATTTTGCTAAAAAACTAAGGAAATAAATTTGATAAATGATTAAAGGTCTTGTAACATGCTATAATAGCTAGTTACAAAGACCTTTTTTACTAGGAGCATGATGATGATAAATTTTATAAAAAAACATAAATTTTTAGTTTATATTTTTCTTTTTATTCTATTCATCACTGGATTGCGTTTTTTATGGATTTCTTTCTTTAATACACCCCATGTGTTTTCTAAACAGGGAGATGTCGTATTTGAAGAGGAAATTTTTAATCACGCCTTTTTTTTAGATGGAGAATGGGATTTTTACCCATCGGTTCTATTAAATCCTGAAAGTTTAAGCACCTATCAAGAAAATCCCGTTCCTATAAAAGTGCCTGGAAATTGGAATCATATCATGGATCAAAATAATCCTGGTAAAGGTTTCGGTACATATGTATTGAATATTCAATTACCTAAAAACTTTAGCTCCTCTTATGCCTTTTACTTTTCAAGTATTCGAAATGCTTCTAAAATCTTTATCAATGAACAATTAGTACATCAATCTGGTCAAGTCAGCAGCGAAGAACATACATATCGCCCACATAATTTACCAGTAACGATTCTTTCAAATGACTTGAGTGACACACGAGAAGTACAATTAATCGTTCAAGTCTCAAACTTTATTGATAGTCGCGGTGGTGGGATTGTAAGAGCGGTTCAATTCGGTACAGCTGATCACATTCAAAAAAATGTCACTTTTTCAACGAGCTCACAAATTGTCACCTTATTGTTTTTTAGTATCATTAGCTTATTCTCTCTACTTATCTATTTTATAACAGTATTTAGTAGACACCGAAATAAGAATACAAGCTTTTTATATTTTTCTTGTTTAATTTTTAGTTTAGCAGCTATTTTCTTTTTAAGCTCAGACGATAAATTAATACACCAATGGACAAATGTAAGTTATGAACACAGCTTCATTTGGGTTAATATTTTCCAAACAATCTCTGGACTTTGCCTCATGAAAATGACGTTGCATGCTAGAAATCATTATTTGAAAACTACTTACTATACGCTTGGTATATCAACTATCTTCTTAGCTTTTATAATCCCTAATCACTTACTAATCAAACTATCCTTTGTTTATTCCCTCTATTTATTAATAAGTGTTATCACATTAAGTTATGTTTTGTTCAAAGGGATTCGTACAAAAGACAAGAACAATATTTTTTTCATTCTTTCCATTATAAGTGTTCTAAATCATTTAATCTGGTGGACAATCTCTCTTTCAAATGGATTAACAGTTCCTCATTATCCATTTGACCTTATCTTTTCTGTCTTTTTTATTGGTGTTTTTTGGTTCAATGCTTATGCTAAATTGTTTTCAGAAGTACATTCATTAAACGAAGAATTAGTTCTACAAAGTCAGGCAAAGGAAGAGTTTATTACGATTTCTGCAAACCAAATGATTCAACCTTTGCAAAGTTTAATTAATATTAATCAGCAAATTATCAGCAAACAATCCGATTCAAAGGTCGTACAAGAGCTTGAACAAACTCGTTCTATCGCTACACATTTATCTATTGTTACTAAAAACATTGCAGATGTGATCACATTCAATGCAGACAAAAAGGAAGAATCACTTATACCAGTTGCTATTCAATATAAAATTGAAACCGTACAAAAGTTGCTTAAAAATTATTTTCCAAGCCACAACGTAATTTTTAAAAACAACCTTTCTACTACACCCCAATATATCATGGGAATCACTAATTATTTTATAGAAATGATGTATAATATCCATTATTTCATTTTAAAAAGAAAAGCCGATAGTTGTTCCATCTCTACCAATTACGACAGTGACAAAATAAATATTGCCTTTGAAATAAAAGGTTCACAAATAGAAAAAATTGATCATTGTGTAGTTGAAATGACTTATAAAGAACTAATAGACAATAATATTTTATTTACTGATGAGTTTGACATTGAACTTAATCTTGCAAAAAAACTAGCTCACTTACAAAATGCAAGCATTCATTTCACTCAAGGGAAAGACAGTTTAATTATATCTTGCCTGTTTGAACAGGCAACTAGTATTCCATTGAACCTAAAAGATACAAAAAACAAAGTTCCTAACAAGCAAACATGTATCTTTGACACAGTTAATCATCATTCTACAGAAAATACTAGAATCCTTCTTTTAGGTTCTCAAAATATTCATACTAAAATTTTGTCTGATTTATTAAAAGAAGCAAATTATGAGTGTGAAGTGATTGAATGTGAAGAAAAAGCAACGTATTGTATCGAAACAGAGAAATGGGATTTAATAATAGTGGATCCTTTCCAATCTAATGTTGATTATCTATCGTGGATTCGAAAAACTAGAAAAAAATTCTCTCTCATCCAATTACCGATTCTGTACTTATCCACATGGGGTAATCTAAATGAAAATCATTATATATTTGAAGTTGGAGCAAACGATTTTATTCAGAAACCAGTTGATGGACGAGAATTAATTGCACGGGTAAATACATTAACTTTAATGAAAAATACAGTAGATCAGACGATTGAACTTGAAGCTGCTTGGTTACAATCTCAAATTTCTCCCCATTTCTTATTCAATACACTCAACACCATTATTGCTTTACAATCTATCAATGAAGAACAAATGTATGAGGTATTGGATGCTTTTATGACTGTTCTACAAAGTAAATTCAAATTTAAAGATGCAACTGAAAGAATTCCTTTGGAAGAAGAATTATCATTAGTTCAATCTTATTTATTCATTGAAGAACAAAGGTTTCCAGACCAATTAACTGTTAAATACGAGATAGATGATACTGTGACTATTGATATTCTACCTTTAACATTGCAACCTTTAGTCGAAAATGCTATTCGGCACGGAATTCTACCCAAAGGAGAGCCTGGCCAATTAACTATTCGAGTAATTGACCTAAAAGATGGCGTTCGAATCGAAGTAGAAGATGATGGAAAAGGAATGCACGAGGAAGAAATTCAATTGCTACTAAAAAATGAATTTGAAAAAAGACGAGGTATTGGTGTTGTTAATACTAATAAAAGATTACAAAAAGAATTCGATACCCACTTAAAAATCAAATCAACGCTTAATAAAGGGACAACCTTTTATTTTACATTACCTAAAAATCATTAGAAACTTAAAAAGATTCATTGATGCCTTTCAAGGGTATCAATGAATCTTTTTTACTCTATTTAAATCTCTATAGGTTCTTTAAACAATAAAGGTCCTTTTTTATCACCAATTTGATCATATAAATGAAACAATGCATCTACCGCTTTCCGATCTTCTGGAAAATGAGAGATTAATTTATAATAAAGAGGAACAACGTGACTAAATTTATTTTCTCTCAAATAATGTGCACTCAATTGATGAAGTACTTTTCTATACATCTCTCTCAATTCATTTCTCTTTTCAACAGACCAGCTATAAGTATAATTTGTTAAATAGTCGGTTTCATAGTACTCCAATAAATTTTCTACATGAATAGGTGATATTTTTTCTAATGTGATTTTAGTAAGTTCTTTATAATCAATAATAATATTCGAACAATCTAATAGATAACTCCCTTTGGAACTTATTAATCGTATGGGTAAGTCTAAAGAAGCCAACGATTTTCTGATTTGATAAATGGTTGTGTATAATAAACTATTCTGAGACTTTCTTTCTTTAATAGTTGGCCAAATGGTTTTTACTATTTGTTCTTTAGTTATAAATTGGTTATTGTGTTCTATTAAATAAAAAAACAACTCCTCGGATTTTTTTGTTCTCCACTCTATATAATATATCTGTTTCCCCATTTCTAAATAAGGTTCATCCACTAACATTTTTAATATAGGAATTTTTTTAATTTGATTCTTATTTCTTAAATAATATCTTTCTAAAACATTATTTACCTCTTCTTCAATTTCTGGATAATATATAAAGTAATCAAGTTTTAACTCTTCTTTTTGAAAAATAATTGTTTTATTCATCGAGACAAATATGATAGGCAGATTACTTAAATTCTTTTTAATTAATTGAATTAAATCAATAATCTCTTCTTCGTTTTCATCACTTTCAATGAAAAGAATATCTGTCTGCTTTAAACTAATATTAAAGTACAATTCAAACAAATTATGATATTTTTCAACAGTACTCACTCTTATATTTTTTTCGATTTGTTCTTTTAAAAAAGAACTCTTTCCTCTTCTTTTCAAGTCTAATATCCACACATTCATTTTCTTCACCTATCCATTGTTTTTTCATTGAATACATTCGTTTTAAAGTTCAACAAATCTTATTTCAAATTGTTTTACATTATGCTAACTCACATGATATTACATCTAGTATATGATTTTGAATCTGAAAGATTAATGAACATTTTTCTTGAAGATAATGAAAATAATGATTAGATTATAAGTCGTTATTTTCTTGATACAAGGTTATCAAAATTAAATAATAAAAGAAGCACCAGCTGATTAAGCCGGTGCTTCTTTTCATTTCTCAAC
>JASLCF010000187.1 GCA_030146155.1 Savagea sp.
TTTCCTTACTTAGAGGTTGGAAAGAACGGTCAAATTCAGTATAGATCACTTCAAAAGAATTATTGATGTACCATAAGTGATAGCGACCCTCTTGCCAAATTATGACTGGCGATAAAAATAAATGAGGATACGTTGCCAATTGTTCTTCCTCTGACCATTCCATGCCATTGGTCGATACACGACGAAGTAAAATGGATTCTTTGCGATGGCCATTGTATTCTCTATAATACAATTCTAGCCTCTTTAACTCAGGGTGGTAGATTAAATGAGTGTCTGAATTATACACTCGTTTGTCTTCTGGCTTGCCTGGTTTTTCATCCACTGGGTTAGTAACTCCTTCAGGAATTACCCATTGAAGCAAGTCATTACTGGCATAAAGATGTGGATTCTCCACTAAATTATCACCATCTAAATAAGGTGTAGCGGCCATCCAGTAGCGATAGCCATTCCACTCTTCTTCAAAACGTACGACTGACGGGTGCAACACATCGATATCATCATAAGCCGTTGGAATAAATAAACGTTCTTTTGCATTACTCTCCGCAACTTTTTCTGTAGTCACAGTCCCTAATGTATTGATTTGAACAACCGCATCTTCTGGTACTTGCAACAATTGTTTTTGTTCACGATGAATATCAAACGTATGTGCCGCGTAGTTTTTACGCATGACTTGAATTTGTGTCCGCTTCCCACTCGTTTGTATTAAATAATTTCCTTCTTCTAAGTCGTTCAACTTCTGATGATAGATACCAGGTAGAACAGTTCCCGACCAATTCATTTGATTAACTGTAGTAAATGTTAACGCAGCTTTCGCAGGATAGACGAGACGCATCTCCTCCTCAAGCATCAAATAATAAGAGGAATCTTTCAACTCAAAAGGTAAACCATAGGGAACATTTTTCTTAAATAGTTGCATCGTTCCGTGACTCGTTCCGCTAATGAGAACTTCCCCTTTCAGTGTATCAATTTGTCTTTCTGCCTCTATTTTAGCCGGTTCCGTTGTAAAAATGAGACGAGGTTCACTTTGCCAATAGAGATAGCCGATGATCCCCACACTTAGCATTCCAATGAAGCCGATTACGATGATTCGTGTTTTCATGTTGTCATTCCTTTTTCTAACATGTCATAACATTAGCTCCCTTTCACAGTTGCCAAACGCTACTTCATGCATCTCTACTTTTTATGGACTAGCCCAATAGACGCTTTTACATTAAAAATAGTTTCATTATTGTATGATTTTATTATAAAACAAGGCTACATTTTTACCTGAAAAGGGAATTCCGTTAGATAGATAAACAAAAAAGATGTTGTATAAAATAACATTCGTCATGATCATATTCGTTTGGAAGTCGGTATACCTGATTTCTTGGCGAGTTCATTTGAGTTGAAATATTCAAATAACCCGTTGCTTTCTATTCCAGATAGATACTTTCCTAGGGACGTTCGCTCGAAACAGAAAATAGCGTGTCTTTAGATCGTTTAATTTTCTATCCAATAATAAAAAGACTGCACATTAGACAGATCTAATGTGCAGTTCATTTTATGCTTCTTGCTGTGATTTACGAATCATTTTCTTATCATGAACAATGAAATACAATAAAGTAAGTGCCATTGTAACCACTAAGAAGATGCCTAGAATTCCTAAGTTTGCCCACATATGAGCTGTGTCTCCACTTGATACTACTGCTTTAAATGCTTGAACACTGTATGTCATTGGTAAAAATGCATTTAAAGGTTGTAATGGAGCTGGAATTAATTCTAATGGGAATGTGCCTGCACTTGTTGTTAATTGTAAAATGAGCAACACAATCGCAATGAATCGACCAGGGTCTCCTAAAGTCGTAGATAACAACTGGACTAAACTCATAAATACAAAGCTCGTCATAATAGTAACTAAAATAAATAATGGAACATTTGTTACTTCTAAGCCTAAACCGAGTAGTAGGATTGCATCTAGGATTAAGGCTTGAATAATCCCGATGACTGCTACCATCCCTGTTTTTGTAGCATATAAAGTGAAACCATTTTTCGGATGTCCAACAGGTTCACGTAAATTAATAACAATCGACATTAATAAAGCTCCAACGAATAGTCCTAATGAGATAAAGTAAGGAGCGAAACCTGTTCCGTAGTTAGGAACATGATTAACTTCTGTTTTCTCCATATCTACTGGGCTACCCATCATATCGTAAGTTTCATCCGTCGTGCTGACATCGTTTACCTCATCTGCTGCTTCAGCTAATTTACTATGAAGTTCTTCAGTACCCTCTTTCAATTCAACAACACCATCATCCAATGTGGTTGAACCGTCTTTTAATTGATGGGAAGCATCATTAAATTGACTTGAGCCGTCTGCTAATTGACCCATCCCGTCATTTAGTGTAGAAGCGCCTGTTGCAAGTTGTTGTGCACCATTTGCTGCTTCACCAACTTTTGTACCAAATACATTCATATTATCGATTAACTGACTGTGTCCATAAGTTAACGCTTGAGAACCTTCTAAGAGTTGAGAAGAACCTTGTGCTAAGCTTACGATTCCTTGTTGCATCGCTTGCTGTCCTTCGCTAATTTGAAGGGCACCACCATTTAATTGTTTGAAAACAGGTGCTATCGCAGTGGCAATACTTTGTTCAATACCTTCAGCGCCGCCCATGTTTTCATGAACGCCTGATTTAAATTGACCCATACCCGCTGCTACATTCTCATTAATTTCTTTTGCAGTCATTGCCGCAGCTTGTGAGACGCCCGAAGATATCGGCTCTTGTAATTGTTGTTTTAATTGTTCTTCTGATACCCCTGCACCGCCACTTCCTGCTAAACCTTGTGCAATTTGACTATGCAGTTGTTGTGTCACTTGTTCTTTTGATGGTGACTGTTCAGCTACACCTTGTTGAAGCGCACTAATTTGCTCTGCTGGTATGCCCAGTGCTTGCATTTGGTTAAACAGTTGAGCAAAGGCTTGCTGTTGTTGATTCACTATTCCTTCTGCTAGCTGAGGCGCCATTTGACTAGCAATCGTTTCAGGTAAATTTCCTAGCTGCGCATTCACACCTGCAGCTACTTGTTTAGCAACACCATCCACTAATTGAGCACTTAATGTGGGTGCCATTTTTTGAGTTAACCCTTGTTGAATGCCTGAAGTAAGACCCGTTTCAAGTTGGTCAATGCCTTCATCTAAACTTTGTAAACTGCTTTGTAATTGTTGTTGAATTTGTTGCCCCATTTGAGCAGGTAATTGCTGTTCAAATTGAGTCAATCCATTTTGTAATTGTTTGGTTCCTGCAATGAGTTGCGGATTTTTCTCTACTAATTGTGTTAATCCGCCATTTACCTGCTGAACACCTTCACCAAGTGCTTGCGAACCGTCTCCTAATTGTTGGGAAGCATCTACAAATTTACCTGTAGCATCCTGCATTTGAACTAAACCTGATGAGAGCGTTTGTGCACCTTCTGCCAATTGAATGGTTCCATCTGCTGCACGGCCTACCCCCTCTTCAAATTCAATAGATTTAGATGCAAGAGTGGTTAACGCTTCTTTTAAATCACCTGTTCCATCTTTAATCTTTTGAACACCTTCGTCTAATTCACCACTTCCATCAGCGGCTGTAGCTAAACCGTCGCCAATTTCTTCAATGGTATCAAACATCGTTTCTGCATAAGTTTTAGTAACTTCTGAAGCGATTTTTGCTTGAATCTCCTTCACTGCACTTTCTCCAATTTGAGAAGAAAGGAAGTTAAAACTCTCGTTTGGAATATATTTCAACATTAACTTCTTTGGATGATCATCCATTAAAGTCGTTGCATTCTCTGAGAAATCTTTAGGAATTTCTACTAATAAATAATATTTTTGATCTTCTAAATCAGCATAACCTTGGTCTTTATCTACAAAATCAAATGTCAATTCTTCTAAATCTTTTAAATTGTCTACGAGATCGTCACCGATTCGAAGTTCTTTCCCTTCGAAATCCGCTCCTTCGTCCTCATTAATGACTGCAACAGGGAGTTTATCTAGATAATCATAAGGATCCCAGAACGCCCATAAAAACATACCTGCATACATTAACGGAACAAGGAGAATCGCAATGACTGCTACTAACAGTTGACGATTCGTAAAGATTTCTTTCCATTCACGATAAAAAGATGTCTTTTTCATTCTTCCACTCCTCTTAATAACCACTGACCACTTTAGCCAATTGGTCAATTGTTTGTAAAATTGTAGGATTATCCATTCGATAATCCTTTAACAGCATCCTTCTGGTGACAATCCTTCAATCAGGTAAAGTCTAAACAGATTAGGTATCTCTTCTTTATCAAGGGGCGAATTGTACCTTTCCCAATCAAAGATGAGTGCAATATACAGTTTATAAATTACAAATGCCGTAATTTCTGGGTCACACGCCTTAATTTCACCTGCATCAATTGCTGATACAATCAGTTTACTAATATAGCTCACGACTGTACGTTCTAGCTTTTGAATGACATCTGAAACAGTAGGTGTTCCCATTTCTTTTTCCTCTTGTAACAGTTTAATTACCAACTGATGGTCTGTGCGGTACTCGAGTAAAGTATGGAGCGCCAAATCCGCATTAATGAAAAAGGACTCCCCTTCTATCATGACACCTTCTGCTTCAGCTTTCATTTCAACAATTAACGAGGAAATGATTTCATGAAACAATTCTTCTTTGTTTTTGTAAAAGGTATAGATCGTTCCTTTACCTACCTTAGCTAAGCGAGCCACTTGATCCATCGTTGTTGCTTTATAACCAAACGAGGAAAATGATTGTGAGGCAGCATCTAATATTAATTGTTTACGATCGACATCCATTTCTTCACCTCTCTAACCGACTGACCGTTTTAGTTTTTTGGTCATTAATTCAGTACAGAAAGTATCTTATCATGGATAGAAAGGGAATGCAACCTATAACTTTTCAAAGTGGAAGGCTAAGATTCGATACAGCAATTGGGGGATAATATAGTAGACGAAAGAATAGAAAATAACTCAGGTACTGGCTGAGAAACATCGCACCACCAATACCTGAGTTATTTATTTCAAGTTATTTCATATTGTAGCGTTTACGAACCGATTGCTGAGCTTGCAGGACACAGTCTGGGACGCCCACGCCATAAAAGGAGCTTCCTGATACGACAATACCAGGATAATAAGCATGTAGTCTTTCCTCTAACTGTTGGAGTCTTTGCAGGTGACCCACAGTATATTGAGGCATTGCTTCTATATATCGGGTGACTACAGTAAATAAAGGTTGCCCTTTGACTTGAACGAGTTCTTTAAGTTCTTGCATAATGATCTCAATCAAAGCTGCATCAGGCAACGTCGTTACTTCTTGATCTGCAGGTTTTCCTAAATAGACACGTAATAAGGTTTTTCCGGATGACGCCACATGAGACCATTTTTGGTCCGTCCACGTGCAAGCAGTCATCCGATTTGTTTCTTTTCGAGAAATGATGAAACCCGTTCCTTCTAATGGGTTATCTACTTGATGGGCATCAAACGCTAAAGCAACATTGACCACCGAATTCGAGGGAACATCATTCCAGACTGCTAACGCTGTATCATCTAAGAGTTGAGCTAACTGCGGGTGAGGAATAGTGATGAAAACCTCATCTGCATATCTCTTTTCTCCTGAAGCAAGGAGGAGCTCATATCCTTTCCCGATCTTTTGAATACGTGTAACGGCAGTATTCAAATGAATCTTTTCCGCTGGTAAATGAGTGACAATGGCATCAACTAATGATTGAAAACCATTTTTAAAAGCCATAAACTGTCCCACTTGCTTTCCAGTTTGACGTTTCTTTTTAGGCATTTCTTTTTGTAATCCGCGGATAATACTCCCGTACTGTTGCCCATACTTTTGAAATTGTGGAAAAGTAGCTTGTGTACTCATTTGATTAATATCTCCAGAATAAATCCCAGAAAGTAAAGGTTCAATTAAATGATCAACCACTTCATTGCCTAAACGCTTCCTAAAAAAGGTCCCGAGTGATACATCTTTTGTTTCCGTTTCTTTTTTTTGAAACAAGTCCATTGCCGCACGCATTTTACCTGACCAACTAAATAATGAAGTCGTCAAAAATGGAGACAGTTGTGTCGGTATTCCCATAAAAGAACCTGCTGGAATCGGATGCAGTTTTTTATTTACTAGAATATAGGCTTGACCTGTTTGATTTCTTATTAAGTCTTCTTTTAAACCTACAGCCTCCGCTAATTCGATTAAAGCTGTTTTACGTGCTAAAAAAGAATCCGGCCCTCTTTCAATCAAAAAGCCATCTTTTCGAATGGTTTCAATTTTGCCACCTAAACGATTGGAAGCTTCATATAAGTCGTATGCTAACTCGTGACCTTCTTTTATTTTTTGTTCTAACTCAAATGCAGTCGTTAGCCCTGTAATGCCTCCACCAATCACCGCTATTTTCTTCATTCACTACTCACATCTTTATATCGGTGTAAACAAGTCTTCGCGAGCATTTCAATGAATAAAGGAGACGTATTAGGCATCTCGGGACGATAATAAGGAATGTTAAGCTCGTCACATACCACACGACATTCCACATCGTTATCATATAATACTTCTAAATGGTCTGAAATAAAGCCAATCGGAGCATAAATAAAAGCACTCACCGGTTGTTGTTCTGCAATTGTACGCGTTAAATCTTGAACATCTGGTCCTAACCATGGGTCTGGTGTGTTCCCCTCACTTTGCCAGCCAATCGAATAGTGTTCAATACCGGTTGCTTTGACAATCGCTACGACACTTTCTTTCAATTGCTCGGGATAGGGATCGCCAAATTGTAGGATTTTTTCTGGTAAACTATGCGCAGAAAAAATCACATGAGCCGCTTCTTGCTCTTTTTGAGATAATTGTTGCCAAACATCTTCGATGGCTTCTTTCCAATACTGAATAAAGCCAGATTCGAGGTGCCAATCTTCTACTTGCGTCAATTCGATGCCATGTTGATTAGCCTCCTCTAACGCCCGCTCATTGTATGACTTCACACTAAATGTCGAGTAATGAGGAGCTAACACCAATGTCACAGCCTGCTTAATACCATCTGCTGCCATCTCTGCCACTGCATCTTCAATGAATGGAGCAATATGCTTTAAACCGATGTACACACGATAAGTAGTTGAGTCATCTAATGCATTCATTTGTGCTTCAATTGCCTGTGCTTGTTGTTTTGTAATATTAGCTAATGGAGAAATTCCACCAATCGCTTGGTAACGGTTGGTTAAATCTGCTAAAGCTTCTGCCGAAGGTTTTCTGCCTCTACGGATGTGCGTGTAATAACTTTCAATTTCATCTTCATGGTTAGGTGTTCCATACGCCATGACTAAAACGCCTACTACTCTTTTTGTCATTATCGTTCACTCCAATTATCTTTTTGAATACGAATGGATTAACGCTGTAAGTCGTGCAAGTGTATCTGGGTTAATATTAGGTGTTACCCCATGTCCTAAGTTAAAGACATGTTTTCCATCTTTCATGCCGCTATCTAAAATTGCTTTTGTTTTACGCTCTATCGTTTCCCAATCAGAAAGCAAAACGACCGGATCTAGATTCCCTTGTAGTACTTTTGTAATTCCCATTTCACGGGCTTCTTCAATCGAAGTACGCCAATCTAAACCAATCACATCGACCTCTAAATCATTCCACTCCACTAATAAATGTCTGGCATGAATGCCAAAAATAATAAGGGGAACATCATGTTTCTTTAATGTGCTAAAAATACGTTCCATCACGGGTTTAACATAGTAACGATAATCTTCAGCACTTAATGCTCCTACCCACGAATCAAAGACTTGAACCGCTTGAACGCCCGCTTTAATTTGAGCTTCTACATAAGTAATCACCATATCTCCTAGCTTTTCCATCAACGCAAACCATGCCACTGGCTCTTTATACATAAATGCTTTCGTACCACTATAATTTTTAGAAGGTCCTCCCTCAATCATATAACTAGCTAATGTGAAAGGTGCTCCACTAAAACCAATGAGTGGCACTTCTAATTGCTCTTGAGTCAAGAGGCGAATTGTATCCATAATATAAGGAAAGTCTTCTTCTGGATGAATCGTCTGTAGACGTTCAATATCAGCCATCCCTCGAATTGGCTGGTCGATTACTGGCCCGATGCCTGATTTGATTTCCACATCAACGCCCATTGCAGGTAAAGGACTCATGATGTCTTTATATAAAATCGCTGCGTCGTTATTGTATAGATCAACAGGTAATTTTGTAACATAGGCACAGATATCCGGGCGATGAGTAATTTCAAATAATGTATGTTTTTTCCTGATTTCTAAATATTCTTTTTGCGAGCGTCCTGCTTGCCTCATATACCATACAGGTGTATAAGCAGTCTCTTCCCCGCGATAAGCGCGAATAATCGTATCATTTATTGTTTTTGTCATGATTCAATGTCACCCTTTTCTTATAATGTAGCGAACACTTCTCTTACTGCTTGAATCGTTTGTTCAATTTGTTCGTCTGTATGTGCAACGGATAAAAATAAACCTTCAAACTGTGAAGGAGGTAAGAAAATTCCGCGTGCTGCCATTCCTCTAAAATAACGTGCAAAACGTTCCGTATCTGATTGTTTAGCTGTTTCAAAATTAATTACAGGCTGATCTGTAAAGAAGAAACCGACCATCGATCCTGCACGGTTCACCTGTAATGGAATTTGAAAGTCAGCCGCAGCTTGTTGATATCCTTCTACTAATCGATCGACTTTTTGTTCAATTTGTTCATACGTTGAAACTGTTAATGCTTGCAATGTAGTCAAGCCTGCTGCCATTGCTAATGGGTTCCCTGACAAAGTTCCTGCTTGATAAATCGGACCTGCAGGAGCGAACTGTTCCATAATTTCTCTTTTTCCGCCAATTGCACCTACAGGCAAGCCTCCGCCTATCACTTTGCCTAAGCAAGTTAAATCAGGCGTTACACCGAAATGCCCTTGTGCAGAAGTATAACTCACACGGAAACCTGTCATCACTTCATCAAAAATAAGTAAACTGCCGTATTCTTCAGTAATCTCACGCATTTGTTGCAAGAAATTCGAAACCGGTGGGACGACCCCCATATTTCCCGATACTGGTTCCATAATGACGCATGCAATTTGATCCCCGTATAAACGAAAAGCTTCTTGCACACTTTCAAAATCATTGTATGAGACGGTAATCGTTTGTTTGGCAATCGCCTCTGGAACACCAGGACTATCTGGCAAACCAAGAGTCGCCACACCCGAGCCCGCTTTAATAAGCAGTGAGTCTCCATGGCCATGGTAGCTTCCCTCAAATTTTAAAATGAGGTTACGACCCGTTACCCCTCTTGCTAATCGCAAGGCGCTCATCGTAGCTTCCGTCCCTGAATTAACCATGCGAATCATTTCAATAGAAGGAACACGTGCAATCACTTCTTTCGCCAGTTCATTTTCATAAGGATGGGATGCACCAAATGTTGTTCCTTCTGCAGCCACTTCTTGTATTTTTGCAACGACACGCTCATCTGCATGTCCTAAAATGAGAGGTCCCCAACTGAGTACATAATCAATATAAGAATTGCCATCGACATCTTTAATCAAGGCACCTTTTCCTGACTTCATTACAATTGGATCCATACCAACTGAACGAAAAGCACGGACTGGGGAATTCACTCCGCCCGGCATTAAATCAATAGCTTCTGTCATTATTTCTTTTGAACGTTGATTGGTTTTCATTCTGTCATTGCCCCTTCTTTTAACCACTGTGCAATTTCTTTTGCATAATAAGTAATGATGAGAGTCGCACCTGCTCGTTTCATACTGAGCATCGTTTCTAACACTATGGCTTTTTCATCAATCCATTGTTGTGCTGCCGCTGCCTTGACCATCGCATATTCACCACTGACATGGTAAGTCACAAGAGGTAAAGGATACGTATTAGCTAAATCTCTGACAATATCTAGGTAAGCTAGACCTGGTTTAACCATTAAAAAGTCCGCTCCCTCTTCCACATCCGACTGCGCTTCTCTTAATGCTTCTAAACGGTTTGCCGCATCCATTTGATAGGTTTTTCGATTGCCAAATTGCGGCGCACTCTCTGCCGCTTCTCGGAAAGGACCATAAAAAGCAGAAGCATATTTGACAGCGTAGGACATGATTGGAATATGTGAAAATCCAGCTTCATCAAGTGCTTGACGAATCACTGCTACAAAACCATCCATCATATTGGAAGGTGCGATAATATCTGCCCCCGCCTTCGCTTGACTCACTGCCGACTGAGCAAGTAACGTAAGCGATGCATCATTATCCACATCATTGTCGACAATCACCCCGCAATGACCGTGATCTGTAAATTCACATAGACAAGTATCTGCAATCACTAATAAATCTGTTGTGAGTGCTTTAATTTGTTGAATCGCTTGTTGAACAATGCCATGCTCACAGTAAGCATCCGTACCTACAGCGTCCTTTTCTGCAGGGATTCCAAATAATAGGACGGCAGGAATGCCTAAAGCGACGATGCTATTAATTTCATCATCCAAAGCATCTAATGGAATTTGATCGATACCAGGCATTGAATCAATCGGTTTTCTTTCTGTTGCTTCGGCAGAGATAAATAAAGGATAAATGAAATCTGCAACGGTTAATTGATTTTCTCTGACCATTTTTCGCATTGTAGCAGAACTTCTTAATCTCCGATGTCTTGCAAATTGTTGTGTCATGAATGATCTCTTCTTTCTATAAGTTGTTGAACCAACCCTTCAATCGTGTAAGTTGTTGCTTCATATACATACTGGAAACCAGCAAGTTGAATGGCTTTTGTAGTCGTTGCCCCAATACTAACCACAGGTAATTGGTAAATACCTGGACGACTACCAAATAAATCGATGAATGCCGCCACGGTCGAAGGGCTTGTAAATGTTAAATAATCAGGGTACATCCATTCTTGATGAAGCGCAGTATTTTGCTTTGTTGTGTAAGTAATCACTCGTTCATAGTCAATTCCTTTTGCACGTAATCCTTCAGCTAGTGTGGGACGAGCTAGCTGACCACTCACTAGCAGAAAAGGACGTTGGCTTTTTCTTGCTGGGAATTCTTGTACAAGTGTGTCCGCATCATAAACAGTTGGGATAAAATGAACAGGCCATCCTTGTTCACGAATCGCTTGTGCTGTTTTTTCACCCACTGCTGCGATTTGTGTATACCTTGTTAAGGTATGTTGTTGTTGAAAAAAACCATGTACACCATTTGCACTCGTAAACACAATCCATTCATAGGCTGCTAATGGACGAGGAATCGTGAATTCTTGCCATTCAATAGCAATGACCGGAAGCATAACGGCCTCAAATCCAGCCGCTTCCAACTGCGTCACAAAAGAGGTCGCTTGATGTGCTGCCCGTGTTACTGCAACCCTTTTTCTTTTAGTCATTGCTGTTGCTCCAACTGTTTTAATAAAGCTATAACACCAGGTTGAGCTGTCAATTGATCTGCTAAAGCTTGTGACACATGTTCTTCAGACTGACCTGAAGCTGTAGCTTGATAAGTGACCTGGCCATCTAGTGATAATAATGAGGCTGTTGCCTGAATGTTTCCTCCCTGACTCGTTGCAAGTGCAGCAAGAGGTAGCCGGTCTCCCTCTGCAAATTTCGCTTGAAAACCTCTTTCCACAGCTACTGCTCGTTCAGTATCTTTGTCGTGTATTTCTTGAACAATTTCAAGAATAGCCTTATCTTCTCGGCGGCATTGAATCGCAAGAGCTCCCTGTCCCATGGCTGGTGTAAAATTTGTAATCGGTAATTCTTCACTCACTAAATCTAACCCTACGCCTAAACGGTTCAAGCCTGCCATCGCTAAAATGATGCCGTCATACTTGCCTTCTTTTAATTGCTGAATGCGTCGATCAATCGGACCTCGAATAATTTCAGTTTGAAGATCAGGCCGCAACTGTTGCACTTGTGCACTTCTTCTCATACTACTCGTTCCAATCACTGCTCCAGCTGGTAATTCGCTTAGACATTGATTTGTACGGGTCAAGAGCGCATCTGCGGGATTCTCTCTTTGCGGAAATGCAGCAATGCAAAGTTCACGTGGCCCTTCAATTGGCATATCTTTTAAACTGTGTACTGCAAAATCGATCTGTTCATTGAGGAGAGCTTCTTCTAATTCATTTAAAAAAATACCAGATGCTAGTTGCGCCAGCGGAACATCTAATCGTTGGTCTCCAGCTGTTTCAAATAGAATGAATTCAAAGGTAATCTCTGGACGTTTTTTCCTCAATTGCTCAACCACTTGTTGCGTTTGAATGACTGCGAGTTGACTGCTTCTTGTACCTACCTTGACCACTTTCATCTATCCTTCACCTCTTCTGACTGTGCTTCCTTTAAATTAAATAGATATTGGAGCATCTGCATCGTTTGTTCTCTTTCTTCCGACTGGCTCAACTCTTTTACTTGCTGAATGGGAGACTGAAGAATTTGATTCACAATACTTTTTGTATGCTTTTCAATCACTTTCTTTTCTCTTGCAGTCAATTCAGGTATTTTTCTAAATAAACTGTCTACCGTCTTTTCTTGTATTTTCATAGACCTTTCACGTAAAGCCTGTATAACTGGAACTACATCTAATAGGTTTAACCAGTTCGCAAATGAAATCAGTTCATGCTCGATTTGATCTTCGATGATCCGTGCAGCTTCCGTTTTAATTTGCTGGTGTTCATCGATAACAAATTGGAAATAATCAATATCTACTAACCGAACATTTGGCACTTCTTCTACCGTTGCCTCAATATCTCTTGGTAGTGCCAAATCAATTAAAAATAATGGTTCGTGATGACGTACTTCCTGCACCTGCTGAATCATCTCTTTTGTCAGCACGGGTTCATCTGCTCGTGTCGCAGAAATAATCACATCGCTTTTCATTAAAGCTTGTGTTAAATGTTTCATTTCAACAGGATGTGCTTGATACGTTTGAGCTAAATGAGCCGCTTTTGAAAATGTTCGATTCACAACCTGTATATAACCTGTACCTGCACTTAATAAATTTCTTAATGCTTGTTCACTCATTTCACCCGCCCCAATGACAGTAACTGTTCGATGTTCTAAGTGAGTGATTGACGATTTAATCGCCTCAACTGCTAAATAACTCATCGATAACGCTTGTTCTGCAATTCCTGTTTGTGTATGTGCCTGCTTGGCAAAAGCAATCACTCGATTAAAGAGCTCATTAAATATTTTTTTCGTATTTCCTGCTGCTTGTGCAAATAAAAAAGCATCTCTCACTTGACCAAGAATCTGCGTTTCTCCTAAAACCATGGATTCGAGTCCACTTGCTAATCTAAAGAAATGCTGAACCGCTTCTTCATCTACCTTGACTTGAATGATTTGATTTAAAGTTGTTGCTTCAATAGAAAACTGCTCTTGCATGAGTTCAAATAATGTCTCTTGAATGGCTTCATCTTCAATGACAGCAATTAATTCCGTTCGATTACATGTAGCAAGAACAATCGATTCATGAACGCCTTGCATCGCTTTCAGTTGTTCTAACCAACTTTTCGCTTCTTCGGCATTGAACGTCATTCGCTCCCTCAATTCAATCGGGGTCACTTCATAATTGACTCCCATCGTAATGATTTGCATGCCGCCACCTCTTTCCTTTCAAACTTAATTTCTAGTCTAACATTAATTTCAAGAAAAAGAACATATGAATGTGAACAGAAGATTAACAATGTGTGAAGTAAGTTTGAAGTTTGGTTTTTTGTCGAATTTATATGGTATAGTTTTTTTGAAAGTTAAAAAGGAGAGGATTAATATGTTTAATGCAGCAGAAGCAGTAGAAACAATGGACGGTTGGTATACCCTTCATGATTTCAGAAAAGTCGATTGGTCAGCTTGGCAGTCCGCTTCAGAAGAAGAACGTCAACAAGCATTGGCTGAATTTGAAGACTTATTAACATCGTGGGAAAAGGTTGAAACACAACAGGAGGGCAGTCATGGTCTCTTTCAAATCATCGGACAAAAAGCTGATTTAATGTTGATTTGGTTACGTCCGACAATGGAAGACCTAGCAGCGACTGAACTAGCTTTAAATAAAAGCTTATTCGGACGTTTTTTACAACCTACTCATTCTCATCTTTCCGTCGTCGAACTATCTAAATATCAACCTAGCAGAAACGGCGTTGACCCTGAAACACTTCCTGAAACACAAGCAAGATTAAAACCACAATTACCAGATTGGCAATATGTTTCTTTTTATCCAATGAGCAGAAAACGTGAAGCGGTTGATAACTGGTATAGCTTGAGTAAAGGAATTCGTTCAAAATTACTTTACGACCACAGTTTGACTGGTAGAAAGTATAGTGGAAAAGTGAAACAAATCATAACGGGATCTATCGGATTTGATGAACACGAATGGGGCGTCACTTTATTTGCCCACGATGCCATTGAACTCAAAAAAATCGTTTACGAAATGCGATTCGATGTCGCTACTGCACGATACGGTGAATTCGCTGATTTTTATATTGGCATGCGTTTAAATAAAGAGAGTCTTCCTGCATTTTTAGCATAAAAAAATGAACCCATTTCTTTCTATGAAATGGGTTCATTGATTTTCAGGTTCTTTGTTGAATAATGTTGGTGAAGAATTTTAGTCAATGAATAGAGGTTGAATATGGAACTCTTCAAGAAGTCAGTGGTACTGATTTTTTGAAGAGTTCTTTTTATAAGGGTTAGCCAAATCACCCGTTGCTTTCCGTTCCAGATGGGCGCGTTCTTGGGGTGTTCGGCGAGCCGCTTCCTTCGCTTCGCTCACTTGTAACGCTATCCCTAGGGTTACACGTTAATAGCTCAGTTTTCCATGAATAAACTTACATTTATTGCCTTTAAAAGTACCCATCTGAAAAAATCATCTTCAAAAATAACTTTAGTGAAATTTTAGAACCGATTTTCAGTATTCAATTGTAATAAGGTACTCTCTAATAAATAGTTGACTTGATACCGCACAGCTAATTGCCTTAACCAATCCCAGAGATCTTGTTCATTCCTCTCTCCTTGTTGATAAGCTGTGAGTAAGTCAAATGTTTTCTTTTTCTCTTCTGACGTCGCTTTCTTTTTAAAATACCCCCACATATGTTCATAGCTGTTTGTGACAGAGCCAATTGTCGGCTTGATTTGAATCGCCTTCTGAATCGA
>JASLCF010000188.1 GCA_030146155.1 Savagea sp.
TTGGATAAATCCTATAAAAAAGGACTCGTCAAAAAATCAGTAACACTGACTTTTTAACGAGTCCACTCGCCTACCTCTATTCATTGCCTACATTTCTTCACCAACGTTAGTTGACAAAGAACCAATCATACATACAAAAATTAGTCAAAAAATTCTTGATATAAGGCTTGGATAATTGTATCTTCATCTTTCGTTAACACACCAAAGACTAAGCTGACTTCTGAAGGTCCTTGGTTAATCATTTGAATACTTGCTCCCGTTTTACTAATGGCCGTTGTTGCTCGAGCTGCTAAACCTGTCGTATGACGCATACCTTCCCCAACCATTACAATCATTGAGAGATCATGTTGTAAATGAATATCGTCGGGATTCAATTCATTTTGCACACGAGCAATCACTCTCTTTTCTTTATCTGGATCCAGGTACTCTGCTCGGAAAATAACAGACATATTGTCAATACCAGAAGGAGTATGTTCAAAAGAAATGTCTTCTTCTTCTAAGATTTGCATTAACTTTCGTCCAAAACCGACTTCTTGGTTCATCAAGTATTTGTCGACAAATAGTGTAACAAAGCCATCATCTGCAGCAATACCAACAACAGGTCTTTTCGCTGATTTTTGTCGTTCACTCACAATCATTGTGCCAGGTGCTTGAGGGTTATTGGTATTTTTAATACACACAGGTACTGACTTTCTAAAAGCAGGCATCAGTGCTTCATCGTGAAAAACAGAGAAACCAGAATAAGCGAGCTCACGCATTTCACGGTAAGTCATTTTTTCAATGGGCTCTGGTTCAATAACGACAGATGGATTGGCTGAGAAAACTGAATCGACATCTGTGAAATTCTCATAAAGTGTCGCCTCTGTTGCAGCTGCTAGGAGAGAGCCTGTAATATCTGAACCTCCTCGGTTAAATGTACGGAGAGTGCCGTCTTTTGTAAAGCCAAAGAAGCCAGGGAAGACGATAATAGCAGAATCATCTTTCAATTTCGCCAACTGTTCATCACCTTCAGGAAGAGCTTGAACTCTAGCGGGTCTATCAGTAACGAGTAACCCTCCTTCTAAAGGTGAAACATATCTAGCATTGACACCGATCGATTGGAAGTATGCTGCGATTAATTTGGCGTTGTTATCTTCACCTGCAGCTTTCATTGCATCCATAAAAAGAACTGCATCTCCTTTGTCAGCTTCCACTCGTTGTTTTAAATCTTGTTGAATTGTCTCGATAATAGATTGTTCCAAATGAAGTTCCTCTGCAATAGAAGAAAAGCGTTTAACAACCGCATCCAGTGCTTTTGTTGTGTCATCTCCTCTTAAAGCTGTTTCTCCGAGTGTAATGAGTAAGTCCGTTACTTTCGTATCTTGACTATTTCTTTTTCCGGGTGCTGAAACCACGACAATTCTTCTTTCGACGTCAGCCAATACAATATCGACTACTTTTTTAATCTGTTCTGCCGATGCGACAGATGTTCCACCAAATTTACATACTTTCATCTTCACCATATCCTTCTATCTTTTTAAATTTACTGAAAATTCATGCTATACTTTACTATAATGAAAAAGGGGTTGTACTTCAATGAATATTTTCATATAATGTCTTTATGCAATGAACGTTTGTTTTTTCATAGTGTACATAAAGTGAGGAGAATCGTCAATGAAAAAAGAGATTAATATTGGATTACTAGGGTTTGGCGTTGTAGGAAGCGGAGTTGCGAAGATTATTCACAATCACCAAGAAGATTTGCAACATAAGCTAGGTGCATCTGTCCAAATTAAAAAAGTGGTCGTTCAGAATATAGATAAAAAAAGAGACACACAATTGCCACAATCTATTTTTACAACATCATTAGAGGATGTATTAAATGATGATTCAATTGATTTAGTTGTAGAAGTGATGGGGGGGACGCGAGAAGCGAAAGATGCAATTGAGCGTTCTTTACTTGCAGGGAAAGGTGTTGTGACAGCGAATAAAGATGTGATGGCTGAATTTGGACCGCAGTTACTAAAAGTCGCAGATGAAAAAGGTTGTGATTTATTTTACGAAGCAAGTGTTGGTGGAGGAATTCCATTGATTCGTACATTGGAAGATGGTTTAGCTTCAGATCGCATCCATGCTTTAACGGGAATTGTTAATGGAACGACCAATTTCATGCTTACAAAAATGAAAGAAGAAGAAATGAGCTATGAAGATGCTCTTGCATTAGCGACAGAATTAGGTTTTGCAGAAGCAGACCCAACAGCCGATGTTGATGGACTAGATGCAGCACGTAAAATGGTGATTCTTGCTTCCCTAGCTTTTTCAACAGAAGTACAACTCGAGGATGTTGCTGTAAGGGGAATTAGAGAGATTAAAGACGGTGATGTAGAACTAGCAAGTCGCTTCGGTTATACGATTAAATTAGCAGGGACTGCAAAAAAAGATGAGAATGGTATCGAAGTAGCAGTAGAGCCTGTTTTCTTCCCGAATGAACATCCACTGGCTTCTGTAAACAATGAATTTAACGCTGTTTATGTTTATGGTGATGCAGTGGGAGAGACGATGTTCTACGGACCGGGTGCTGGTTCTCTACCTACAGCTACCTCTGTTACAGGTGACGTGGTTGCAGCTTGTCGCAATCTCTTGCTTGGGGTAAACGGTAAACGAAAGCATGCACCCCAATTTGAACGAAAAGTAAAAACAGATGACCAGAAATTTGCAAGATACTTCCACCGCATTATTGTAAAAGATGAAGTTGGGGTACTTACACATTTAACATCTATTTATAGCCAATTAGGTGCGAGTTTAGCGACAGTCGTTCAACAAGCGCAGATGGATGATGAAGGAACAGATTTAGTGTTGATTACACATGAAATTTCAAAACAGCAACATGAAGATATTTTAAAAGAATTACAAAAAGTAGACAGTGTGCTTGGTATCTCAAGTTACTACCGTGTCGAAGGAGAGAAATAATAATGAGAAGATGGCAAGGATTAATCGAAGAATATAAAGAATGGTTACCCGTAACAGATCAGACTCCGGCTTTAACATTACAAGAGGGAAATACGCCGTTAATTCATTTGGAAAATTTATCAAAAGAATGGGGCGTTAATGTCTATGTAAAAACAGAAGGTGCCAATCCAACAGGTTCTTTTAAAGATAGAGGAATGGTGATGGCTGTTGCTAAAGCGAAAGAAGAGGGGAAAACAGCTTTAATTTGTGCCTCTACAGGAAATACATCTGCAGCAGCAGCGGCTTATGGCGCACGTGCAGGGATGCGTACAATTGTAGTCATTCCAGAGGGGAAAATCGCTTTAGGGAAACTCGCTCAAGCAAAAATGTATGGAGCGGATATTGTTGAGATAGAAGGAAACTTTGACGAGGCGTTAAACATGGTACGCGAAGTAGGTGAGGGGCAAATTGCACTTGTGAATTCAGTGAATCCTTATCGTTTAGAAGGTCAAAAGACAATTGCATTTGAAGTCATTAATCAATTAGATGGGCAAGTACCTGATTACTTTGCACTTCCTGTTGGGAATGCTGGAAATATTTCAGCAGCTTGGAAAGGATTCACAGAGTATCAAGCGAAAAAAGGTGGATCACGTCCAACATTATTAGGTGTTCAAGCAGATGGAGCTGCTCCTATTGTGTATGATCGTGTGTTTGAAGAGCCAGAGACAGTCGCAACAGCGATCCGTATAGGGAATCCAGCGAGTTGGCATTTAGCAAAAGCGGCACTCGAAGAATCAAAGGGTCATATTATGAGTGTGACAGATGATGAAATACTGGAAGCTTATCAAATGCTTGCTTCACGTGATGGTGTATTCGCTGAACCTGCATCTTGTGCAACGATTGCAGGACTTAAAAAGAGAATTGAAGCGGGTGAAATTGAACAAGGGGCGACAGTTGTTGGTATCTTAACAGGGAATGGGTTAAAGGATCCTGAGACTGCTATTGAAGTGAATAAAGGAGAGCCGATTTTATCGAAAGCTCAATTTGAAGACTTCTTGAAAACATTGAAAGAAGGACAAGAATAATGAGTACGCCGCTTTTTGAGGTAGTTGTTCCCGCTACAACTGCAAACTTAGGGCCGGGTTATGATTGCTTCGGGATGGCATTAGATTTAACAATGACAATAACGGTTTACCCATCCCTTCGGTGGGAGGTTATTTACTTAGAAGAAGAGTACCAAACGTTACCTTCGGATGAATCTAATTTAATTGTTCAAACGATTCAAAAGACAGCACAAGACCAAGGGAAATGTGTTGAACCTTTGCGCTTGGTTATTACTTCAAATATTCCATTAGGCAAGGGTTTAGGAAGTAGTGCATCTGCAATTGCAGGAGGGATTGTGATTGCTGATACTTTATTGTCATTGGATTTGTCGATGGATCAGAAACTAGCATTAGGTACAGCACTTGAAGGTCATGCGGACAATGTGAATGCCGCATTATATGGTGGATTTGTCTGTTCTTATTACCACGAAGGTCAATTAGAGTTTGTAGCGTTACCTGCTCCAAAAGTCGGGGTACTGCTACTTGTCCCTGATGCGATCCTTGCAACTTCTGAGTCAAGACAAGTCATTCCAACTACACTTCAACATACAGAAGCTACAGCGAGTAGTGCTGCAGGGCATTTATTAGTAGCTGCAATGGCGACAGAAAATTGGGGGATGGTAGGACGGATGTTGGAAAAAGATGCTTTTCATGAGCCTTTTCGAAAAGCAATGTTCCATTCATTTGAAGAGATTCGGGTTGCTGTGAAGAAGGCTGGAGCTTATGGTCTCACAATTAGTGGTGCAGGCCCTTCTTTATTTTTAATTGCTCCCGACAATCGCTTATCTGAAGTCAGTGATATCATCCGAAAAGAATTTCCGATGTATCATCCAGTCGCAACAAAACCAATAGCAGAGGGTACGTATGTCAATCTATTCAAGAACGAATAATGGTTAGGAATCTTTTCATATGAAAGGTCTCTTTCTTTTGAGAGTTTAGGGTGGCATAAAAAAGGTGCCATCCTTTTTATTTGTTTATTTATAATTGAATTCAAAAATCTATCCTCTTTGAAATGAAAAAAGATAAACCCACCAAAATTATTTTGGTGGGTTTATAAAATAAAAAAACCTAATTACCAATTAAGTAATAGGAATTGTTTAAAAAATATGGCGGAGGAAGAGGGATTCGAACCCCCGCGGGCTTTAACACCCCTGTCGGTTTTCAAGACCGATCCCTTCAGCCGGGCTTGGGTATTCCTCCACATTTTTATAAGTGTCGTTGCGTTAACAACAAATATTAATTTATCATGCTTTTACTTTTAAGTCAACAGTCTTTTTAAAAAAATAATATAATTCTTTATTTGATTTTTAATCTAAAAAAAGATATACTAATAACTGCCGTGCTAGGTGGGGATTTAGCGGAGCCCTGTACTTGCAATCCGCTTTAGCAAGACTGAATTCCTTTTCGAGGCTTCTCGTATTGTAGAGTCTGCCTCATGCACGTAGTGTTGACGCTTGGGTCCTGCGCAATGGGAACCCATGAACCATGTCAGGTCCGGAAGGAAGCAGCATTAAGTGGACCATCTCATGTGCCGTAGGGCAGCCTAGGCCGAGCCAACGACATGAGTAACGTTTATGTGCGGTCGTCGACAAAAGGTGCGCGGCATAAAATGAAATAGCCAACATCCTTTCTCTATTTTATAGAGAAAGGATGTTTTTTCAATTAGACACTATATTTATTCGAACAAGTATCACAACAAAAAAGATGGTATACTAAAACAAAAGAGTAGGAGTGAGAACGTATATGGAGCATCAATCATTTTATAGAGCTTACCGACCCCAGACTTTTTCGGATATGTCTGGCCAACAAATGATCAAAAGAACCTTACAAAATGCGTTGACGAATGACCGTACGACTCACGCATATTTATTTTCTGGTCCAAGAGGTACAGGAAAAACAACCACAGCAAAAGTTTTTGCCAAAGCATTGAATTGTGAAAATGGCCCAGCAAGTGAGCCGTGTAATACGTGCCCAACGTGTTTGAGTATTATGGAAGGTTCAAATACAGATGTGATTGAATTCGATGCTGCCTCTAATTCAAGAGTAGAAGAAATTCGTGAAGTTATCGAAAAAGTTAGATTTGCTCCTGCGAGTTCGACCTATAAAGTGTATATCATAGATGAAGTGCATATGTTATCGAATTCCGCTTTTAATGCTTTATTAAAAACGTTAGAAGAACCACCGGCCCATGCGATTTTCATATTAGCTACAACAGAACCGCATAAGATTCCTGCAACGATTATTTCAAGGTGTCAGCGTTTTGATTTTAAACCACTCACAAGGGATGAGATTATCGATCGGCTTCAAACAGTGTTAACAGACGTAGGAGTTGAGTCTTCTCCGTCTGCCTTATCTATCATTGCACAATCTGCTGCAGGGGGAATGCGAGATGCATTGAGCGCACTTGACCAAGTTGTTTCATTCAGTGAAGGGGCAATTAGTGAAGAGGATGCCTTACTCGTAACAGGTATAGTGAGCGAACAAAGCTTTTTTGCTTTAACGGAAGCCATGGTAGAACAAGATGCAGTAAGAGCAATTAGTTTATTAGATGAGTTGATTGCGGAAGGGAAAGATGAATTACGTTTAGTGGAAGATTTAATTACTTTTTTCCGAGACTTATTATTACTCCAACGTTCTCAACAAGCGACACATCTTTTACATTTTATTACGCAACCCTCTCAATTTGAAGATTTCTCTGAGCAAGTTCCTGCGCAATTGATCTATCAGATGATTGATATTTTTGCGAAAGCACAACAAGATATGCGTTTTTCTAATCATGCACGGGTCTACATTGAATCAGCCATTTTAAAAGTGATGCATGCTGTATCCGAAGGGCGACAAGCCAATGTGGCACTACCTGAACAAGTAGAACAAGAATTGAACAGTTTAAAGCAACTGGTTCAACAACTACAACAAAATACACAAGTGGCTAATCAGAATCACCCAGCTCCTACACAACAACGACAAGTGGTTAAAAAGGCAGCAGGTACGTATCAAGCCCCTAAAGGTCGTGTAGAAATGGTTTTGAAAGAGGCTACGCGAGAACATTTAAATCAATTACGTATGAACTGGGCGGCGATTAAGCAGGATATGACCAAGTCACATGCAGCTTTGTTGGATAAAACAGAGCCTGTTGCAGCGTCAGAACATGCATTTTTGTTAAAATTCGAGTATGATATTCATTGTACGATGGCGCTTGAAAAAGAGATGCTCAAGCAAGAAATGTTAACTGCGATTCAAAATCGACTTCAGTTGTCCATGGATGTTATATATATTCCGGAAGAGCAGTGGGTAGATTTGCGTGCGCAGTTTATTAAAAATGCACAACAGATTCGTGAATCAAGCGATGAAGAAGAGATGCAAACAGATGCACCTGTGCAAACACAAGCTCCAGTTGAGCAGCCCTTTGATGAAAGTGGAGACGCGGTAGCGAGGGGCGCACATGTAGAAGAAGCTGAGAAGTTATTTGGCGAAATCGTAACAGTTATTGATGAATAATTTATTTTTTAGGAGGAATGAACATGCGTGGTATGGGAAATATGCAAGGTATGATGAAACAAATGCAAAAAATGCAAAAGAAGATGGCAGAAGCACAAGAACAATTAGGTGAAGAGCGTTTAGTAGGTGAAGCAGGTGGAGGAATGGTCAAAGTGACTGTGTCTGGACACCGTGAAGTAATCGATGTTCAAATTAATCCAGATGTTGTAGACGAAGAAGATGTAGAGATGTTACAAGACCTAATCATCATTGCGACAAACGATGGTTTGAAAAAAGCGGAAGAATTGTCAGAGTCAACAATGGGACAATTCACAAAAGGTTTAAATATTCCAGGAATGTTCTAGGAGGCGCTCATTATGCACTACCCTGAGCCGATTTCCAAATTAATTGATAGTTTTATGAAGTTACCAACGA
The DNA here is from genome assembly GCA_030146155.1 of Savagea sp. Classification (GTDB taxonomy): domain Bacteria; phylum Bacillota; class Bacilli; order Bacillales_A; family Planococcaceae; genus Savagea. The sequence goes on from JASLCF010000188.1 coordinate 7,944, forward strand.
TTGGTCCAAAAACAGCGAGTCGTCTCGCTTTTTTTGTGTTGAATATGGAAGAAGATGTTGTGCTTGATTTCGCAAAAGCACTTGTAGACGCGAAACGGAATATCCATTTCTGTTCGATTTGTGGCCATATTACAGATGTGGATCCTTGTCATATTTGCGAAGATAAGACGAGAGATCGTTCTATGATTTGTGTTGTTCAGGATCCAAAAGACGTGATTGCTATGGAGAAAATGCGTGATTACAATGGGATGTATCATGTGTTGCATGGTTCTATTTCTCCAATGGATGGCATCGGACCAGAGGATATCAATGTTCCTTCTTTATTGCAACGTTTGCAAAATGAGGAAGTACAAGAAATGATTTTGGCTACGAATCCTACCGTTGAAGGGGAAGCTACAGCAATGTACATCTCAAGACTCGTTAAGCCTTCAGGTATAAAAACAACGCGTATTGCGCATGGGTTACCAGTAGGTGGTGACTTAGAGTATGCAGATGAAGTTACTTTATCGAAAGCGATTGAAGGGCGTCGTGAATTATAATGGCATTTTTCAGAAGAAAACCAAAATTAAAAGCGACATACGATGCTGAACTTTTACGATTAATGAATGTCCTAAAAGATGAGTGGGAGCAAGCTAGAGCACTTGATGAAATGGTGAAAGACTACGATGAACAAGTGATTGCCCAACGAAAAATAGCTGAAAGTAAATACTTCTACTTATTTAAAGAAGCTAAGGAACGAAAAATGAATATGAAATAGAAAGACATTTCCTTGTCGAAAAGGAAGTGTCTTTCTTTCTATCTCCACAGTTGTAATGTAAAATTTAAGTAGGACTCCTACAATGGAGAAAAGGAGTGGTACAAATGAAGATTTTAATCGTAGATGATGATAAACATATCGTAGATTTAGTAGCCATTCATTTAACAGAAGCGGGCTATGATGTAATGAAAGCTTATGATGGGCAACAAGCAATGGAATTGGTCGAAAGAGAAATGCCAGACTTAGCGATTGTCGATGTTATGATGCCAAATATGGACGGCTATACGTTAACGAAAGAGCTCCGAGCTTATGATGAAATTCCAGTGCTGATGCTAACTGCTAAAGGTGAATTAGAAGATAAAGAAAAAGGGTTCTCGGCAGGGACAGATGATTATGTAGTCAAACCCTTTGAACCACAAGAGTTATTATTCAGAGTGCGTGCAATTTTAAGACGATACGATAAGACAACGGATGAGTCAATTGTGGCAGGTCCTTTAAAAATTGACCGTCAACGCTATGAAGTCCACATTGGCAAGAAGACATTTCTTTTACCTTTGAAAGAATTTGAACTCCTTTCCATTTTAGCAGCTCGTCCTGGCCACGTGTATGCACGAGATTTATTGATTGAACGGGTATGGGGCTATGACTATGAGGGAGATGAACAAACCTTAAACGTTCATATTAAGCGTTTAAGAGACAAGTTGGCGCCTTTTGATGAAGTGAAAATCGTAACGATGCGTGGTGTAGGGTATAAATTTGAGGTTGTTGAATGATGAAGACGCTTTATGCCAAGTTTTTAATGATGACTGCGGTCATTATGATTACGAGCGGGCTCTTTGCTTTCTTAGTTGTCAATACGTACTATCATCAAAATATGAAAGATGAAAATGCAGAAAAACATGTCAATATTGTAGGGCAAGTAGCAGACTATATTGAAAAAGAGCAACCGGCAGACATTGCTTTCTTTTTAGAGACTGAAGCGGCTGTAGGGTATAAACTAATTTGGTATACCCCTCAACATGAAGAACAGTTTTTTGGCGTGCCTTTTCGTTCTCATAATTTAAGTAAGGATGAGATGGATCTTGTATTAAACGGCTCTGTCTACAATGGGATGCTTAATTTTCCAACCGAAACGTTTGTGACTGGTATTTTTGCGGATGAAACGATTAATACAGTTGGTGTACCTGTAAAATACCAAGGAGAAACATACGGTCTTTTCTTACGTCCGAATATTAAATTATTATTTAGTGAAGTGCATTTTTTAATGGGTGGTATGGTAATTGTGATGGCGATTGTCAGCTTTATCGCCATGCTCTTTTTCGCTAAGAAATTAATTGATCCAATTACTGCTCTGACACATGTAACAAAACGCATTGGAGAAAGTCAGTATGTCCCTGAACTAAACATTGAACGAAAAGATGAGATTGGTCAATTAGCGAAAAGTTTCCAACAGATGACAGAACGCTTGCAAGAAAATGATGAAATACGCAAACAGTTCATTAGTGATGTTTCTCACGATTTCCAGTCTCCTTTATTGAATATCAAAGGTTATGCACAACTCCTACATAACGAAGAACAAGAAGCGGAAACAAGAAAGCAGTATACTTCGATTATTCAATCTGAAACCGAACGCTTATCAACTTTAACGAAGCAATTGTTACTTCTAACTTCTCTTGACCAATTGAAAACGCCTTTGAAAAAAGTAGAGTTTCAATTGGATGAGCAAATCCGAGAAGTGGTTAGGAATTATCAGTGGCAAGTAGTGAGTAAAGAATTGTCGTTAGACTCTGAACTAGAAGAAATCATGTACTACGGAGACCCTTCATTTTTAGAAAAAGTATGGGATAACTTAGTATCAAATGCTGTGAAATATACAAAAGAAGGCTCCATCTCTATTACTTTACGTCAAGAACGGAATGAAGTGGTTTTTGAGATAAAGGATAGTGGGATTGGAATTGCAGAGGAACATTTACCGCGTCTATTTGAACGTTTTTACCGAGCAGATGCTTCTCGTAATAAAGATATTGAAGGTACAGGATTAGGCTTATCGATTGTTCAACAAGTATTGTCGTTGCATGATGGATCAATTGAAGTCGAGAGTGAAGAAGGTAAAGGAACATTAATACGGGTGCGCTTGCAACAAATCTTAAAAGGGTGAGCGAGTTCGCCCTTTTTTGCTTTAATCATCAAAAAAAGAATAAATTTCAATGAAAATGAACAAAAAATAACTTGAAGTGAACATTACATAATAATCTAGCGTTTAGGTGTTGTTCATGCTCTGTTCACTTGAAAAATTTAAGCTTAAGCTACAATCAATACGGAGGAGGAATAAAAATGGTACAACAGAAATGGAGTATGCGATTGATTCGTATCGCTGCTATCTTTGGACTTCTTGGAACGGTACTCGGCTCGCATATGGCAGGTTCAGGCTCTTATGCATTCCGACCGATTCATGCGCATATATTATTAGTCGGTTGGTTATCTGTCTTTTCATGGGGTGTGTTTTACCGCATCTATAAAGTGAAAGCGACAAAATTAATTGCAATTCATGGCTGGACTGCAATCATCGGTTCGATTGGTTTAACAGTGGGCATGTGGCTACAGTTTTTACAACCATTCGATATTAATACAACAGTTTCATTAATTTTCTATATTGTAGGTGGAACAATTTTATTAATTAGTTTCGCACTCTTTGTAGTAATGACTTATTTTGTTGAGAAAGACGTGAAATTCGAATGAATAAAAAAAGATGGATAAGCTTTGCTGCGGTTTGGCTTTTGATTACAATTGTGCTTTCCATTGTTGCGCCTGGTGCAAAGGAGTTTGCTGTTCCTAATAAGGATGGTGGGCTCCCATCAGATGCGTTATCGGTTGAAGCAGAAAAGAAATTAGCAGAACACTTCCCACAAGATGATGGGATGCCACTATTCGGTGTTTTATATAGTGAAAAAGGATTGACTGAAGAACAGTTAAATCAATATACAGAAGGATTAGCTCAATTACCTGAAGTGAAAGGGCTAGAAGAGATAACGGTACCGGATTTTGCCGCATTACCTCCGGAAGTTCGCTCGCTCTTCTTATCAGAAGATCAAACGACATTTTTCGCTTCAATTACGCTGCCAACAACAGAAGGTAACGAAGTACATGACGCAGTAACATTGATTCGCGATAAAATGTCGGAATATTCTGAAGGTTTAAGGGCGGAAATGACATGGACAGGTCCAGCAGCAATAGCGACGGATGCCATCTCATTATTTAGTGAAGCGAATGTAACGCTATTGTTAGCGACAGTCGGTTTGATATTTATTCTGTTACTCATTATCTACCGTGCACCGTTACTTACATTGATTCCGTTATTAGGAGCAGGTATTGTCTATGTAGTAGTGGATAAATTTGTCGGTTTGACGGCAAAAGCAGGTTTATTCATTACAGAAAACCAAGCATTATCTATTATGTCCGTTTTATTATTTGCGGTAGTTACCGATTATTCTTTATTAATTTTCTCGCGTTTCCGTGAAGAATTGCGTCGTCATGAGACAGTTGATGAAGCGATGCGTATAACGATGAAGCATGTGAGAGAGCCTATTTTCTTCAGTGGTAGTACAATTATGTTAGGTATGGGTACACTGTTCTTTGCACTTTATGAGCCGTACCGTAACTTTGCACCTGTCTTTGCCATTGCAGCAGGCATTATGTTAATTGCGGGACTTACTTTACTCCCTGCTTTATTCGCTCTCTTTGGAAGAGTTGCTTTCTGGCCGTTTATTCCGAGATATGGCGACGTGGTCAAAGAGAAACGTACCATTTGGCGTAAAGTAGCAGATGCAGTAACGGCTAAACCAGTTCGTTTCCTTGCACCAGTTCTTTTACTATTAGGTTTAGGTGCATGGAATATGACGACAATGCAGACCTCTTTTGATTTAATTGAATCATTCCCTGAAGACTTGTCTTCAAGAGTCGGCTACGAGAGACTAGGTGAGGGATTCTCTAAAGGAAGTCTTGCACCAGGTACAATCTTATTAGAAGGAAAAGAAGAGTGGACAGAAGAGGCGTTGACTGCGAAAGCTGAAGAGTTGGAGGCAATTGACGGTGTAGAAAAAGTCAATCCTACAGGCCATCCACTCGCTGAGGATAATTTAAAAGTGGCTAAGTTATCCATTACGTATGAAGGAAATCCATACGGTCATCAAGCTTTAGATGCCATTGAAGAATTAAGAGAGGCTTCGACAGATGAAGTTGGCGTGTATATTGCTGGTGAAACAGCTAAAAATGCAGACTTACGCGTCATTAACACACGTGACACATGGCTTGTCGTCGGTTTGATGACAGCATTGATCGCAATCATGCTCGGGCTACAAACAAAGTCGCTGATTGCTCCTGTTTATATGGTAGGTTCTATTTTATTATCCTATGCAGCTACTTTTGGTTTATCATTAATTTTATTTGACTGGATTCTTGATCAGCAAACAATTGGTTATCGTATTCCAATGTACACATTTGTTTTCTTGGTTGCACTGGGTGTCGACTATTCAATCATGTTGATTGCTAGAATTCGAGAAGAAATGAAGAATCATAGTTTTGAAGAAGCTATTCGAGTAGGTGTTGAAAAAACAGGTGGAGTGATTAGTTCAGCAGGTTTAATCTTAGCTGCCACTTTCCTCGTACTTGTGACAATGCCAGTCAACGAATTAAAATTATTTGGATTTATGATGGCATTAGGAATTTTAATCGATACTTTTATCGTACGTCCAATTGTCATTCCAGCAGTGGTGAAATTGCTAGGAAAGTATAGTTTTTGGCCAAATCGATTAAAATAAGGAAACAGCTCATCTTCTTAAAAAGGTGAGCTGTTTTTGTTCTTATTGTTTCCTTCTTGTGGAACTTCTCTGTAAAATGAAAGGAGATGGAGGTGGTCGTTTGATTTACGCAATACTTTTATTTATTGCATTCACATTTGTAAGTTATCGACTGATTGGAAGTTACGACTCAAAAGGAAAAGCATTTATATCGTCCTTATTTTCTTTAATTTTTTCAAGTGCCGCTTATTATATGTTTCATATTAAAAATGCGCCACCAACGAAACATTTTATTCAATTTGACCATTATACATTTTTATATTTCATCACGTTAGTGGTTGTCTCGATGGGTTTTTATTTAATTTTAGAAATGATGGCTGAACCTAATGTTTCTAGGGGACCAGAGCGTTCTTCAAATCCATTGGTTCGCTTAAAAATTTATTTTAAAACGAAAATTCGTTATGTTAATTTGCTATTACTTGTCACTAAAAATGGTTTATTTAAAAGTCCATTGCATGTGACGAAAGAGTCGAGAAATCAGCATGTTGCACGCTCGTTAAGGAATACACTTGAAGCAGCAGGTGGGGTATTTGTAAAGTTTGGTCAATTTTTATCAACTCGTTCAGACTTATTTTCACAGGAATTTATTCGAGAGCTTTCTCATTTACAAGAAAATGTACAAAGTTTACCAGGAAAAGTTGTTCGTGAAAATATCGAGGCGCAAATTGGAAAGCCGATTGATCAAATCTTTGCTCAGTTTGACGAAGAACCCTTAGCAGCAGCATCCATGGCTCAGGTGCATCAAGCTTTGTTGAAGACAGGGGAAAAAGTAGTGGTTAAAGTGCTACGGCCTGAACTGAAAGAGCAAATGCAAGTGGATGTTACGATTTTGAGTAACTTTGCCCATCTTTTAGAAGATAAAATGCCATGGGCTAAAAGCATTGGTATCACAAGTATTGCGGAAGGTTTTATTGATGGTTTATATGAAGAAATGGACTTATCCATTGAACAATCCAATATACTTCAAATGCGACGGACGATGGATAAAAAGGTGTATATTCCTAAGGTGTATCCCGAGTATTCAACTTCAGAAATTGTAGTTGTCGAGTTTTTAAATGGTGTTTCTTTATCAAAAGTAGGGCATTTGCCGACAGAAAAGAAAAACCAACTGGCAGATGAAATTTTTGCTGAGATGTTAGCTCAAATTTTTGATCGCGGTATATTTCATGCGGATCCACATCCAGGTAATATCTATGTCTTAGAAGATGGTCGGCCCGCTTTTTTAGATTTCGGAGCTGTAGGGAAACTATCGACTATGCAGAGAAGAGGATTTACTTGGTTACTCATCGGTATCATTCGTAAAAATCCAGAGACAATGGCAATCGGTGTAGAGCGTTTAATTGAAAATAGTGAAGAAATTAACTTTAAAAAATTAGAGCAAGCGCTCAGTCAGTTTTTAGTCATCCATTCTTTTGAAGGCGATATTTTAGAGGAGATGGGTACAGATTTGTTTGAAATGATGGGGGATTACGGATTGAAATTCCATCCAAGTGTAGCTTCTGCCTTTAGAAGTTTAATTACGTTACAAGGCAGTGTGCAAGAATTGAACCCTCATTTTAATTTGGCAAAGGTGATGGAGGCCTTTTTAAAGACTCAATTGACTGTAAAAAATGCTACAGAAATGATGACTCAAACAGTGGAAGATGAAGTGTTAAATACATTACCTCGATTACGTGCACTTCCAAGGAGAATGGACAGGTTGTTACGTCAGGCAGAGAATGGTGACTTTACCATTAATATGGGGATTTTTTCTCATGAGAAAAATGTGAAATATGTGAATGAAACCCTTTCTTTATTGTTTTTGAGTATTGTTGGTATATCCATCGGCATTCTAGCGTTAGGAGCACTATTTTTAGCGCAGAATGAAGTGACAGAAGGTTATTCATTCTTAAATATTTTTGGTTATTCAGGTTTAGGGTTAAGTGTAATCATGTTAATTAGAGTAGCGATTCAAAGCATTAACCGAGCCAATCGATAAAAAAAGTCTCTCTTTTTTAAAAAGAGAGACTTTTTTACATGAATTTAAGTTGTATTTCCCCTTTATTAAATTGGAGAGCTGCACTAAAAACACGGCCATCCTTTGAACGAAAGCCTTCTATTTTTTCAGTATGCCCCTTTTCACAGAGAGCACGAATATGAGTGGCTGTGAGTCGTTTGCCTAAAAAGAAGCCAGGGAAAGTTTGTTTGCAGCCTTCCTTGTAGGCACTACATCCATAAAATTTAGGGTGTTGAATAATTGTTCCTTTCTCACACCGCGGACATTTGGCGATTTTAGCGAATTTTTTCTTAGCGTAAGGGGCCTGTCCTTCAATCTGTTGAATGGAGAAATGTGTACGTTCAATTTTTTCAGTAGTTGTATCGAGCAAATGTTGGATGAACTTTTCCATACTTTTTAAAAATTGTTCTTTTTGACCTTCGCCTGTCCCTATTTTTCTCAGATATGTTTCCCATTTAGCAGTCATAGAAGGGCTAGATAATAATGTTCCTTCAATTGCTTCGCATAAGATACGACCTTTGTCAGTAAGGGAAACGATATTTTTTTGGACGCGAATGTAGGCGTGTTTTTTGATGGTATCGATAATATTACTACGTGTAGCTTCTGTTCCGATCCCTTCAATCTCTTTTAATATTTCTGTCTCTGCTTCATCTTCAATTAATTGTCCACATGTTTTCATTAAGGTGATTAACTGTCCTTCGGTATAAGGTTTAGGAGGGGTTGTTTTCCCCTCATGAATGCGAATCGCCGCTTGTACAACATCTCCTTCCTCGACGACTGGAAGTAATTCTTTTTCTTTTTCCTTGGTGGGAAAACAAGCTTTCCACCCGATCTGTTTGACTGTATTTCCTGTCGTATAGAAAAGTAAATCACTCACATTTGTAGTGATTACAGTCTCTTCATACAGATGAGGGAGATGAAATATCGCTAATGTGGAGCGTACAATTTCTAAGTATAAAGTTCGTTCATCAGCTGGCAGTTTTTGAATACGAGCAGCTGTAGGCACTGTTTTTGTTGGAATAATCGCATAATGCTCTTGTACTTTCGTCGCATCAACATAGCGTTTCAGCGGCTGTGGTTCTTGAATGGGGAATGTAAGTTCACTTAATTGTTGAAACCCACTCACTTTGTCTTTAAGGTAGCTATATTCATTAGGTGTAATATGCCTGCTATCTGTACGTGGATAAGTGATTAGTTTCTTTTCGTATAAAGCCTGTGCAAGTTTAAGGGTTTGTGTAGGACTCCACTTCCACTTTCGATTCGCTGTCGTTTGTAAGGTAGATAAGGAATGTAAAGGAGGAGGGAGTACTTTTTTGATTGATTTCTTCACTTGTTGAATAGTACCTTCCATCTTTGTACGCATCTGATGTTTGCGAAGAACTTGAATGATTTCTTCTTTAGTTGCTGTTTTTACTTTAGCTTTTCCTCGATAGGTTCCTTGATGGCAATTGAAATCGCCCTCGACTTCAAAGAAAGGTTCACTGACAAAATTTTCAATCGCACGTGCTCGTTCATAAACGAGATAGACAGTGGGAGACTGAACCCGCCCAATCGGAAAGACCTGTTCGTATCCTTTAGCTTTTAAGAGAATTGTATACAAACGAGAAGCATTCATGCCGACGAGCCAATCACTGACTTGGCGTGTATAGGCTTCTGCATATAAAAGTAAGTCTTTTTCATTTGTATGTGTTTGTTGGAATCCTTTTCTGACTTCATCTACTTCGAGAGAATTAATCCAAAGTCTACGAATTTTTTTATGCTGGACTCCCGTTTGGTTTAATATAGAATAAAAAATATTTGAGCCTTCTCGGTCAATATCACAGGCATTAATAATCAGATCTGCTTGCCGAAAAAGTTGTTGGACAGCTTTAAATTGTTGGAACTTTCCTTTAGCGACTTGAAATTCAAATGTTTCTGGGAAAATCGGTAAACTGGCTAGGTTCCAACGCGTCCATTTGGTGTCATAAGCTTTAGGGTCTTTTAATTCTACTAAATGTCCAATCCCCCATGTAATAGTGGCTCCATTTGGAAAGGTAGGGCAAGCAGCGAGAATAATATGGGTTTTATGTTTACTAGCCACAGTAAATGCATCCGCATAAGCTTTAGCTTGGGATGGTTTTTCTGCAAATATGACGATTTGCTTCATTTTCTCGTCTCCTTTTTCTGATAACAATCGATAAACTCATCATAACATAATTGAAAAGAAAGGCTTTTATACGTATACAATAAGTCTTTTTCATAGAAAAAAAGATTATATCAAGTATAATAAAAATAAATTTCAAAATAGTGGAGTGAATGTAATGACGAAGAGACGATGGATAGGCTTACTTGTCATCTGTATTGGTATAAGCCTGGTTGCATACCCATTCGTAATGGAGTGGCAACAAGGAAAAGAAGTGCGTGCAATGGAAGAGGCTTTAGAGCTGATTATGTCCGCAGATCCTGATGAAGAGGTGGATTTATCGACCATTGAAAACTTGCCTCTTTCCCAAGAAGAATTAAAAAATGTAATGGAATTAGAAATCCCTTACTTAGATTTAAAACAGAAAGTTTTGAATCAAACAACAGAGCATAATTTAAATTTGGCTTTAACTCAAATTAAAGAAGGCCAAGAACCAGGGAGAGGGAATTTCACTATTGCGGGGCATCGTGGTTACCGAGACGGCCGACATTTTAGTAACTTGGCAGAAGTTCCTGTAGGAGAACAAGTCATTTTGCATGTCGGACCTACTTCTTATATCTATCAGATTAAGAGTTCAGAAGTGATTGAAGCAACGGACGTTCATGTGTTGGACGATCAAGAGGGAATTGATGAGTTGACAATGATTACATGTACGATTACAGGGAAACAAAGAGTGGCTGTGAAAGCAGATTTGATTGATACTATTCAGCAATAATAAGTTTAATAGTAACCAATAATGGGAATAGATAGAATAGTTAAGTGTATCAAAAAATATGATGAGAAGAAGGTTGAGAAGAGATGAACTTTAAACAAGTAGTTGTAGCAGGTAGTGGCGTGTTAGGCAGTCAAATTGCATTTCAAACGGCGTACCATGGTTTTGACGTAGTTGTATATGATATCTCTGACGAAGCACTAGAAAAAGCAAAAGGACGCATTCAGGCTCTTTTGCCGCAGTATGAAACTGATTTACAAGCAAAGTCATCCGATTTACAGGCAGCGCTTGAACGAATTTCTTACGCTGCGGATCTTGCTGAAGCGGTTCAGTCTGCAGATTTAGTCATCGAGGCAATTCCAGAAGTTCCTACAATTAAAACGGAGTTCTATCAACAGTTAGGCAATGTAGCACCTGAGCATACTGTGTTTGTTACTAACTCTTCAACATTTTTACCAAGCGCATTTGCAGAAGCGACAGGACGTCCTGAACAATTCTTAGCGTTACATTTTGCGAATCATATTTGGAGAAATAATACAGCAGAAGTAATGGGCCATGCAAAGACAGATCCGAAAGCTTTTGATGCAATTGTAGGCTTTGCAAAAGCAATTGGTATGGTAGCCCTACCTTTACACAAAGAGCAACCAGGTTACATTCTAAATTCATTACTCGTTCCTTTCCTTGATGCAGCAGAAATGTTATTACTGAATGAAGTAGCTGATCCTGAAACAATTGATAAAACATGGATGATTGGAACTGGGGCACCTTTAGGTCCATTCGCTATTCTTGACGTTGTAGGAATCACAACTGCTTACAACATTGTTGGAGCGAAAGCGCAAGCTACAGGCAAAGAAGAGTATAAAAAATTGGCTACCATGTTAAAGGAACAATACATTGACAAAGGAAAATTAGGTCGTGAAACAGGAGAAGGCTTTTACAAATATCCAAACCCAAGTTTCGCTCACCCTGATTTCTTAAAAGGATAATTGCGATTGTCAAAATTGTAAGAGTTTGCTATAGTAACACATATACGAGTCCATGATGTGACCCAGTAGATGCATTATGTTTACAGAAAAAACGACAAGAGCTGAGAGTCGTTAACCGCTAATCCATCGAACACCTACCACGGAGACAAGTCGTTTGCTCACGTTATCGAGCATTCAGAGGGTTATTTTCAAGTGAGAAAATGACTAAATGAAGGTGGTACCACGTCAACAATGCATAGACGTCCTTACTTAAGTGAGGATGGCTATGCTTTTTTTAATGAAGAGGAGGAAAAAAGAATGTCAGAACAAAAAAATGATTTTACAAGTTGGTATATTCGTACGATTCAACAAGCAGATTTAATGGATTATACGCCAGTACGTGGCTGTATCGCATTCAAGCCAGATGGTTATGAGATCTGGGAGCATATTCAAAGTGAAATGGACCGTCGTTTTAAAGAGACGGGCCATCGTAATGCTTATTTTCCAATGTTAATTCCAGAAAGTTTTTTCCAAAAAGAAAAAGATCACATTGAAGGCTTTTCTCCAGAATTACCATGGGTAACAGAAGCGGCAGGAGAACAGTTAGAAGAAAGACTCGCACTACGTCCAACTTCAGAAACTATGATTGGTCATTTATATTCTGATTGGATTAAGAGTTACCGTGATTTGCCAGTGTTAATTAACCAATGGGCAAACGTTTTCCGCTGGGAAAAGAAAACATTACCGTTTATTCGTACTTCTGAATTTTTATGGCAAGAGGGGCATACTGCTCACGAAGACGAAGAGGAAGCGCGTAAAGAAACGATGCAAATGCTTCAAATTTATAAAGAGGTAGTGGAAGATTTATTGGCGATTCCAGTATACGATGGACAAAAGACGCCTTCAGAAAGATTTGCAGGAGCAGTCGATACATTCTCGATTGAAGCGATGATGAAAGATGGGAAAGCCGTTCAAGCCGGTACGTCTCACTATTTAGGTACGAAATTTGCTGAAGCTTTTGATATTAAATATTTAAATAGAGAAAACAAGCATCAACATGTTCACACGACTTCATGGGGAACTTCAACACGTTTAATTGGTTCAGTAATCATGGTCCATGGCGATGAACAAGGGTTGGTTTTACCACCTAAAATTGCGCCAACACAAGTCGTATTGATTCCAGTTGGCCCATGGAAAAAGAATCCTGCGATTATGGAGAAGTTGGACGAACTATTCTTTGCTTTAAAAGAAAAAGGAATCCGTGTACGTATCGATGATTCAAACCAATCGCCAGGTTACAAATTCAATGAGTGGGAATTAAAAGGAGTACCGGTTCGTTTGGAATTGGGACCAAGAGATTTAGAGAACGACTCAGCACTTATTAAAGCACGTGATGAAGATGAGAAAGTAACAGTCTTATTAACAGATGCTGTAGCAACGATTGAAAAAGAATTAGAAGTTATGCAAATTCGTTTATTAGAAAAAGCAAAAGCGTTCCGTGCAGAACATTCTCATTTAAATGTAGATACCATGGAAGAATTAAAGGCACATATTGCATCGAAGCAAGAAGAAGGAGAAATCCCTGGTTGGATTCTTGCAGGTTGGTGTGGAGATGATGCGTGTGAAGAAAACGTACAAACAGAAACAAAATTCACAACAAGAAATATTCCATTTGACCCACCAGCAGAGAAAGAAGTATGTATCAATTGTGGTAAACCTTCTGAACATACAGTTTGGTTCGGTCGTGCATATTAATTAGTCGAATAGAAGAGTGGCTTATACTGCGGTATAGTCATTCTTTTTTATTGCTGAGTTTTTGTAGTTGACAAATACTCAGCATGTAACTATTATGGTTACATAGGTGGTGGACGAAATGATAAGTACACGATTTTCGGTAGCAATTCACATCATCTCATTGATTGCTTCGCATCCAAAAGAACAATTTTCATCCGACTGGATAGCAGGTAGTGTCAATACTAATCCTGTAGTCATCCGAAGAATTATTGGTTTATTGAAGAAGGCAGGTATTGTTCGAACAGCACAAGGAGTAGCCGGTGTTCAATTAGTAAAATGTCCATCGGAACTTTCATTATTAGAAATTTATGATGCAGTTATTCATCAAGACGAACTTTTTGGAATTCATGAAAATACCAATCCAAATTGTCCGGTTGGCCGAAACATTCAACAAGCCTTGGATGGAACATTTGTAGAAGCGGAAGAAGCAATGAGAAAAGTGTTGGCTAGTCAAACAGTGAGCGATGTCATTGGGCATTTACATTAAATGTAACTTTGCTCAAGCTTTTTCACACCTAACATGTAACTGAATTGGTTACAGCGAAAGAGGAGAGATGAAGATGAGAATAGCAGTAGTAGGAGCAACAGGAAGAGTTGGACGTTTAGCGATTGAGGAAGGAATGAAACGTGGGCATGTGATGACAGGAATCGTTCGTGATCGCAAGAAATGGCTTGGTCCTGCCATAGACTTGATTGAGGTAGACGCATTAGCACTTGAGAAAAAACAACTACAAGGGTTGGATTGGATTGTGAGTGCATTTGGAGCAGAGCCAGGAAAAGAAGAGCAGTTTGAACAATTAATCACGCATTATATTGAGCTATTAGAGGGGACAGAACAATCGCTATTTGTCGTTGGAGGAGCAGGTAGTTTGAAGTTACCATCAGGTCAGATGTTAATGGAGACAGCTGATTTTCCAAAAGCTTTTCTTCCGACTGCGATGGGGCACGAAAAGGCACTTCGCCGATTAGAACAAGCTACACAAGTTAATTGGAGTTACTTCAGTCCAGGAGCTTTATTTGAACCGGGCCATCGAACAGGAAGATATCAATTAGGCACAGCTCATTACTTCGAAAATGAACAAGGTGAGAGTTATGCAAGTATGGAAGATTATGTGGTAGCGATGTTTGATGAAATGGAAGACCAAAAACGTATGCACCAACAAGTAAGTGTTGTCACGCCGAGTCAGGAGGTCTCTTCTCATGAATAAATGGAGTGAGGTCATACTGAGAGTTGCTTTAGGTCTTGTATTTCTTTTACATGGCGTTGCGAAATTTTCAGGTGGGATAGAGGGGGTTGAAGAATTTTTCATTAGCCTCTCAATTCCTGGATTTTTAGCAATCATTGTTGCTACAATTGAAACGGTTGGTGGCATCCTGATGATTTTAGGTCTTATCCCTCGAATCGTTGCAGCGCTTTTCATGATTGTTTTAATAGGGGCTATGGCGACTGTTACATTCCCACTTGGATTTGTTGGTGGATTTGAATTAGAATTTATCTTGTTTATTGTCTCTTTCAGTGTCTTTTTAAACAATGGGTGGAAACAATGGAATGCATGGCAACCAAACACAGTACACAATAACGGAGGAATTGAATAAATGATGGAAGTTTCAAAAGCAATTCAAGCACGACGTTCTGTACGTCGAGTGAAGAAAAGTAATCAAGTAGACGCAAAACAAATCGAGGCATTGATGCAGAAAGCACGTTTTGCACCCTCTGCATTTAATATGCAAAGTAGTCGAGCTCTTGTGGTTATGGATGAGCAAAACGATCGACTGTGGGAAATCGTTGAAGCGGAACTGCGTAAAAGAGTTGCAACAGAAGATTTCGAAGCGACAGCTAATCGTTTAGCAGGTTTTAGAAATGGCAATGGCACGATTTTATTTTTTGAAGATGACGCCACACTTGATCAAATGAGAGAAAATGCACCAAGCTATGCGGATTCTTTTATCAACTGGTCTTATGAAGGAACAGCGCTTTTCCAATATGCTACATGGTTATTATTAGAGGAAGCGGGATTAGCCGCATCCATTCAACACTATAATCCTTTAATCGATGAGAACGTTGCAAAAGAGTGGGGTATTCCTACAACTTGGCGATTAATCGCTCAAATGCCATTTGGTGAAGCAGATGAAGAGCCAGGAGAGCGCTCATTCTTACCGTTTGAAGAGGTAGTT
>JASLCF010000041.1 GCA_030146155.1 Savagea sp.
TGCCAGGTGCTGGTAAAGGCACGCAAGCAGACAAAATTGTCGAGAAATACGAAATCCCCCATATTTCTACAGGCGATATGTTCCGTGCTGCAATTGAAGAAGGCACGGAACTTGGAGTCCAAGCTAAGTCGTACATGGACAAAGGCGCACTCGTTCCTGATACGGTGACGATCGGTATCGTTCGTGAAAGACTAAGTCAAGCTGATTGTGATCGTGGTTTTTTACTCGACGGATTCCCACGTACAGTGCCTCAAGCTGAAGCATTGAATGAATTGCTGAGAGACATGGGCAGGCAGATTGATGATGTAATTAATATCGCAACAGATACTGAAGAGTTAGTCAAAAGATTAACAGGTCGTCGTATTTGTAAAGTATGCGGAACTTCTTATCATTTAATATTCAACCCACCTCAAGTGGAAGGACATTGTGATAAGGATAACGGAGAGCTTTATCAAAGAGCAGATGACAATCCAGAGACTGTTACGAATCGTCTGGAAGTAAATATGAAGCAAACACAACCTTTACTTGATTTTTATCAAGCGCAAGGCGTGTTAACGACAATCGATGGTGATCAACACATCGATGAAGTGTTTACTGAATTAGATGCCGTATTGCAAAAAGGCAAACAATAATCCTTTCTGAATCCTTAAATACTGCAAAGTAACGAATAGAAAGTTTGTTTGAATGATGAGCTGCAAAAGCATATGGTGCCCGGTATTAGGATGGATATGCTCGTAACAACATCTTGTGTAGATAAGATAAATAGACAGCAATCCGGCTAGTCCAAAGATTACTATTCGTGATTTTTTACGAAAGCTATGTGACTACGTCTTTCGAACATCACTCCTGTAGGTCCGGACATATGTTTAAGGAGCTTACACAGCGATAATGACGCTCTGGTTTTTTATACCTTTAAATGATATAGAGGGGAGACAAGAATGATGGCGAAAGAGGAAGTAATTGAAGTTGAAGGAACAGTACTTGAAGCTTTACCGAATGCCAATTTTAAAGTAGAATTAGAAAATGGCCATGAAGTATTAGCTCACGTTTCTGGTAAAATTCGTATGCACTTTATCCGTATTTTACCTGGAGATAAGGTAACTGTTGAACTTTCACCTTATGATTTAACACGTGGTCGAATCACGTACCGTTTTAAATAAACTTTTGCACTCCGGAATAATGAAGGAGGTTGGGTTAGATGAAAGTAAGACCATCCGTTAAGCCGATTTGTGAAAAATGTAAAATTATTCGCAGACGCGGTCGAGTAATGGTAATTTGTGAGAATCCAAAACATAAACAACGTCAAGGTTAATAGAGAGGGAGGTGCACACATAATATGGCACGTATTGCTGGAGTAGATATTCCGCGTGACAAACGCGTAGTTATTTCTTTAACTTATGTTTACGGTATTGGTAAAACAACTGCACAACAAGTATTAGCAGAAGCTGGTGTTTCTGAAGATACACGTGTTCGTGATTTAACTGATGCTGAATTAGATAAAATTCGTGAAGCAATTGATAGCTTAAAAATTGAAGGGGATCTTCGTCGTGAAACTTCATTAAACATTAAGCGTCTTATGGAAATTGGAAGTTTCCGTGGAATCCGCCACCGTCGTGGATTACCTGTTCGTGGACAGAACACTAAAAACAACGCTCGTACGCGTAAAGGTCCAAAGCGTTCAATCGCTAATAAAAAGAAATAATTTGGTAAAGGAGGGTATTTATCACTATGGCACGTAAACAACAAACTCGTAAACGTCGTGTGAAAAAGGTTGTAGAATCTGGTATCGCACATATTCGTTCTACGTTTAACAACACTATCGTAACAATTACAGATGTTCATGGAAACGCGATTTCATGGTCTAGTGCTGGTGCATTAGGATTCCGTGGATCACGTAAATCAACACCGTTTGCTGCACAAATGGCTGCAGAAACTGCTGGTAAAACAGCTATGGAACATGGTCTTAAAACATTAGAAGTAACTGTTAAAGGTCCAGGTGCAGGTCGTGAAGCTGCAATTCGTTCACTACAAGCTGCTGGTATCGAGGTTACTGCAATTCGTGACGTAACTCCAGTTCCACATAACGGTTGCCGTCCACCAAAACGTCGTCGTGTATAATGGTTTTTTTCCATTTGATACATCGTATTCGTTAGTTTTGTAGAATACGCGATTGCATTTTGCCGTCTATGGAACGCAATTTCAATATGGAACAAAACAAATAAATGACGTTGAGGAGGGTAATAGAAATGATCGAAATTGAAAAGCCGAAGATTGAAACGATTGAGCTAAGTGATGAGGGTACTTTCGGTAAATTTGTGATTGAACCTTTAGAACGTGGTTATGGGAATACATTAGGTAATTCTTTACGACGCATTCTTTTATCATCATTGCCTGGAGCTGCTGTAACATCAATTCAAATTGATGGGGTACTCCATGAGTTTTCAGCGATCGAAGGTGTCGTGGAAGATGTTGCGACGATCATTTTAAATATTAAACAGCTCGCACTTAAAATTTACTCAGATGATGAAAAAGTAATCGAAATCGATGTAAAAGGCGAAGGGAATGTAACTGCTGCAGATATTATGCATGACAGTGACGTTGAGATTTTAAACCCAGACTTACACATTGCGAAGATTGCTAAAAATGGTCACTTACGTATGCGTATGTATGCAGTAAGAGGTCGTGGATATGCACCTTCTGAAGAGAATAAGCGTGAAGATTTAGCAATTGGTGTGATTCCAATTGATTCAATCTACACTCCTGTCACTCGTGTGAATTTCCAAGTTGAGAATACGCGTGTTGGTCAAAGTACAAACTTTGATAAACTAACATTTGACATTTGGACAGATGGAAGCATTGGTCCAAAAGAAGCTGTATCTCTCGGAGCAAAAATTTTAACCGAACATCTGAATATTTTTGTAAATATGACAGATGAAGCACAAGCTGCTGAAATTATGGTTGAAAAAGAAGAAGATCAGAAAGAAAAAGTGCTTGAGATGACAATCGAAGAGTTAGACCTTTCTGTTCGTTCATATAACTGCCTAAAACGTGCAGGCATCAATACAGTTCTTGAGTTAACAAACAAAACTGAAGACGAAATGATGAAAGTACGTAACTTAGGACGTAAATCACTTGATGAAGTGAGAAACAAGTTGGATGAGCTTTCTTTAGAATTACGCACTGAAGACTAATCCATTTAATAAAGGAGGGAAACTGTAATGTCATACAGAAAACTTGGACGTACAAGTTCACAACGTAAAGCATTACTTCGCGACTTATCTACTGATTTAATTATCAATGAGCGCATTCAAACTACTGAAACGCGTGCGAAAGAATTACGTTCTGTTGTAGAAAAAATGATTACACTTGGTAAACGTGGAGATTTACATGCACGTCGTCAAGCTGCAGAATTTATTCGCCGTGAAGTGGCAACAGTCACTGATGAAGAAGGAAATGAAAAAGAAGTATATGCACTTCAAAAATTATTTGACGATGTAGCACCTCGCTATTCAGAGCGTCAAGGTGGATACACTCGTATTATGAAAGTTGGACCTCGTCGTGGAGACGGAGCACCAATGGTAGTAATCGAACTCGTTTAATACTAGAATGGTGTGTCTGTCGTACGCACAGTCACACCATTTTTTAAAATTTACATTTATACGACAACTTAGATGTAAAAGCAGAGTGTTACGATTGGCTGAAAAATTGCTGGTCTAGCTCTATGCACCTCATCCGCTTTGCCGGATTGAGCACCTGGCAAAAGTAGTAAAATGTGCGCATTTCTTGGATGAGGTGCGCGCTTTTTTTATTGTCTAATTGAATTGGAGGTGTAATGCAATGACAACAACTATTGTTCATTTTAACGATGTGAGTTTTCGATATGATGAATCAGAAAAGCTAGCACTTGAAGCAATCGAATTTAAGGTAAGACAAGGCGATTGGATTTCAATTGTAGGTCACAATGGTTCTGGCAAATCAACCATCGCCAAACTATTGATGGGTCTACTCCTTCCAAATCAAGGAGAGTTAAAAATATTTAATGATGTTTATTCCGATCAGAATGTTTGGGATATTCGTTCTAAAATTGGCATCGTTTTTCAAAATCCAGATAATCAATTTGTAGGCTCTACCGTAGAAGATGATGTTGCCTTTTCTTTAGAAAATATTGGTGTTCCTTATGAGGAGATGCAAAAGCGTGTGCATCAAGCACTTGAGTTGGTTCGAATGGCTGATTTTAAACAAGCTGAGCCTCACCATCTCTCAGGAGGACAAAAACAAAGAGTTGCGATAGCTGGTGCGATTGCATTACATCCAAAACTTTTAATTCTCGATGAGGCTACTTCCATGTTAGATCCTTTAGGACGTAGAGAAGTCATGGAGACGATTAAAAGATTGAGGGATGAAATTGATTTAACTGTTATTTCAATTACTCATGATTTAGAAGAAGTATTACTAGCCGATGAAGTCGTTTTGTTGAACGAAGGACGCCTCATTGAACAACAAAAACCTCAATTTTTTTTTAGAAAAGAAAATAGGTTAGAAGAGTATGGATTAAGTTTACCCTTTACATTAAAAATGTCTGGTTTATTAGAACAAAAAGAACTCATTACCCAACGTTATTTATCAGAAAAGGAGTTGTTAGAAGCATTATGCAAATTACCTTTGAAAAAGTAAATTTCAGTTATGCAGCAAATACTCCTTTTGAACACGAAGCGTTGCGTGATGTTGATTTTCATATTCCGAAAGGTTCTTACACCGCTCTGATTGGCCATACTGGGTCAGGGAAATCAACAGTCCTATTGCATATGAACGGCTTATTGAAACCTACAGATGGGACTGTAACCATTGGTTCAACAGTCATTCGTTCTACAACAAAAGGGAAGATGCTGCAATCCCTTCAGTCTAAGGTGGGTATCGTATTTCAATTTCCTGAACATCAGCTATTTGAAGAAACAGTGGAGAAAGATATCATTTTTGGCCCGATGAATTTTGGCGTACCAGAAGAAGTAGCTAAAGAGAAAGCTCGCGAGTTAGTGACTCTTTTAGGCCTACCTGATGATACACTTCAAAAATCTCCATTTGAGCTGTCAGGGGGGCAAATGAGACGTGTAGCGATAGCAGGTGTACTTGCATTCGAACCTGAAGTGTTAATTTTGGATGAACCGACAGCGGGATTAGATCCGAGAGGTCGCGAAGAAATTATGCAGTTATTTGAAACATTACATCGCGAAAAGAATTTAACAACGATTTTAGTGACTCATAGTATGGAAGATGCGGCTCGATTTGCTGATCACATGATTGTAATGGAAAACGGAACTACACTTGCTGAGGGGACCCCTATGGACTTATTTGCAAGGTCTGAAGAAATCGGCATAGATGTTCCGAAATCTGTGCAATTCCAAAGAGCTTTTGAAAAACAAACAGGAATACAATTTTCTAAATTAATGTTAACAGAAGAAGCGTTAGCTGAAGCGCTAGTAGAACACCTACAAGCAGGTGATGCGAATGCTTGAGAAAATGATTATTGGAAGATATGTTCCTGGTGATAGCATTGTGCATCGACTGGATCCCCGTTCTAAATTGTTATTTATTTTATTTTTTGTAATTGCTGTATTTTTAGCAAACAATGCTGTGACGTCATTGCTGTTGTTAGCTTTTACTTTTTTGTGTGTCACTCTTACAAAAATTCGCCCTTATTTTATATTTAATGGATTGAAAATTATTTTCTTTTTTATTTTTTTCACTTTTTTAATGCATATTTCATTTACTCGAGGAGGAGAACTTCTTTTTGAGTGGGGATGGCTTAAGATTTATGAAGAAGGTTTGAAGCAAGGTATTTTCATTTCTATACGATTCTTTACGCTGATCGTCATGACGACTTTGTTAACTTTAACGACCTCACCTATTTCGATAACTGATGGATTAGAACAGCTGTTAAAGCCGTTAAATGCTTTAAAATTTCCAGGGCATGAACTTGCTTTAATGATGTCCATCGCTTTACGTTTTATTCCAACATTGATGGATGAAACAGATAAAATCATTAAAGCACAAGTTGCTAGAGGATCGGATTTGAGTTCGGGTACTTTAAAAGAAAGATTGAAAGCAGTTGTCCCACTCTTAATTCCTCTTTTTATTAGCTCTTTTAAGCGAGCAGAAGATTTGGCAGTAGCTATGGAAGTTCGAGGATATCGCGGCGGCGAAGGACGTACAAGGTATAGAAAATTAGAATGGGGCTTGAAAGATAGCTTATTGTTAGTTGTTTTAATTGGATTAATTGTTGCACTTTTTTTATTAAGGAGTTCATAAGATGAGAAGAATGAAAGCAGTGGTTGCCTATGATGGAACGCACTTCCAAGGGTATCAGTCGCAACCAGAGGGACGCACTGTGCAAGTCGAAATTGATCGAGCTTTACGAAGACTTCATAAGGATGCTACGATTTATACAGTTGCGAGTGGTCGAACGGATACACATGTTCATGCGTTAGGCCAAGTATTGCATTTTGATACACCGTTAGAATTGACGCCTGAAAAATGGGTAAAAGCCATCAATGTACATTTGCCTAAAGATATTCGTTTTTTAGCAGTAGAAGAAGTTGCTGCCGACTTTCATGCCCGATTTGATGCGGTAGGTAAACAATACATGTATAAATGGTCTTATGATGAAATTCACAGCCCGTTTGAACGTAATTATTCTGTACACTTGGGGACATTAAGACCAGATATCGAAGCGATGCAACAGGCGGCCAATTATTTTGT
>JASLCF010000049.1 GCA_030146155.1 Savagea sp.
GGACATACTTTTGTTCCTTTTTCAATTGCCGCTTTACACGTTTCACAAATATTCATGAGTAGCCCCCTTTTTTGATGATTAAATTCTATATTAAACCATTTTTTAAAATAAACAAACTGCCTAAACTCAATTTTTATAATATTTTTTACATTTTAAGGAAATTACTCACTTGTATTCACAACTTTTATCAAGTAATCTTAATATGTTTAAGAACATATTATCTCATTTAAATTTATTAAAGAAGAAATTAGGAGCCTTTATGACATCTAAAAAATTGTCCATTTCCCATTTGATTTTTAGTCTGACTTTTTTAACCATTGCATTAACTTTAATTAGTAGTTTATTTTCAGGATTTAACGTAGCTAGAGAAACCTTAACCAAAAATGCGTTAGGGAATAATCAATTTTACGCCAAAAAAATGGCAGTCACAGCAGATTCCTATATCAAAGACACACTATCTATGCTTCAGTATAGTGCAGATTACATCGGAACTGTATTTGATAGCAAAGAAGCGATTCTAGAAGAAGCTCAACGTATTTACGACCAAACAGACCGCTTCAACTCTGTAGTCATCTTAGACAAGGAGTTCAAAATACTAAGCGAAGCTAGAGAAAATAAAAACAAACAGTCACTTGTCTATCTTCAAACAAATACTACTATGGAAGCAATGGAAGCACAAAAAGCTTATATCTCTGATCCCTTTCTCTCTGTTTATGGGAAACAAGCTATTTTCTTTTCACAACCTATTTTTAATGAGCACAATGACTTTTTAGGAATTGTAGGGGGCACTTTATTTTTAAAAGAAGACAATAGTTTAAAACAAATTTTAGCTGATCACCATTATAATGGAAGTACCTCCCTCTATGTAGTCGACCAAAATTCTTACGTACTCTTTCATGATGATCAACTTCAAATTTTAGACAATGCTACTGATAATGTTGCTGTTAAAAATGCGTTAAGCCAAAAAACAGGTTCCACAATTACAACCAATAAAGATGGCACAGAGATGATTGTTGGCTATTCTTTTCTCTTCTCAACCGGTTGGGGCATTATTTCACAGCAGCCGCTCTCTGAGATAGAAAAGCCGACATGGGGCTTTATGAGTCAAGTCTTTAAAACTTCATCTCCTTTCTTACTCCTTTCCATTATCATCTCGATTGCTATTGGTTTGTATATCACAAAACCCTTAAGAAAACTTGCCATATTGACTGGTAAAAGTTCTGATGAAAAAGCTATCGCAAGCGAAATTGAGGCAATCAATAGTTGGTATTATGAAGTGGAAAAGATGAAAGGTGCTGTACTGAAAAGTATAGGTAGTTTTAATCAACAAGTGTCTTATTATCACAATCAGTCGATTATTGATCCTTTGACCGGTTTATCTAACCGAAGAGCGATGAACAGCATACTGCACGAATGGATTGAAAAGGATGAGTCTTTTTCAGTACTCCTCTTAGATTTAGATTATTTTAAATCTGTTAACGACAATTATGGACATCTTATAGGCGACGAAGTTCTTCAGTATGTTGCAGAAATAATTACTGAACATCTTGGACCGAACGATATTGCTAGCCGTTATGGTGGGGAAGAATTCGTTATTTTATTCAAAGACAAACCACTTCCTTACATTACAAACTTAGCTGAAAATTTAAGAAGTGAATTAGAAAACTCAATCAGTCCAACAGGTGAACCGGTTACTATGTCAGCTGGCATTTGTGCATTTCCTTTGCACACCAATCACCCAGAAAAAGTATTAGATTTTGCTGACTATGCGCTCTATCAGTCAAAGAAAAAAGGGCGCAATCAAGTCACAGTCTACCAGGAGTGACCCTTATATGACCAAACAAAATTTTCAACTCCAACTCTTTATTGATTTCATTCGAACCCATCGTAACCCTGAACAACAAGTCCCTATGGAAGCTTACATGCGCAATCAGTTTCGCTTCCTGGGCATTACGAGTCCTGAACGAAAGCAATTGATGAAAGATTTTTTTACACATCACCATACGCCCAAAAAAGAAGACTGGTTTAAAACATGTAATACTCTTTATTTTCTTCCTGAACGAGAATTTCAATATCTTGCAATGGAGCTTGCATACCGAGGAAGGAAACATTTGTCTTTCAAACATATTTCTCTTTTTTATGACTGGTTAATGTACCAATCTTGGTGGGATACAGTAGATTTCATTGCTCCGAAATTAATTGGGCCACTCATCCTTGATTCTCGTACAGAAGGTGAAGAAATCATGCGACAATGGTTAACAGACGATTCATTTTGGATCAAGCGTGCAGCCCTTCTTCACCAACTGAAATACAAAGAGCAAATGAATGAAGATTTTTTATTCCACGCCATTGATCAATTACACACGAGTACTGAATTTTTTATTGAAAAAGCAATTGGCTGGGTCCTTCGTGAATACGCAAAAACAAACCCACTCGCCGTTCAAAAGTATGTAGCAACACACCCATTACGTCCATTAAGCAAAAGAGAAGCGCTCAAACACGTGGGTGCTCTCGCCTCTAATTAAAAGATTCTTTGTCCAATAACATTGGTGAAGAATTGTAGTCGATGAATAGAGGTGGGCTAGTGGACTCGTTAAAAAGTCAGTGTTACTGATTTTTTGACGAGTCCTTTTTTATAGGATTTATCCAA
>JASLCF010000219.1 GCA_030146155.1 Savagea sp.
GGTAATTGATTCACCGGTGGCACTTTCATCGTATAATTAATATCGATGTTGGCTCCTTTTAACCAACTTGTCTCTTTTTTCATTTCTACTTTAAATGAACGAATTTGATCCCAATCCGTAGGTTTCATGTCTTTTTCATGAATCCATGCTGCTGGATCTACATTAGATGGATTACCTACTGTAATTGGATTTTTCGTCTTCACCGTTAAATCCTCACGACTTGGGTTCTTGGAGGTACTGTAGTAGACATCTACTTTGTCTTTCCACTCAGCAGGTAGCTGTATGCCACCTTCAGTCAATGTCAATTCAAATTGACTGCCACGTGAGATGTTGTCTGTAATGCCTAAATCACCAACTGACGGTAAAACATCCATCAGTACCATATGACCCAGGTCTTTTCCTGTGGTATTCGTTGTGAAAAGTTTAAAATCCACTTCCTCACCTGGTGCTACTTCTGTGAATACATCAAAGCTATCTGTTCCTTTAGCTTTTACAAATTTTGATGCTTGCACATCGTATTGTCCTGTAATGTAATATTCATTCCCTGATTTCAAACGGTATTGATCCGTTTTGCCATCATTGTTTAAATCTTCTACATCGCTTGTTTCTAAAATGGTATCCGTAATGACACCGTTTGATGTACTTGGTACAGAAATCTTTGGACTTCCTGAATACCCATAGACATCAAATTTCAAATAGCTAGGTGCTTTATCTGTAATATTTACATTAAATTGCGCTTTAACTGTTTGTCCTTTTTGTAAAACTTCTGTTTGTGGCCATGCTGCTTTTACTAGTTGACGACCACTATTATTATAATTCTCACTTAAAATACTGTAAGTACCTTGTACTTTTTGTCCTCTTTCATCTAAGAAAACAGCTTCTAAGTTACTTTCATTTAACGTGACACCTAAAGGCAAAAGCATCACCGTCTCTAGGTCTTTTTCTAAGGGTCTGGTTGAATTGTTTACTGCATGCATGTTCACTTCTACACGGTTATTTCCAATTTCTACAAACCCGTTTTTATTATCTAGAAGTTGAATGCCTACTTTTGCAATTGTTTCATCTGAAGGATTATAATCCACAATTTCTGCGGAGCGTGGCCCCATAAAATTATTTTTACCTGTATTTAAGTCAGTGAAATAATTTCCTCTTATCCCTGTATTGTCCTTAGTATAATCAAAATGTAAACCCGCCCCTGATATTCCTTTTACAACTAGCTTATTTGTTACTTTACCAACATAACCACTTTTTACAGAAAACGTATACTGAGAGCCGAATCCTAGCATGCCTCCTGGCGCATAAGTAAAATCTAGTTTTAATTGAGACACATTGTCGTCCTTTGCTAATCCTAGCTCAGTTCTTGTATATACTTTCCCTTGAATAACATCATTTGCATGAACAAGAATAACTTCCTCATCATTTACTATACCTTTAATATGGAATTTCGGCTGTTTTTCAAGAGGTATTCCAACAGGAGATTTTTCTCCAGGCCTAAAAGTAAAATTACCTGGTGCCCTATAATCTTCAAGTATTAAATGTTCATCAATAATTAAAATTGTTTCGTATTTTTTAAAATCTACTATTTCATTAAATTTTCCATCTACATAACTTTCATTTAACGGCGCTATTTGATGTGCAAACCTTAATCGAGCGTCTGGTTTCACTTTTGGGTTTGGATTTTTAAAATCGTTATTTCCAATTCCTCCCTCACCGTTTGCAGGACCATAAAATGCAGGGACAAAAACATCTCCTTCTACAGGTATATTTCCACCTGTACTGTCTTTGACAGATATTGAAACTGCTATTTCACCTTTATTTTGTTCATGAATAAAGGGTGCGGAGATTTCTGCTTTATTCTTTAATTCAGTCCCTGACTTTACTGTTTTATCTACTGTTGTTTTAACTAATAATTCTTTTTCGAACAGATAATTGGCCATATATTTTTGTTCTTCGTAACTCAGGCTATCAAATTCCCATATTAACGTCTGACCGTCTCTTTTTGTTGGTTCTGGGCCTCTAATCATTCCAGCGTAAGTTAATCCTTTTGGTAAAATATCCCTAATCACGATTTTATCATCTGGTTTCAAATACTGTTGCCCTTTTTCTTTCTTTGGTAATTGAGCTTCGATTTGAAAAAGCACAGTGCCTCCCGGTCTAAAGAAGCCAATACCTTTGGATTGGTCTTTATCTAAAGCAATTTTGGTAATTGAAACAGCGCCACCTGATTCAATTGTTGCTTTCGCTGCAACTGGGAAATCAAAAGCTTGTTGTGCTACTTCTCCAGCTGCTTCTTCATTCGCTGTCGTGACATGTTGACCTGTAAATGAACCCGTGATGCCTACCTCTTGGCCATTTTTCAAGTAACCATTTTCTGTTTTAAAACGAATTAATTTTTCATAACTTTGTCCTTTTTTAATGCTTGGTAACTTCCATGTCAACTGATTGTCTGCATAGACTGGTTGAACCTCATCAATGGCTAAATCAGCTAAACTTCCTTCATTAAATGTCACATGTTCAATTGTTGGGAGCTTTAAAGTTAAGACATTATCTTTCAGTTCTCCTTTTGCTCCTGTGAAATGGACATTTAATTTAAATTGCACTTCATTCCCTGATAATACTTTTTCTTGAACAGGTTGAAGTGTGACTTTCACATTCTCGTTCAATGGATACTCAGTTGAAACAGCTTCCTCTTTTGCCGCTTGCGCTTGGCTTGGAACAACTGTCGCTTCCTCATCCACTTCAACAGTCATTGAAGGTTCTTCTTCCATCGTTGGAAGCTCTTCTTCTGTCGTTTCTTCAATTGCTTCTTCCACTACTTCAAACGTTAAGACGTGAAGTTCACTGTGGATGGTCTCTTCTTTTTCATCTAGAAGAGAGAGTAC
>JASLCF010000079.1 GCA_030146155.1 Savagea sp.
CACATTTTTTACAAATAAAGTGATGATGGTGACTATGAACTCCGCACTGCATACGCACATGCATTTCACCGTTCAACTCAGTTTGTTCGATAATATGCAATTCTGCAAAAGTTTCTAAATTGCGATATACCGTATCATAACTCATTCCTGGGTTATCCTTCACTAACTCTGAGCGAATTTCCATTGGTGTAATATAGCGATCTTCTTGCGCAAGTAAAGCCAAAATAAGTTGGCGATTTTTAGTTTTTTTGAATTGATGTTCACTTAAAATTTCCCATGCTTCATCAATAGTCATGCCATCTCTTCCCTTCCGCTAGATTTGATTTTTTGAGTGCCTAATACAATTAATAATAAAACAACAGAAGTAACGACAATCATCCCGCCAGGTGCAATATCAAGATAAAAAGCAGCAATTAAGCCTATCCAAACTGCTATTTCTCCAAATACAACAGATAGCCAGAGTGCTGATTTAAAGCTTTTCGCTACCTTCATCGCCGCGGCTACTGGTATCGTCATTAAAGAAGAAACCAACAAGATACCCACAATACGCATACTTGCACCAATAACCAAGGCAATAATAATCATAAATAAAGGTTGAATCCATTTGCCCTGAATGCCAACCACTCTCGAATAATCAGCATCAAAAGATAAAGTGAACATCTCTTTGTAAAACAAAAATACAAAACCTATTACAACGATGGCAATCGCAATGACAACATATAAATCTTCTCTCCCTACTGCAGAAACAGACCCGAATAAATAGCTCATTAAATCTGTACTAAATCCTTTTGCTAAAGAAATAAAAATGGCTCCAAATCCAATCCCTGCTGACATGATGATTGGAATGGCAAGTTCTTCAAAGTTTTTATATGTTTTACGTAAGCGTTCAATTAATAATGAACCACCAACTGCTGACCCTATTCCTAAATAAATAGGATTTAATGTAGCGAATGCAATCACTTGTTGACTTAAATATAAACTCCCTGCAATTCCCGCAAGTGCGACATGACTAAGTGCATCGGCAATTAAAGATAGCCTCCTTACAACAATAAACAAACCTAGCATCGGCGCGATACATCCAATAATAATACCTGATAGAAATGCATTTTGAAGAAACGGATAGTGAAGGATTGCATCAAGCATTTAAATCACCTCCATGAACACGTTTAACTGGATGGCCGTACCATTTAGACACGTCGTCGTCTTCCATCTGTTCATATTGCTTCTGTCCTCCATGAAAATGCATTTCTTGATTCAAACAGGCCACATGAGAAGCGAGACTAGTGACAAGATCAATCTCGTGTGTGACTAATAAAATCGCAATGCCTTGTTGTTCATTCAATTGTTCAATCAATTGATAAAACTGTTTGACATTTTCTTGGTCGATACCCACAGTAGGCTCATCCATAATTAGCAGTTCAGGGTCACTCACCAAAGCCCTTGCGATAAAGACACGTTGTTGCTGTCCACCAGACAAGGCTCCAATCGGACGTTTTGAAAAATCTTCCATATGCACGAGACGTAAAGCTTCCATCACTTTTTCATGGTCTTTGGCATGGAATGAACGAAATAAACCTTTCTTTTTCGTTAAGCCACTGCGCACAACTTCGAATACAGTCGCTGGAAAAGTAGAGTTGAATGCATTGGATTTTTGAGAGACAAATCCAATCTTATCTCTTTCTTTAAAAGAATGATTCGGTTGACCAAACAATTTTACTTCCCCTTCTGTCGGTTCGAGTAATCCTAAAATCAATTGGATCATCGTCGACTTTCCAGAGCCATTCGGTCCAATCAATGCCCAGAACTCTCCAGGATTCAAAGTAAAGTCAATGTGTTTTAAAATCAGTTGTTGCTCGTATCGGAATGAGACGTTTTTCAGCTCAATAAGTGGTTGTGTCATCAGTAAATCCTTTCAAATCGTAATGATTCCGATTATAGTTTATTTCAGTCTCTTTTTCAACTTTCCGAACCTCATTTTTTAACAAACAAAAACATCCCTCTCCTCAGAGAAGGATGTATCACCCTCGTTAACGCAATGCTTCAATGCGTTCTGGCTCAAAAAATTGCTTTGTAAGCATATCAATTTCAACTTCATAAGGGGCTTTCTTCGTTAACTTATCTTCACCTACATAAGGTGTTTCTAAAATCTTTGGAATCTCAGCGAATTCTTTTAAATGTACAATCGAAGCCAAAGCATCAAAACCAATGTGACCAAAACCAATGTTCTCATGTCGGTCTTTTCCAGCTCCACGTTCATTTTTACTATCGTTAATGTGCAATACTTGAATGCGATTCAGTCCGATCGTCTTATCAAATTCTGTAAGTACACCGTCTAAATCGCCCACTATATCATAACCTGCGTCATGTACGTGACAAGTATCAAAAGTCACAGACAAACGATCGTTATGTGTGACTCCGTCAATAATCCGAGCAATTTCATCAAATGAGCGGCCAATTTCTGTGCCTTTTCCAGCCATTGTTTCTAAGGCTATCTGTACTGTTCCCTCTACTTCTAGTACCTCATTTAAGCCTTCAATGATACGAGCAATTCCTGTATCAACACCTGCGCCAACATGTGCTCCTGGATGTAATACGATTTGATTGACACCTAAGGCTTGCGTTCTTTCAATTTCACTCATTAAAAAGTCAACGCCTAGGCGGAATGTTGCTGGTTTTGTTGTATTGGCAATATTGATAATGTAAGGAGCATGGACAACAATTTTTCGCATGCCGTGTTCATTCATATGTGCCATACCTGCTTCAATGTTTAATTCTTCGATGGGTTTTCTTCTTGTATTTTGAGGTGCTCCTGTATAAATCATAAATGTATTTGCACCATAACTTAAAGCTTCTTCACTCGCACCTAATAGCATTTTTTTGCCACTCATAGAAACATGTGAACCTAACAATAATTCCGTCATTTTTTTCTCATCTTCCTTCTTTCTTTTCTTTTGAAGTCTTCCACTTGGCGTTTCATTTTCTTTTTATAGCCTGGTTTCACTTTTTTAGGTTTACGAATAGCAGATTTCGCTAACTTATCAATATCTTGCTCATCACGTACACGTTTTTTACGTGCTTGACGTTGTTTCACTTCAACCCATTCTCCATTTTTCACTTCTTCATGTTGGAAAGGAATCTCTAATGCTTCAATTTGAGCAACTAGTTCTTCTTCATCTGGGCTGTATAATGTAATGGCATGACCTTGTAAACCCGCACGCGCTGTTCGACCTACACGGTGAACAAAGAATTCGATATTTTCAGGAATTTCATAGTTAATAACGTGACTCACACCCGGGATATCGATACCACGAGCTGCTAAATCAGTCGCTACGATATATTGGAATTCTAATTCACGAACTAATTTCATCATACGCTTACGTTCACGCGGTGACAAATCACCATGAATTCGACCCACTTTAATCCCATCAGCTGCGAGTTGGTCTGCCAATTGATCCGCATGTTCACGTGTATTTGTAAAAATAATAGCTAGATAAGGATTCATCGTTGCCATAATCTCTTTTAATTTCGTGTATTTATTCGCACTTCGCATCGGTACCAATGAGTAATGCATATTTTCAATTAAAGATTGTTTTCTTCCAATGCTTATATGTTCTGGTTTTTCCATATATTTCATTAAAAATGGTTTTAATTTTTCTGGAATCGTAGCAGAAAAAACATACATTTCTAAATCTTTTGGCATTGTTTGAGCGAATGCATCAATTTCTTCAATGAATCCCATATCAAATGATAGGTCTGCCTCATCGATGACTAATATTTTTGCTTGGTGTATCGTAATAGCTTGGTCCGCTACGACGTCTTTAATTCGTCCGGGTGTACCTACGAGTAAATGCGGAACATTGCGTAATCGACCTTTTAAACGTTCTTTATCTGTACCTCCAATTGCAGCTGTCACTTGAATATCCGTACCTTCTACTAATTCAAGTGCCGCTTCGTACAATTGATCGGCTAGTTCACGAGTAGGTGCTGCAATGACCGCTTGAACGATAGGTGTCGATGGATCGATTCGTTCAATGATTGGAATCAGGAAACTATGTGATTTCCCTGTTCCTGTATGGGCTTGCCCTATTGCACTCTTCCCTTTTAATATGAGTGGAATCATCGCTTCTTGAATAGGAGTTGGCGTAGTAAAGCCAATTCGTTCAATTGCTTCTTCCAAAAATGGCTTTAAACCAAATTGCTGAAATGTTGTCATTTGTAAATGACCTCCTTTATCTGTTCATATTGTAGCATTTTTTGACACTAAAGATAAGTAATCACAATGAAACAATTGATTTTTTTGAAATGAAGCGTCTGCTCAGTTATAATAATAGTAATCTTCACTCACTGAGATTGAGCTCTCACAGGTTGAGCAGTTAAGCTGATTTTGTAAGTTTCAGCACTTTCCACCCCTGTTGCAATGAGTGTCCTCTACTTTAAGCTGTAGAGTAAAGATAAATGATGAGAAGGATGTGTATGTGTTGAAAGTATTAAAAATTTCGCCTCGTGGGTATTGTTATGGAGTCGTCGATGCCATGGTGATTGCACGCAACGCAGCATTAGATAAAACGTTACCTCGTCCTATTTATATATTAGGGATGATTGTTCATAATAAACATGTAACGGATGCATTTGAAGAAGAAGGCATCATTACTTTAGATGGTAAAGACCGTTTAGATATTTTAAATAAAGTAGATACAGGCACTGTTATTTTTACAGCTCATGGCGTTTCTCCTCAAGTAAGAGAACTCGCTCGTCAAAAAGGATTAGTTTCAATTGATGCAACTTGCCCGGATGTAACGAGTACGCATGACTTAATTCAAGAAAAAACAGACCAAGGTTATGAAATTATTTACATCGGTAAGAAATATCACCCTGAACCAGAGGGAGCAATTGGTGTTGCCCCAGATAAAGTTCATTTAATTGAAACGTTAGAAGATGTTGAAGCTTTGGAAGTTCAAAGTGATCAACTCTTAGTGACGAATCAAACAACGATGAGCCAATGGGATGTTGAAATGATTATGGAAGCTTTACAAGAAAAATATCCACATATCGAAAAACATGAAGAGATTTGTCTAGCTACACAAGTCCGTCAAGAAGCAGTAGCAGAGCAAGCAGGTGAAAGTGATTTACTCATCGTGGTTGGCGATCCAAAAAGTAATAACTCTAATCGACTAACTCAAGTTTCAGTTGAAATTGCAGGTGTTCCTTCTTATAGAATCTCTGATGTGTCCGAAATTAATCCAGAATGGTTAAAAGGAATTGAAACGGTGTCTGTCACAGCAGGCGCATCTACGCCAACATTGATTGTGAGAGAAGTGATTAAATACCTTGAAAACTTTGACCCTGATTTACCAGAAACACATCAACCTGTTCGTGAGTTTGAATTAAATCGAATTTTACCACGAATTAAAAATCCAACTCCTGTCGAACGAATTGAACCGTATCATTCATAATAAAAGGCATGTCTTCTACAACTCAGAAGACATGCCTTTCTATTTGACTTGAAACATTTCAGTATCTATTGTTGAGGGTATAAAGGTTACAGATAATCCTTCTGCCAAACATCTCTGATTCATCTCATGTGCGACTCCTTCAATCATCACTTTTTCAACATGATGACCTGGGTCAATGACAGCTAACCCTAACTCTTCACACAACTGTGCAGTATGGAAATCCATATCTCCGGTAATAAAAACATCAGCTCCTGCTTGTTTAGCTGCAAACACATACTTCGAGCCAGACCCTCCTAAAACAGCAACGGTTTCTATCATTTTATCCCACTGTCCAACGGTTCGTACGAATGGCACATTAAATGCTGCTTTTACTTTTTCAGCAAATTGACCCAATGTGAGACTCGCATCGAGCTTTCCAACGCGGCCTAATCCTCTTTCATTGGTATATTGTTCAAGAGCGATGACATCATAAGCAGGTTCTTCGTAAGGATGAGCCTTTAAGAGAGCCTGGATGCTCTTTTTGACAAGAGGTTGAGGCACAATCACTTCAAGTCGAAGCTCACTTACCT